>JAZKRZ010000008.1:0-33806 GCA_036626395.1 Haloarculaceae archaeon
AGAGGGCCTCGATAGCGAACGGCGAGCGACTCGGGGAGCGAACCGTGAGCGAGCGGGCCGGACCGGCCCAGCTCCCAGTACAGTTACAACTCCCCGCATCGACTCGAAGGCATGGGCGAGACCATTCCGGGTCCGGAGAGCAGGGCCGCCCGCTGGCTCATCGGCTACTTCGGGGTCTTCCAGACGATCCACGTCCTGGTCAACCTCCGGGCACTCGTGCGTTTCCGGCGTGGTTCCGAGACGTTTCCGGCGAATTCGCCCGCCGACAGCTGGACTGATACGGACCGTACCGCTTCACCCGAAGCCTTCGGCGTCGATGCAGTCGTCGGGGACGCCGACCTTCTCGGCGGCGGTCACGAGGCTGTGGACCATCGCGTTGATGCCACAGGCGTACACTTCGGCGTTCCCGGGGTCGATGCGCGCCTCGACACCCGAGTCGGGGTCGCGCTCGAACCACCGTTCCATCCGCCGGCTCAGCCCCGTCTGTAGCGCCGTCTCGTCGACGTGTTTCAGCAGGGAGTGCTGGACGTAATCTCTCTCCCCGTCCCAGTCGGTGAGATACGATTCGCGGCTCAGACAGGGCACGTAGTGGAAGTGGTCGTGCTCGCGGGCGTACTCGCGGAACTGGTCGTTGTAGGGCAAGTCGTCCGCCCACCCGGCACCGAGAAAGAGCCAGACGTCCCGTGTCTCCCCGTCGTAGACGTCCTGGCCGGTCTCGAAGGCGTAGTCGATCATCCCCTTGAGGGGAGCGACACCGGTCCCGGTGGCGAGAAAGACCGCGTCCCGCGGGGAGGGGTCGTTCAGGACGAGGTCGCCCCGCGGCCCTCGCATCGTCACCTCGTCACCGACCGCCAGGTCCCCAACGAGTTTCGGGGAGAGCCGTCCCCCGGGGACGCGCCTGACGCAGATCTCGACGGTGTCGCGGGTAGGCGAACTCGCGATCGAGTAGGCCCGCGAGTTGCCCCGATACCGGAGGCCGACGTACTGGCCCGCGAGGAACTCGAAGGGGTCGTCGGGTGCCAGTTCGATGCGGGTGAGCATCGGGTGGGGCCGCTCGAAGCGCTCGCGGAGGGTGTCACAGCGCCGGGCGAACCGGTGGTACCCGTCCTCGTGGAGTTCGTCGACGAGCGCCGCCCAGTCCTCGTAGTCGCTGACCGAGTCGTAGCGGTCGGCCAGGCCCGCCTCCTCGAACCAGTGGTCGACCGCCTCGCGGACCTCCGACGTGCGGTCGCGGTCCATCGCTTCGACCCCGACCACCGTGGCCGACTCGGTGACCAGCGGGAGGTCCGCGATGCGCTCGTGTTTCGACTTGTGCTGCCTGACGGCCATCGTGCCACCGTGGCGGCCCCAGGCGTAAGAAAGGCGGGGCGACGCGCCAGTCGTCGGTGAGGGTCGGCCCCCGCGTCCATCAGTGCTCGCGCTGGCTGACGGCGACGCCCTCGCCCAGCGGCAGGAGCACCGTCTCGAACGCCGGGTCCGCGCGGACGGCCTCGACGTACTCGGCGATGCCCGCCGACATGCTGTCGAGGTCGACCGCCTCGCCCTCGAAGTGGGCTCGCAGGGCCTCCGCGTCGATGGACCCGCCCGCCGTCGCGTTGTCGGCGGCGACGACCCCCCCGGGCGCGACCTTGTCCCGCACCGATTCGAACGCCTCCGCGTAGCGGTCTTTCTCGTTGTCGACCAGGACGACGTCGAAGGGACCCTCGTAGTCCTCGACGGTCTCGATGGCGTCGCCGAGTTCGAAGCGGGGCGTCGGGTCGACGTCGGCGCGCTCGAAGTACGCCCGGGCGTCCTCGAGTTCGTCCTCGTCGATTTCGGTGAGGACGACCTCGCCGCCCTCGGGCAGTTCCCGCGCGAACCAGTACGCCGAGTAGCCGAATCCCGATCCGAACTCGAAGACGCGCTCCGCGTCGGCAAAGCGGGCGAGCATCGCGAGCCAGCCGCCGACGGCCGGCCCGACGTAGGGGAACCCCTCGCGTTCGGCCTGTGCGCCCATCTCCTCGATCAGGTCGTCGGTGTCGGGACCGATAGCCGTCGCGTACGCCTCGACCGTCTCCGGAACCGTCTCCTCGAGTGCCATACGGTCCGTTCGATGGGCGCCGGGAAAAGTCACCGCGGCCCGGCAGGGCGTGCCGGCTCTCGTCGCGGGCTGTGCGCCGGGCCCGCCTGTCGAACCATTCATCAGTGTATAGCCGTAACTCCGGCCGATGGCAGACGCACCGCCGGGACCCAAAGGTGAGCCGCTCTTCGGCGCCAGCCGGAAGTACGCTGACGACCCGTTCGCGTTCATCGAGGCGCTCGAGGACGTCTACGGCGACGTCGCGAGTTTCGACATGGGACCGATGGAGACCTACCTGATCACGGATCCGACGGCCATCGAGCGAGTCCTCGTTTCCGAGGCCGACCGTTTCCGAAAACCCGACTTCCAGAGCGACGCGCTGGGTGACCTGCTCGGCGACGGTCTGCTCCTGAGCAGTGGCGAGACCTGGCAGAAACAGCGGGAACTGGCCAACCCCGCGTTCCGGATGAGTCGCCTGATGGACATGGACGACCGTATCGCCGGCCACGCCGAGACGATGGTCGAGCGCTGGTCGCCCGGCCAGTCGGTCGACGCCGAAAGCGAGATGGCCCGCGTCACGCTCGACGTCATCCTCGACCTGATGATGGGCGTCGAACTCTCGGACCAGCGCGTCCGGAAAGTCCAGGCCCAGTTAGAGCCCCTCGGCCGGCGTTTCGAGCCGGACCCGCTCAGGTTCGCGATGCCCGACTGGGTACCGATGCCCGGCGACGAGGAGTACGAGGCGGCCGTCGAGACGCTGGAGGGGGTGCTCGAGGAGATCATCGAGGCCCGTCGGGGCACCGAGGGCCCCAGCGACGTCGAGCGAGTCGGCGGCGACGCCGACGTGCCGATGGACTTCCTCTCTGTCCTCCTGCGCGCTCGCGAACGCGGCGACCAGACCGCCGAGCAGTTGCGCGACGAACTCATGACGATGCTGCTCGCGGGTCACGACACGACCGCCCTCACTCTCACGTACACCTGGTTCCTCCTCTCGGAACACCCCGAGGCCGAACGGCGCGTCCACGAGGAGGTCGACGACGTCGTCGGCGACGAACGGCCCACCATGGACCACGTCCGCGAGTTCGAGTACCTGGAGTGGGTCATCAACGAGTCGATGCGCCTGTACCCGCCCGTCTTCACCGTCTTCCGGACGCCCACCGAGTCGGTCGAACTGTCGGGCTACGAGATGCCCGCGGGCGCGACGCTCATGCTCCCCCAGTGGGGCGTCCACCGTTCGGAACGGCACTGGGACGAACCCGCGAAATTCGACCCCGAGCGGTTCAGCCCCGAACGGCGGAGCGACCGCCCCCGCTTCGCGTACTTCCCCTTCGGCGGCGGCCCGCGCCACTGCATCGGCAAACACCTCTCGCTGCTGGAGGCCAAACTCATCGTCGCCACCGTCGCCAGCGACTACTCGCTGGTCTTCGAGGGCGAGACGCCCCTCGAACTGATGCCCTCTCTGACGATGCACCCCCGACAGGAGATGACGATGCGACTGGAAGAGTGGTAGGAGTTGCCGTGTACGGAACCGTCTCTCGTTCGCTCCGACGTGCGGACTGAACGCTCAGAAACCAACCAAATGGCGCAGATTTTCAGGGAGTCCTGATGATACTGTCGGACACACGTGAGGCCACCGTCGGTGGCTCGTTCGACCGGGAACGGGCGTTTCGCTGGCGTGTTCCCGGCGAGCGTGTTCACGTACTTGTGTCCGACAGTATGAATACAGCGCGCTGGCCTTGTTTCTGAGTCACGTGTGAAAATCGCTACAACTGATGCACCTCGGTAGAGAGTGACCCACTATGACGAATCACAGTCTCGACGCGTGTCCCCAAGTCGTCGCTGATCGGAACCGACGTCGGATCATCCACCACCTGCGCCACGAGGCTACCGGAACCACGAAGTTCGATGACCTCGTCAAGCAGATATCCAGTCGAGCCTCCGACTCGAAAAACGGTCCACCGCGGGACCGTAAAGAACTCGCCATGCAACTCCAACACACTCACCTGCCGAAGTTAGCAGACCACGGTGTCGTCGAATACGAACACAGAACCGGTGCCGTCCGGTACCATCCCGACGAACAGGTCGAAACAGTGCTCGACTCGCTCCCTGAAGAAGTGTCGCTGCCGAGTCCCTGAGGTCACTGTCTCCCACGAGAGACACCGAGTCTTCCGGGTCGATGATTCGATATCGGATTCGTCCGGTGTTACTTTGATCCGTGTCGTAGCTCGGTCGGCTGGATGACGACGACCCCGTTGTTCTGAACCGTTACATCATGGTCAGCGAACGCGAACGAAACAGTAGTCACTCCGTCAGCCGAGTGGAACCCGTCGGAATCGAGGAGTGCATCTAGCGCGTCCGCATCGACCGAGTTGTACAACGGTTCGAGTGCCGTGGGCTCACTGTTCTTCGCGATTGCGACGGTCTCGATGACCCCTGTGCTCGGAGTTACCGACGACCAGTCGTACTCTACACCCGGACACGAACCACGCAACAGTCTCGTGCACTGGCCGGCCGGGAGAAGTCGCGTTGCCCCCGGACCAGCAACTGGCCCGGTGAACTATTCGTGTCCGGGTGTATATCTGTCGGATCGGCGTCGACCGTCAGACTGCGTCGCGCACGGCCTCGGCGGCGACCCGGCCGCTTTTCATGGCGCCCTGGATGGACGACCACTGCGTGTGATCGCCTGCGAGGAAGACCGGTCCCTCGGGCGCGTCGACGGCGGGCAGGTCGTCGCGGAAGCCGCGTGGCTGGGCGAACTGGGCGAACGCGATCCGGTCGGTCGCGAGGAGAGTGACGTCGTCGAAACGGTGTTCGGGGTACCACGTCGCGAGCGCGTCGCGGACGCGGTCCGCGAGTTCCGCGTCGCTCGCGTCGGGGTCGCCGAGCGTGGTCGCACTGAGCAGCGTCCGGCCCTCGGGCGCGTACTCGGGGGCGACCGTCGAGAGGGGGGCGACGGTATTGGGCCGCTCGCTGGCGGCGTTGAGGAGGATGCGCTTGCCCGTATCGAGTGAGCGTTCGTCCATCGCGAAGTACTGCGTGACGCAACTGCGGGCCTCGGTCGGGATGGACTGGACGCCGGTCAACCCCCGGGCCGCGCGGGGGTCGGTCGCCACGACGGCGGCGTCGGCGGTGACGGTCTCGCCGCCCGTCTCGAGGGTCACCTCGCCCTCGTGCCCGTCGATACCGGTGATCCCGGCGTCGGTTTCGAGGGTCACACCGGCCGCGCGGGCGCGGGCGGCGAGCTGGGCGGGGATGGCACCCATCCCGTCGGCGGGGACGACGGTCCGCCCGCGCGAGAGCATCGCGAAGGTGTACCGGAAGACGCCGGCGTCCGTGGCGAGCGAGCGGTCGAGCGTGATCCCGCCGTAGAACGGCGCGGCGAAGTTGTCGAGGAAGCGCTCGGAAAAACCCCACCGCCGCAGGTACTCGCGGATGGTCTCGTCGGGGCCGTCGAACAGGGTCTCGGGGTCCTCGTCGACCAGCGCGCGGCGGAGCCTGAGCGTCCGGAACTTGTCCCCGAGGGAGACGTCGGTGTTGAGTGCGGACTCGACGAGCGAGGAGGGGTCGCGCAGCGGGTCGGCGAGCGTCGAACGGTGGTTCGCCCGGGCGATCGTTGCGCCGGGCGCGAAGGCCCGCAAATCGAGTGCGTCGAGGTCCAGTTCCGCCCGGACGGCGGGGTAAGCGGTGAACATGACCTGGAACCCACAGTCGAGCGTGTAGCCGTCGACGACGCGCGAGCGGACCCGTCCGCCGAGTTCCGTCCGGCGCTCGAACAGCGTCACGTCGAGTCCCGCGTCGGCGAGGCGGCGGGCCGCGACCAGCCCCGCCAGCCCGCCGCCCGCGATGGCGACATCGGTCATACCCGCCCCTTCGAGCGCGCTCACTAAACACTCGGTGTCTCCGCCCCGACAGCGCGAGCGCCGGAAACGAACAGGGATTAGTCGATGCCCCCCCAGACTCCGGCATGGAGACGACAGCGGCGCTGTCCGGCCTCGACTGTGCGGAGTGTGACGCGTCCCACGACCCCGCAGCGGTCGCGGGCCGGTGTCCCGACTGTGGCGGAGTGCTCGTCGCGACTTACGACGCCGACGCCGTCGGACTCGACCGCGAGACGCTCGCCGACAGGCGCTTCGATGGCGTCGGGCGCTACGCCGACCTGCTCCCGTTCGCGCCCGAGACGACGATAGACGAGGGGACGACGCCGCTGGTTTCCTGCCCGGGCGTGGCCGACGAACTGGGCGTCGGCGCGGTCTACGTCAAAGACGAGGGCGCGAATCCGACGGGGACGACCGCCGACCGCGGCGTGGCGCTGGCGGTCTCGGCCGCTCGCGAAGGCGGCGCCGAGAGGGTAGCGCTGCCGACGACGGGCGACGCCGGGCAGTCGGCCGCGGCCTACGCCGCCCGCGCCGGCCTCGACTCGGAGGCGTTCGTCCCGGCGCGCTCGACGTTCGTCGCCAAGGCTATGACCAACGTCCACGGCGGCGACATGTCCGTCGTCCAGGGCCGGTATCCCGACGCTGTCGACGCCTTCGCGGACGCGATGGCCGACGCGGCGAGCGAGGATCCCCCCACCACGCACTCGCTCGCGCCGTTCGACGAACCCTACCGCCACGAGGGCGCCAAGACCCTCCTGTTCGAAGTCCTCGAACAGCTCGACTGGGCGGTCCCGGACGCCGTCGTCCACCCGACCGGTCACGGGCTGGGCGTCGTCGGGAGCCACCTCGCCGCGACCCAACTCGACGCCGCGGGGCTGATCGAAGGACCCCCCGCGCTCCACGTCGCCCAACCGGAGGCGTGTGCGCCCATCGTCACCGCCGACGACGCGGGCGCGGACGACACCGACCCGTGGGAGCGACCCGACACGCTCGTCGGCGCGCTCGAAGTGCCCGACCCGGCGGGCGGGGCGCTGGCGCTCGACGCGCTCCGCGAGACGGGCGGGTGGGCCGTCGGCGTCTCCGACGACGACGCGCTGGAGGCCGCCGTCTCACTCGCCACCGAGGGCGTCGAGATGAGCGCGACTGGCGGCGTCGGTGCCGCCGCCGCCCACGAACTCGCCGCAAGCGGTCACCTCGGGAGTGACGACACCGTCGTCCTCGTCAACCCAGTCGCCGGCAACAAGGAAAACGACGTCCTCCGGAGTCACCTGATGCGACAGGGCGTGTGAGCAAGGGCGAATAACCGTGTCATCCGATGGTCGCGTTCGCGAGCGTCACCGTCCGAGCGGAGCCACCGAGGCGCGACCCGGTCCAGACCACGCGCACGGTGTCCCCGGAATCGAACGAAAAGCCCACGCTCCCGTCGGCGTCGAGGACGTTCTCGTCGCCGTCGGCGTCGACAGTCGGGTCGTCCACGCTGAAGGAATCACCCGCCTCGACCGGGTAGTCGAAGCCGCGCTTGATGGGACCGCCCACGTCGCTGACCCAGACCACCCGCGAGGTGGTGCCCGCGCTCGCGTCCTCGAAGACCAGTACGAGGCGCCTGGTGGTCCGGTCGGTTATCGCCTGGCCGCCGGCGTGTTCG
This sequence comes from Haloarculaceae archaeon, assembly GCA_036626395.1. GTDB lineage: Archaea > Halobacteriota > Halobacteria > Halobacteriales > Haloarculaceae > QS-5-68-33. Next base: position 7,580 of record JAZKRZ010000008.1, read on the forward strand.
GCGGTGACCGTCCGCGTCTCCTCGTCGAAGGAGACCGCGAACTCGCTGTTTGGCACGTCCCGGCGCACTTCGTCGGCGAAAAGGACGACCGACCCCGCCGCGGCGGCCGCGACGACGAGGACGACCAGCCAGACCACCGGTCGCTGGAGGCCGCCGCGCTCGTCCGCGAACCGCCGCCCCGGTGTCATCGTCTTCTCCTGTGAGGGCCGGGTAGTTAGGTGTCGTGGGTTCGAGGTAGTGACTCGTCTGCCCTGCTCGGTCTCGGGAGTGTGAACCGAGCGCATGGGCGAATCGATGCTGCGCGTTAGGCGAGAGTCGAAAGGCCCCGGCCCGCTCGCGGTCGCTACGCGATATATCTTCGTACGCCACGCGCGCCACGTTGTCGGTGCAATGCTGGTCACCCGCGTGGTTTCTCCGACTCGAACCCAACGGCGTTTTGACCCCCGCGGGCCACGAGTCGGGTAATGGACGACGAGGCACGCGAGCGCGTCGAGGCCGCCGCGGAGGCGAGCGCCCTCTACAACGCGCTCAAACACGACAGCGACGCCCAGGTGGGCGCGATCATGGGGCCGCTCATGGGCGAGAACCCCGAGTTTCGGGAGTACGGTGACGAAGTCGCGGGCGTCGTCGCACCGGTCGTCGAACGCGTCAACGCCCTCGACAGGGACGAACAGCGCGAGCGCCTGGCCGAACTCGCTCCCGAGCGCCTCGAAGACCTGGAGCGCGAGGACGAGGAAGACGACCAGCCCCTCCCGGACCTGCCCAACGCCGAGGAGTACGACGAGGTCCGGATGCGCCTGGCACCGAACCCCAACGGCCCCTGGCACCTCGGGAGCGCGCGGATGCCCGCCGTCATCGGCACGTACAAGCAGACCTACGACGGCTGGATGCTCTGCCGGTTCGACGACACCGACCCGGAGACCAAACGCCCCGACCTGGACGCCTACGACGCCATCCTCGACTCGCTCGACTATCTGGGATTCGAACCGGACGACGTCATCCGGGCGAGCGACCGTCTGGATATCTACTACGACCACGCCCGCGAACTCGTCGAATTGGGCGGTGCCTACACCTGTTCGTGCCCCCAGGAGGGCTTTTCGGACCTGAAGAACGCGGGGCAGGCCTGTCCCCACCGCGACAAGGACCCCGATACTGTGCGCGAGGAGTTCGAATCGATGGTCGCGGGCGAGTACGACTCCGGCGAGATGGTGCTACGGGTCAAGACCGACATCGAGCACAAGAACCCCGCACTGCGGGACTTCGTTGGCTTCCGGATGATCGACCGCCCCCACCCCCGCGAGGCGGCCAGCGAGTACCGCTGCTGGCCGATGCTCGATTTCCAGTCGGGCGTCGACGACCACCTCACCGGCATCACGCACATCATCCGGGGGATCGACCTGCAGGACTCGGCGAAGAAACAGCGTTTCGTCTACGACTACTTCGGCTGGGAGTACCCCGAAGTGGTCCACTGGGGCCGCGTGCAGGTCGACGAGTACGACGTGCCGATGAGCACGTCGACGATCGGAGAGCTGGTCGAGTCGGGCGAGCTCTCGGGGTGGGACGACCCGCGCGCGCCGACGCTCGCGAGTCTCCGACGGCGCGGCATCGAGGGTCAGGCCATCGTCGACGCGATGGTCGAACTCGGCACCTCCACATCGAACATCGACCTGGCGATGTCCTCGGTGTACGCGAACAACCGGGAGTTGATCGACGACGAGACCGACCGCGCCTTCTTCGCCCGCGACCCGGTCGAGCGGCCGGTCGAGGGCGGCCCCGACGCGGGTTCCCCGCCGGTCCACCCCGACCACGAGGACCGCGGCCGCCGCGAGATCCCGGTCGGTGACGCCGTCGCCGTCGAACCCGACGACCTGCCCGGCGAGGGCGAGCGCGTCTGGCTCAAGGGCTACGGCTGTGTCCGCGACACCGGCGACGCCCTCGCCTTTACCGACGACGACATCGACGCCGTCCGCGAGGGCGACGTCGACGTCGTCCACTGGGCACCCGCCGACGGGCCTTTACTCGTGCTCCGGACGATGGACGGCGACGTCTCCGGAGTCGCGGAACCCGGCGTCCGCGAGTACGACTCCGACACCGTCCTCCAGTTCGAGCGCGTCGGCTTCGCCCGGCTCGACGCCGTCCCGGCCGAGGGCGATATCGTCGCCTACTACGCCCACCCGTAGGCCGGCGTCGGCGGTGAGAGACCCGCCGGAAAGTTATATTTCCGTATCATTTCCCCTGTCACAAAACAATCATTTCAACAAAATATAGACGGTGTCAGGTATTTCGGTCGAGACGTGATAGCGGAGCTGTGAGATCAGCATGATGTGTCATGGTGATCGGCTATCACCGGGCGGTGAATACATCGAAAGACAGTGGGTATGAGCGTCATCGCTGAAATAAGTATTCCGTCGGGTGATTTCGAGTTGGGGCGCATCGTGGAACTCGCGCCGCCGGCGACGGCGGAACTGGAATCATTCGTCCCCGTGGGCGGGCGAGCGGTCCCGTACTTCTGGGTCTACGACGCGGATTTCGCGAACTTCGAGGACCGGATCCTCGATTCGTCCGCAGTCGAGGCGGTCGAGGTCGTCGACGCGTTCGACGACAGGGTGCTGTACACGATAGACTGGACGGCCGGGGACGATCCGGTCTTCCGGACGATCCGGAGCGTCGACGCCTACGTGTTGAACGCGACGGGAACGGACTCGAACTGGCAGTTCGAACTCCGCTTTCCCTCGCGTGACGCGATGTCGACCTTCCAGGCGGCCTGCGAGGAGCGAGCCATCCCCTTCGAAGTCCACCGGGTCTACAACCCGAGCGAACCCAGACAGGGGCCGTGGTTCGGCCTGACCGACCCCCAGCGCGAGGCGCTCGTCCTCGCCGTCGAACGGGGCTACTACGACATCCCGCGCACCTGTACGACCGTCGAACTCGCGGAGGAGTTGGGCATCTCCGACCAGGCCGTCACCGAACGCCTCCGGCGCGCGATCAACACGCTCACGAACAACACGGTCCTCACCACCTGAGCCACGCCGCCGGCTCGCGTCCCACCGAGTCGTCGACACACATCGCCGGGTCGCGAGCACTCCGTCGGGCGGTCCCGGAGTCGGTCGGGACAAGGTTTACGTGGACTGGCGTGGCAGTTTCTGACAGCGATGGCTATCGACTCACAGTTCGAGGACAACCGCGACATCGTAGAGGAACACGACGGCCACAACGTGTGGGGCCCGGTCGACGAACCGGAGACGCTGGGGATCCACGGCACGCACGTCGCCGTCGACTTCGACATCTGTATCGCCGACGGCGCCTGTCTGGAGGACTGTCCGGTCGACGTCTTCGAGTGGGTGGACACGCCCGACCATCCCGAAAGCGAGATCAAAGCCGACCCCGCCCACGAGGACCAGTGCATCGACTGTATGCTCTGTGTCGACGTCTGTCCGGTCGACGCCATCGACGTCGACCCCGGGCGCGCCGGTCGTATCTGACCGGCGGCCGAACGGTTCCTCGTCGGCCGTCCCGCCGGGTCGTTCTACTGGACCGACACGAACTCGCAGAACCTGTTACTGAGAACGTACGAGGAGGCGGCAATCGGCGGGATTTCGTCCCACTACTGAGACGCGTCACGTCTCCGGATTTCTGCCCGACGAAAAACTTACGATTGCGCCGCTCTGCGTTCGAGATAGGTCAGTTACAACGATGCGCACTGTAGTACTCACGAAAGGTGTTCCCGACTTCAGGGAGGGGCAGGTCTCGTTCGACGAGGACGGCCACCTGGAGCGCGGGAAGACCCCGACGGTGATGAATCCCAATGACAAGTACGCCCTGCGGGCGGCGCTCCAGACAAAAGTCCGCCACAGCGGGACCGTCTCGCTGATGAGCATGGGGCCGCCCGGCTACATGGAGGTCCTCCAGGAGGGCATGCGGGACGTCTACGCCGACGACCTGTACCTGCTCTCGGACCGCGAGATGGGCGCCGCGGACACCTGGGCGACGGCCATGACCGCCGCGACCGGCATCGACCAGCTCGACGAACAGCCAGACCTCGTGTTCGCGGGCTTCAAAACCGCCGACGGCGAGACGGGCCACACCGGACCCCAGACGGAGTGGTGTCTGGACATGCCGCTCGTCACGCACGTCATCTCGCTGGACGTCGACCCGGAGGAGGAAGTAGTGCGGGCCAAGCGCCTCGTCGAGGCCGAGGCCGACGAGATCGAGACGGTAGAGGCCCCGATGCCTGCCTTCATCGTCACGGACCCGGAGTTCGAGGTGTCCTATCACCGCGCGGAACACCGCCTCAAGCACAAGGACCTGCGCGACCGGACCCAGGAGCGCGCCGACGAGTTCGGCGAGTACCTCGCCGACGACACGGACAGAGAGCCAACGGACTGGGACCGGTTTACGATGTGGAACCACGAGGCACTCAACCTCGACCCCGACTACATCGGGCTCGACGGCTCCCCGACCATCGTCGCGGGCGTCGACCCCATTCCCAAGGCGCCCTCCGAGCGCGAGGCGACGCCGGTCGACCCCGACGACGACGTGGAGATGGAACAGGTACTCGAGGAGCTTACCCCCTACGCGGCAGGTGACTGACGATGCCAGAGATAGACCCCACCGAACTCGAGATCGCTGAACTCGGCCCGAAGATCAGAGAGGTCGACGACGCCGACGAGCTGCGCGAGATGCTCGAACTGGAGGCGGGCGGGGAGGACCGCGCTCCCGTCAAGACGCTCATCGAGGACCGCCTCGAGAAAGTCGAGGCCGAGGACGAGGACGTCTCGGGCGAGGACATCGACCTGTCGGAGATGACAGTCGCGGACCTCGCCAACGTCGTCCGGAAGATCGAAGACGTCGACGCCCTGCGCGACCTGCTCGAACGCGAGAAGGAGGGCCAGGACCGCAAGACTGCCAAGGAGCGCATCGAGAGCCAGATCGAGGCCGTCACCGGCGGCAACGACGAGGACGAGGAAGAACTCGAGTACGTCCCGCCCGAGGAGAAACACCCCGACTTGGACCACCCGACCGCGGACAAGCAGTGGGTCGAGGACATGGAGGACGGGGTGTATCGGGACATGTGGGTCTACTGCGAGACCCAGCACGGCGAACTCATCGACGTCTCGCGGGAGATGCTCGGCAAGGCCCGCGAGATGATGGACGAGTACAACCGGGACCCGGCGAACGGCGAGTCGGGCGAGGAGTCCACCAGCAGGTACGGTGGTGCCGAGGACGGAACCCAGGAAGAGGTCGTCGCAGTGCTCATCGGCGACGACGTGGCGGACCTGGCCGACGAGGTCGTCGCCTACGGCGCCGACAGGGTCGTCTACCTCGAGGACCACCGCCTGGAGCGGTTCCGTCACAAGCCCTACACCGAGGCCTTCGTCGACATGGCTCGCGCGGGCGGCCAGCTCGCCAGCGAGGGTCACGAGGACGTCGACTGGAAGGACTACGACGAGCCCCGGTTCACGCTGTTCCCGGCGACGAACAACGGCCGGGACCTCTCCGCGCTCGTCCAGGGCGAACTCGACTCCGGGCTCGCCTCGGACTGTTCGGGGCTGTACGTCCAGAACGCGATGATCTCCAACCCCGCGAAAACGGGAGTGCCCGGCGACAGCAAGGAGTTCGACCGCATCCTGCACATGAAGCGCCCGGACTTCTCGGGGTTCGAGTACTCGACTATCCTCTGTATCGACAAGCCCTTCCGGGACTTCCACCCGCAGGGCGCCTCGGTCATCCCGGGGAGTTTCGAGGTTCCCGAGGCCGACCGCGAACGCGAGGGCGAGGTGGTCGAGTACGAGATGGACCTCGACGAGGGGTGGTTCGGGGTCGACGTACTGGAGTACGACACGCTCGATTCGGGGGTCGACCTCACCGGCCACGACGTCATCGTCGCGATGGGGCGTGGCATCGGCGACGCCCCCACGGAGGGGATCGAACTCGGCCTGGACCTCGTCGAGGCGTTCGACGACGCCGCCCTCGGACTGTCGCGTGGCGTGATCACCTCCTCGTACAGCTTCGACGGCCACGTCGAGCAGTACATCGGCGAGGACCGCCAGATCGGCGAGTCCGGCCAGGTCGTCGAACCCGACGTCTACATCGCGGCGGGCATCTCGGGCGCCATCCAGCACAAGGTCGGCATGGACGAGTCCGACACGATCATCGCGATCAACACCGAACCCGACGCGGACATCCGGGACTTCTCGGATTACTACGTCCAGGGCGACCTCTTCGAGGTGCTGCCCGAGTTGACGCGGGCCGTCGAGGAGGGCGAACTGGCCGCGGCGCTCGCGGAGGCGAGCGACGACTGATGACCGACTCCGACGACCGGACCGACGCGGCACGGACGCGGACCGAACGGCAGACACACGGGATCCACCGATGACAGACGACTACGAACACTACGAGGCCGTGGTGGTGGGCGCCGGACCGGGCGGCGCCGCCGCGGCCGCGACGCTCGCACGCAACGACGTTGAAACGCTGGTGCTCGAACGGGGGGCCGACGCCGGGTCGAAGAACGTTTCCGGCGGGCTCATCTACGCCGAGGAGTCCTCGCCGTACACCATCGACGACCTGTTCCCCGACTTCCGCGAGGAGGCGACCGAACGCGCGGTCACCGACCACTACATCCACAACGTCTCGGGTCGCAACGTCAAGACCTTCGACCTGCACGACCTGCACCACCACGACACCGAGTGGGCCGACGCCGTGCTCCGGCGGAAGATGGACTCGTGGCTCGCCGACCGCGTCCACGAGATGACCCGCGAGACCGGCGGCGGCCTCCTGACGGACGTCCGCGTCAACGGCCTCCTCCGGGAGGGCGGACGCATCGTCGGCGTCACCTGCGACGAACTCGACCCCATCCGTGCCGACGTGATAGTCGGCGCCGACGGCGTCAACTCCGAACTCGCACGCGACGCCGGCCTCATGGACTGGGAGGAGCCCGAGGAGTGGTTCCAGGGCGTCAAAGCCGTCGTCGACATGCCCGACGGTGCCATCGAGGAGCGGTTCAACGTCGCGGAGGGCGAGGGCGTCGCCCACCTGTTCTCGGGGGACCTCTTCGAGAACGCCCGCGGCGGTGGCTTCCTCTACACCAACGAATCCTCGCTGTCTATCGGGACGGTCTTCCACCTCGATTCCATCGCGGAGAACCGCTACGAACCCCAGGAACTGCTGGACAACCTGCTGACCCACCCGCTGTTGGCGGAGTGGCTCGGCGACGAGTACGAGGAACTGGAGTACAGCGCCAAACTCGTCCCGGACTCGAAGAAGGTCGCACACCCCTCGCCCCACCGCGACCGCCTCCTGCTGGTGGGCGACGCCGCCGGGCAGATGCAGGCCCAGGGGCCGATCATCAAGGGGATGAACCACGCCGTCACGGCCGGCGCGCTGGCCGCGGAGGCGTTCGTCGACGCCAGGTCGCGTGGCGACGCCACCGAGGCGGGCGACCGCTACGAGAGCAAACTCGAAAACGAGGGCGTCATGGACAAACTCCGGCCGACGCGCTACCGGACCCTCGGAAAGATCGGCGAGGCCGAACCCGTCGCGTCGGTGACTAACGCCGTCGCCGACTCGGCGGTGGGCCGGGCCGTCATCGGCGCCATGGGCAACAGCCTCGAACGGCTCTACAACTCGCCGTTCCTCGTCGGCATGCTGCCCGACACGAAACTCGGGTACGTGACCGTCCCGACGGTGATCGGGGAGGAGCTCGGTGCGCCGGTCGCCGGCGAGAACACCATCGAGACGCCCGAACTCGACGACCGCATCGGCGACCTGACCTACGACATCGACGAGGGCAACCCCCACATCGAGTTGCGCGACAACTCCTTCGCCGCGAGCGGGGCGGCCGTCACGGCCTGTCCGGTCAGCGCGAAGGACTTCGGCGGTGGCTGTTACCGCGACGAGTACGTCCAGACCAACGGGGACGAGGAACACGTCGTCAGCCTCGACACCCAGCCCTGCGTCGAGTGTGGCACCTGCGCCGTCGTCGCCGACACCGACTGGACCCACCCCCGGGGCGGCAAGGGCGTCGAGTACAACCAGGGCTGACCGTCCACACCCCGTCCCGTTCCGAGACATGGTTTCGCCGTACGAAGACCGGATCGCGACGCTCGCCGCCGACGCGCGAGCGGCGCACGAGTCCTTCGACCCGCCCGTAGACCCGCCCGACGAGGAGCGCGCCGTCGCGTACCTCCGCGAAGGGTTCGGCGAGGCCGTGGCCGTCTACGTCGACGCCCGGTCGGGCGAGTGGGACCGCTTCGAGACCGAGGAGTTCGCCCAGTTAGAGGGCGCGATGAACGCCTACCTCGAACTCTACGCCGCCTGTTACGGCGTCGACTACGACGCCGATTTCACGGTGCGAGAGGCCGCCGAGGCGCTGGTCGACACCCACAACGTCGTCGACGTCGCCCGCGTCCTGACGGGCGTGCCCGAACGCGGCGAACCCGGCGCCGGGAGCAGCTGGCCGACGCGGGGCGGCGGTCACCGGTGATACCGGACCCCCGGTGACGCTCGCCCGGCGACGGCCGAGCGAAGGTGCGAGGTCGACACCCGTCGACCGAATTTTATAATCTATCTGTCATAGATTGACGCGCCGCAGTCACCGCCAGCGGTGGGTTCCTGTAACCGATCGGATCTGTGAACAACGGTTAAGTAGCGTGGAGTGGTATCACGTGGCATGCAGCTCACCGAGACGCTGGAGTTCGACCACGACGACCGGCGGGACATCTACGAGTACGTCGAGCGCCACGGGTCGGTCGAACCGGACCGCGCGCGCCGGGCCCTGAACATGGAACCGCGCGCGTTCGGCCACCACGTCGCCATCCTCAAGCGCGACGGGGTCCTGAAGGAGGCCGGCGACGAACTCCGCATCGCCTACGAGGACGAACTGGAGACGGAGTTCCAGTCGGCGGGCGTCGAGGTACACATCCGGCGGGCCCGGGAGGAGGACCTGACCGGCCTGGTGGGCGTCATTCGGCGGTCGATCGGGGGCGGTACCTACGTCGACGCCGAGACGGTGGCCGACGTCGTCGACCACGAGGAGGTGCTGTTGCGCCACAACGAACTGGAGTCGCGGGTGTTCTTCGTCGCCACCGTCGACGACGAGGTGGTCGGCTGGGTCCACATCGACATCAACGAGGCCGAGAAACTCAACCACACGGCCGAACTCACCGTCGGCGTTCTGGAGGAGTACCGCGGGCGCTCCATCGGGAGCGAACTGCTGGACAGGGGTGTCGAGTGGGCCGCCGAGAACGGCATCGAGAAGATCTACAACTCCATCCCCGCGACCAACCAGCGCGGCATCGAGTTCCTCGAGGACCACGGCTGGGAGACCGAGGCCGTTCGCGAGAACCACTACAAGTTCGACGGCGACTACGTCGACGAGGTGATGATGGCGACCACGGTCTGACCCCGGTCGCTCGTTTCGCCGTCGCGAACCCCGTTCGTTCCGCTGGAAATTCCACGGACGTGAGGCGTTTCCCTGCCGGCATGAGCGGCGGTTGAAACGCCCCCCAATAGTCTATAGAGGGCTCACGAGCGATGGGGTGACCGGGCCGTCAGGGCCAGGCGTCGTCGGCGTCGTCGAGCGGGTCGGCGACGACGCCGTCCTGGCGGGCGGCGACGCGGGCGTGACCCGCACACACCAGCCTGTTTGCCGCCCAGGGGACGTGCAACTCCACGACGGCCTCCTCCTCGCAGTCCGCCTCGTTACATGTGGGCACGGTCGTCCCTCCGCTGGCACATGCTCGACCGTGCGCGCGCCGGGACCAAGAGTCTATTCGAACGCCGCGGGACCGTCGGGCTCACACGTCCCCGTTCGCGACCTCCGTCGTCCGCCACGCGCCGTCGACGCGTCGGAGGGGGGCGAGCGCGCTGCAGTCGTGGTTCCCGACCGAGGCGTAACAGACGCCCGGCGAGTCGTGGTCGAGGACGACCCCGCCCGAGTAGTACCGCTCGTCACTGTCGCCGTCGACGATGTGACTCCCGCCGTGACAGAGGAACTCGTCGGCCCAGTCGGTGCCGTCCCAGCGCGCGTAGCGGTACCGGTGGTCGTCGGGCGCGACGAGGCGGACGTACGCGAGTTGTGGCACGCCCCCCGCGGTCGAGGAGTCCCAGACCCAGGCGTCGTCGCCGGTCGCCTCGGAGTCGAAGACCCGCGTCGTCTCGTCGACGGCCACCGGGAGCGACCTGTCCGAGACGCGACCCAGTACGGTACCGTCCGAGGCCCGCAGCGCGTCGCCGTCGAACCGCGCGTGGGAGACGTGGCGGTGGGGCTCGTCGCGGCCACCCATCGCGTGTGTCAGGCCGAGGTGCACTTCGCCGTCGCGGGCCCGCGAGGGTTTCGCGTAGACACACCACCCCTCGCCGCCCGTCGAGACGAGTTCGCGCTGTTCGCGCCAGGTTTCGCCCCCGTCCGGGGAGACGACGTCGACCACCGTGCCGTCGTTTCGCAAGAAAAGGTGGAGGTCGCCGTCGACCCAGCGCGGGTTCGGGTAGGTAACCGACGGGTCCGGCCCGGGCTCGATATGCCGCTCGGGTCCGAAGGCCGCGACGCTCTCGGGCGCCGTCGAGCAGCGGTAGTGCACCGCCGACCCACCGTGTCGCGTGTAGAAGACGAGCAGTCGCCCGTCGGGTCTGACGGCGATGGTCGGGTCGTCGTGGTCGTCGGGCTCGAAGTCGGCGTGGAGCGTCGCGGCCGCGACTGCCTCCGCGGCGTGGTCGTACCTCCCGACGCGGACGTCACCGTGGCGCGTTATCCACCCGACGTAGGTCCGGTCGTGGGTTCCACGGTGCCGGACCGCTCGCGGGTCCTGGAACCAGCACCAGCCGCCGTCGTCGGTCACTGTCACGCGGGTCACGTCACCCCGCGCGCGCCGAACGGGTTCCAACGTTGTGCCGCGGGTCTCGGGTCAGAACACGAGGACGAGGACCATCACGACGAGGACGCCGGCGGTCAACAGCAACTGGACGAGCGAGGAAGTCAACATCCCGAGCATGGTGACGCCAGCCGCCCGCGCGCTCGCCTCGGCGTCGTCGTTTTCGCGGTAGGTGAGCCCGAAGACGGTGAGCGCCGTCCCCAGGATGAACCCGACCGGTCCGACCCACAGCAGGCCGACGAACCCGACGACCGTCGCGGCGACAGTGGTCCTCGTCGAGGCGCCGCCGGCCTTCGCCGAAATCGCCCCCGAGAGCCACTCGGCGGCCATCGCGACGACGCTCACGAAGACCAGTCCCGCGAGGACCAGGAGGCCGGGGTCACTGAACCCGGTGGCGAACCAGTAGGTCACGACCCCGGACAGCGAGAGCAGACCGCTCGGGACCACCGGTGCGACGCTGCCGACGACGCCCCCGGCCAGCAGGACGAACGCCAGCACGACCACCAGGTTCGGCAGCGCCTCCAGTCCCGGGACCGTGGGGAGGAGTTGCAGGACGACGGCCGTGGAGTGGACGTCGGCGGCGAGTTCAGTCGGGAGGGCAGGGGTCACTCGAATCGCTCCAGTTCGTCCCCGACTAACGTGCTCCCGTACCGTGAAAGCAGCGGTCGGACGGCCTCGCCCAGCGCACGCATGCACTCGCTCCGGGCGGCAAAGCCCAGCGCCGACGTCACCGACCCCCACGACTCGCCCTGGAGCGCTTTCCGGACGAGGAGGCGCTCCTGGCGGGGGGTCAGAGCAGGGGTGGCCTCCACAGCCCCGGTCGTCGTACAGTCATCGACGAGGTATCGGAGTGTCAGCCGGCGCAGTGGCCGCGGCGCGGTGTCGAAGACGCTCGCGCCGTGGGGGAGGCCGGCGAGGTGGCGCCACTCCGCGTCGGCGAGGTCCAGCGGGGGCGTCGCGTCCACGCTGGCGAGCGTCTCCCGGACGACGTCGGGGTCGGCGTCAGAAAGGGGGTCCGAGAGCACGGACGGGAGTCGCCGGCAGAACCAGCGGGCGTGGCGGGTGGCCAGGCCACGGCCCGCCTCGCTCGTCGGGCGGAGCATGACGGCGGAGTACTCGCCGCTGGCGTCGTTGCGACTCGTCGAGAGGTGGACGGCATGATACCCGTTCGCCCGCCAGAACCGTACCAGCCCGGGGGTCGCGCCGAAACCGGTTCCGAGCCAGTCGACGTCGTCCCGGAACTCGGCCGCGACTTCGTCGAGGAGTCGCGACCCGAACCCGCGCGACCGCGCGGCCGGGTGGGTCGCGACCCGCAGGACGCGCTGACCGACCGGGACGCCCGCGTCCTCGTCGCGCAGTTGGCTCGTGAGCACGTCGGGCACCATGTTCCCGCGGACGCGACCGCCCTCGTACATTCGCGCCCGCAGGTCCGCCGGCAGGCCGCCCTCGCGAGCGAGCAGGGCGACCGAGACGACGTGACCTTCTCGCGTGAGCGCCCGGGCGGAGACGTTCGGGGCGTCGAGCAGGCGCGCGAGGTCGTCCGGTTCCGTCCGGTAGTGAGCGAGCACGAGCAGGCCGAAGGCCTCCCGCAGGCGGTGCTCGTTGGCGAGCAGGTCGGCGGGCGTCAGTCGGCGGTAGGTCGCCTCGCCGGGCGCGGCGTCGTCGACCAGCGGTTCGACCGCGGGCGAGGCGTCGAGCAGGAGCGCCCGGAAAGCCCACGTTTCGACCGGGTCGTCGCGACCGTATCTGATGGGGTCGGCCAGCGCGACGTCGGTCACCTCGTGGTCGGAGTCGGCGAGGCGTTCGCGAAAGCGCACCGAGAACCCCCGACCGGCGCCCTCGTAGCCGTGGACGGTCGTCGCGAAGGCGACACTGGGAGCCTCGAGGAGGCGTTCGAGGGTGCGGACGGGGAGCGCGGCCGCTTCGTCGACGACGAGCGCGTCCGGCCCGGCCGGGCTCCCGACCGTCTCTGCGGCGGCGTCGGGAGGGTCGAACCGGACGCTGCCGCCCGGGTCCGCGCCGTCACCGGTCGCGTCGAGGCGGCGAGGGTCCGGACTGCCAGTATCGCCGGCGAAGCGTCCGGCGTCGGCGAGCACCTCCCGAGCGCGGGCGAACACCTCGGCGGCGTTCCGGTAGGCCGGGGCGGTCACGAGCACGTCCCGGCCAGCGAGCGCGAGCGCGCCAGCCGCGAGTCCGGCCGCGCTCGATTTCCCGCGGCCGCGGTCGGCCTCGACGACCAGCGCGTGGCCGGGTTCGCCCAGTCGTTCGAGGGTGCTCACCGCCTCGACCTGGTCCGGCGTGCGACAGCGCTCGTAGACCGCCCGCGGGAAAGTCGAATCGGCCGGCGGGGCGGGCGACTCGCGAGGAAGTCGCGACGCGGGGTCGGTGAGTCCGTCGCGGCGGACCTCGCCGGTGTCGGCATCGACGATGGCGACACCGGGATGGACCCGCAGCAGCGAGACGAGTCGCGAGCGGAAGTGACCGGTCACGTCCGCGCGCTCGAAGGGCGGGACCGCCAGTCCCTCGTCGAAGCCGTCGCGGCGGTCGGGCCAGGTATCGAGGGGCGGGACGAGAAAGAGGAGCAGGCCGCCGCCGTCGACGGCGCCGGTCGCCCGGCCGATGGCGTTCGGGCGACACTCCTCGTGGCAGTCGAGGACGAGCGCCTCGTGGGTGGTGCCGAGCAGTCGGGCGACGCGAGCGGGGTCGACGCGCTCCCAGGGCGTGTCGGCGGCGCCGACGTACGTGACGCCCCCCGGGTCGACGTCGGCGGCGTCGAGCGCCAGCTCGGCCGCCACGCGGGTCTCGTCGGGGCGGCCGGCGAGGACGAGCAGTCGGCGCTCGTTCGCGGCGAGTGCCTCCTCGCGAAGCCCGCTCGCAACCCGGTCGGCTGACATGGGGGCATCTCGGCCACCGAGGGGCAAGGAAGCTCCGGTCGCGGCGTGACGGGCGCTCCCGAGGACGTCGACCCCGTTTCGGCGCCGCCCGGACCGGTCCCGGTGACGCCGGTGAGACGGTATCACGCGTCGAAACGCGGACGAACGCGGGACTCAGCGGCTGTGGACCTTTCGCACGGTGGCGACCGTTTGGAAGCGCTTTTATGGAGTGGTCCAATATCAGGAGATACAGCCTGCGCGGGGTTGATGATGCTCCTAGCCTCTCAGGATACTACGCCGTCTCGCGACGGCCCCGGGAGACCGGGAACGGCGGGGGAGCGCGAGCCCACGCGCGGGAGGTGACCAAATGCCAGTATACGTAGATTTCGACGTGCCCGCGGACCTCGAGGGCGACGCCCTCGACGCCCTCGAAGTGGCACGAGACACGGGAACAGTGAAGAAGGGAACGAACGAGACGACCAAGGCCGTCGAGCGCGGCAACGCCGAACTCGTCTACATCGCCGAAGACGTCCAGCCCGAGGAGATCGTCATGCACCTGCCCGAACTGGCCGACGAGAAGTCGGTGCCGTTCGTGTTCGTCGGGTCCCAGGACGACGTCGGTCACGCGGCGGGGCTGGAAGTCGGGAGCGCCGCCGCGGCCATCGTCGACGCCGGCGAGGCCCAGGGCGACGTCGACGATATCGCCGACAAACTCGAGGAACTCCGGTAGAGACCAATGAGCGCGGAAGAATCCGACGAAGACGGTGGTTCCACGCCCGCCGAAGTCATCGAAGTCGTGGGCCGCACCGGGATGCACGGCGAGGCCATGCAGGTCAAGTGTCGCATCCAGGGCGGCGAGAACCAGGGCCGTATCATCACGCGGAACGTCCTCGGGCCCGTCCGGGAGGGTGACGTCCTCCAACTGCGCGAGACGGCTCGCGAGGCCGACCAGATTGGAGGTCAGTGATGCCCCGAAACCGAGAGTGTGACTACTGCGGGACCGACATCGAGCCCGGCACCGGGACGATGTTCGTCCGCTCGAACGGCTCGACTATCCACTACTGCTCCTCGAAGTGCGAGAAAAACGCCAACCTCGGCCGCGAAGCCCGCGACCTGGAGTGGGCCGAGGAAGACGAAGCGGTCGAGGAGGGGGCCGAACCCGAGCCCGAACCCGAGGTTGAGACGCCAGACGAAGCCGAGGACGGGACCGAACCCGAAACGCCAGACGAGGCCGAAGGCGAAGGCGAGCCCGGGGCAGACGTCGACGACGAGGCGGCCGCCGAAGCCGGCGACGAGGCGGCCGGCGACGAGGCCGAAGAAGAGGAGACGGAGGCCGAAGCGTAATGTCCCACCACGACGAGCGCACGTTCGTAATGGCAAAGCCCGACGCGGTCCAGCGCGGACTCGTGGGCGAAATCGTCTCCCGCCTGGAAGAGCGGGGGCTGAAACTCGTGGGCGCGAAGTTCATGCAGATCGACGAGGAACTCGCCCACGAGCACTACGCCGAACACACGGACAAACCGTTCTTCGAGGACCTCGTCGCGTTCATCACGTCCGGTCCGGTGCTGGCGATGGTCTGGCAGGGCGCCGACGCGACGCGCCAGGTGCGGCGCATGATGGGCGACACCGACCCGGCCGAGGCCGCGCCGGGCACCATCCGCGGCGACTTCGGGCTCGACCTGAGCCAGAACGTCATCCACGGGTCCGACCACGAGGACCCCGGCGCCAGCGAACGCGAGATCGACCTGTTCTTCGACGAGGACGAACTCGTCGAGTACACCCGGGCCGACGAACCCTGGGTCTACGAAGACGAAGACCACTGACGCTCGCGACGAGCGTCCACCCCGGTTTCTCCGGTCGGGACCGCCGACTGTTCGTGTACCGGACGGCTCGCAGAACCGGGCCAACCCGCGCCCACAACACCTTTGCCCGACCCGTCACTCGGTGATGGTATGACTGGGGTCACCATCGAGTCGACGAGTTACAGAGCCTGGGACGACTGCCTGCGCGTGTCCAACGACGTGCTCGAACTCGTCGTGACGGTCGGCCTCGGGCCGCGCGTCCTGGCCTGCGGATTCGTCGACGGCGAGAACCTGTTTTTCACCGACGAGGAGAGGGAACCGATGCGTAACGGGTACGTCCTCCACGGCGGGCACCGCCTCTGGCACGCGCCCGAGGACGAAGACCGGACGTACGTCCCCGACGAGGACCCCGTCGAGTGGACGGGCACCGACCACGGCGTCCGGCTCGTCCAGGACACCGAGGAGGGGACGGGGATACAGAAGACGGTCAGCATCGCGCTGGCCGAGGAGGAACCGGCCGTCGAGGTCACCCACGAACTCACCAACGAGGGGGTCTGGACGGTGGAACTCGCGCCGTGGGCGATCACGGTGATGGACGGCGGCGGGACCGCCGTCGTCCCGCTCTCGCGGGGCGACCCGGAGGGGCTGTTGCCCGACCGGTCGCTGACGCTGTGGCCGTACACGGACATGTCAGACGACCGCCTGACGTTCGGCGACGAGGCCGTCCGCGTCGACCAGACGGCCGACGGCGAGGGCCCGCTGAAAGTGGGCGCGTCCGCCGCCGACGAGTGGGCGGCATACGTCGTCGACGGGACCGCCTTCGTCAAGGAGTTCGTCCACGACCCTGCCGCGACGTATCCCGACAGGGGGTCGGGCGTGGAGGTGTACGCCTCGGCGGATTCGCTCGAACTGGAGACGCTCGGCCCGGTCGAAGCCCTGTCGCCCGGCGAGTCGGCGGTCCACACCGAGACGTGGCGGCTGGTCGACGGCGTCGACTCCGTCGCTCCGGCCGACGTCCGCGACGCACTGGAGTGAGCCAGCGCCGCTCGTTCCTCGCTCGCGGGTGAACTCGTCAGGTGGCAGCCGGACTGATAGGTTTTTTGTCCCTCCTGTCTTACGTGGGGTCGTGCAGACGACATCGGCCAGGGACATTCGAGCAGTCCTCGACGAGTCGGGGCCGGACTACGAGGAGTTCAGTTTCGAGCCCGCGGTCGGGGGGACCAGGGCCGACGTTTTCCTCGTTGCGCTCGTCGTCGACGGGACCGAGTACGAGGTCGTGGTGAAGTTCAAACCAGAGGGGAGCGACCGCTTCGCGGTCGAACCGCGACTCCACGAGTACGTCGCGGACCGCACCGACATCCCGGTCCCGCGGATCCTGGTCTTCGAGGACGAACCCGAGGCGGACGTGCCGCCCTATTTCGTGACCGAGCGCGTCCGGGGGGACAACCTGGCGGACCGCTACGGGGAGATGACCGACGAGCACTGGGACCGCGTGGTCGCACAGGTCGGGCGGATCCTCGGGGACCTCCACGAGGGTGTCGCCTTCGAGGCTTTCGGCCGGCTGATGCTCTACGACGACCGCATCACCATCCGCAACTGGCGGGGCGACTGGCAGGAGTACTTCGGCGACCTCACCCGCGGACACATCAGTTACCTCGACCGGACGCCCTTCGCGAGCGTCGCCTCGCGGGCCCGCGAGGCGCTGGCGGCCGGTATCGACGCCGTCCCCGAGGAGGGCGTCCCGCGGCTGGTCCACGACGACTTCCAGCCGACGAACCTGCTCTGTCTGCTGGACCGGGAGGGCCCGATCACGGCGGTGCTTGACTGGCAGGACACGCTCGCAGCCCACCCGGACTACCAGCTCGCCCAGGCGGAGTTTCTCTACATCGACTCCTCGTTCGACGACCCCGAAACCAGGGAACGCCTCCGCGAGAAACTCTTCGAGGGCTACCGGGAGCATCGCGACTTCGAGCGCGACGAGCAGTACGTCGCGTGCAAGCCCGTCTACCAGCTGTCGACGCTCGTCTGGCGGATGACCGGCTTCGAGGACGCCTTCGACGAGGACGACCTCGGGCGCGCCCGCGCCGAGTTCCAGTACCGCCAGCAGTTCGACCGGCTCGCCGGCGAACTCCTGAACTGACTCGCTCGGGCGGGTGCTCGCTCTCACCGTCGAGTCCTGTCGGGGCCAGCCACGTCTCGCCCAAACGGAAGTTTGTATCAAAACGGTCGTCGGAGTTCGATGTGTCATGCCCTCCACCATGGCTTCGCTCGTGACGGACCCGGACAGCTTTTTTTGGGACCGGAGCGACGCGCCGTCGTTTATCGGGCCAGTGCTGATAGTCACCGGTATCGCCATCCTGGGTGTCGTCTCGTCGGTCGTCTCGCTCCGCGCCACGTCGGAGATGATGAGTCAGGTGATGGCCGACGCGGGCGCGGGACAGGGCGCACAGACGCTCCTCCAGGCGTTCCAGCTGGTCGGCGTCGTCATCGGCTTCGTCGTGACGTACGTCGTCTGGGTGCTGTGGACCGGGATCTTCTACGGTATCACGGCGGTCTTCGACGGTTCCGGGAGCTTCACGCTCTGGGCGGGACTGCTCTGGACGTTCGCAGTCAAACACGCCCGACAGGTGACGACCCGTAACGCGGCCATCGCCGTCGCCCTCCCCGTTCTGTTCGGCCTCGCCGCGTCGTTGTGGGGGCTGGTCACCGCCGTCAACGTCCTGTGACAATGCAGGGGAAATACACGCTGGCGCTCGCCGTGGTCCTCGCGCTGGCGGTCGTGCCGGGCCTGGCCGCGGCCGACCTCGACGTGACGGTCCGGGACGTGTCGGTGACGCCCGCCGAAGCGGTCCCCGGCGACGAGGTCACCGTCGAGGCGACGGTCGCCAACCTCGAGAGCAGCGACGCGGGCTACGACATAGACAGGGTCGTCCTCGAATCGACCGGGTCGAACAGCGAGGAGTACGACGAGTTCACGAACCTGGGGACGGTCCCGGCGGGGGAGTCCAGGCTCATCCCGCTGTCGGTCTCCTTCGATGACGAGGGGACGTATCGGCTCCGCGTGAAGGTGTACGGTCACTCGACCGCGACCGACCGGCGGACAATCGTCCAGTACCCGGTCACCGTCGAGGTGCGCGACCGCCGGCCCCAGGTCGACATCGACGCCAACGACACCGCGGTCGGCGTCACCAGCGACGGCAGCGTGACCGTCGTCAACAGCCTCGGGTCACCCGTCGAGGACGTCGAACTCGCTATCGACGGCGCGGACGTCTCGGTCTCGAACCGCCGCGAGGTGCTGGCGACCCTGGAGAGCGGCGACTCGCGCACCGTGGACTTCGAGTACCGCCCCCAGTCGGCGGGCCCGCACACGCTGAACGCGACGCTCACCTACACGACCGGCGACGGGAGAGCACAGACAGTCTCACAGACGGTCACCGTCGAGGCCGACCCGCTGCGGGACCGCGTCTCGCTGGACGTCGCCACCGAGCGGAGCGGCGAGTCGCAGGTGGTCGTCGTCGACGTGTTCAACCAGGGCAACGCGCCTGCGACGAACGTCACCGTGACCGGCAGTTCGGCGAACGCGTCGGTCCAGCGCGTCCTGGTCGACCGGGTCGCGCCAGGGGAGTCCCGCACTGTTCGGCTGAACGCGACGCTGTCGACCGACCGCGCCGAACTCGACGTCCGGGCGAGTTACGACCTGGCCGACGAGCGCGGCGAGACGTCCGTCTCGACCGCCGTCACCCGGACCCCGGGAACGATCGGCCTGACCGGCATCCAGGTCGTCCCCGAGGACGGGGTCCTGCGCATCAGCGGGAGCGCGAGCAACCTCGGGACGACCGACGCCCAGAGCGTGCTGGTCAGCGTCGTCGAGACGGACGGGGTCAGAGCGGTCGAACCCAACCCGGAGTTCTTCGTCGGACCTGTGCCCGCGAGCGACTTCGCGTCGTTCGACGTCTACGCCCGGACGCAGGGTAACGTCACCGAGGTCCCGCTGTCGCTCGCCCGTCGTCGCCAGTGCTGTCGGCACCCAAGGATATATTTGACGGGAGACACGTTATCAGAGCCGTATGTCCGAGGACGAACCCGACGAGGGTGACTCGACCCCGTCCGTGCCCAACAGCGGGGGCGACGGACCCGGGACAGACGACTCGACCGGCCTGTCGGGCCAGCCCGATGCCGACGAGTTCGAGGGGGCGACCGACTGGTCCGACGTCGAGGAGTCCTCGGAGCGGACCCCGAGCGCGCCGGACAGTGCGGGCGGACCCGGGGACTCGGCGACCGTCGACTCGGAGACGCGGATCGATACGCCGCGACAGCCCACCGAACCGCAGGGTACCAGTACGAGAACCCAGCCCTCCGCGCAGGGTGACGGGACGGGACGGGCCCATGGCAGCGGACACGCGGGGGGCGCCGGAAGGCAGGCAGGGACCACGGGAACAGGCGCCCAGCGCGGTCCCGACGAGAAGTACTGTTCGAACTGTGGGGCCGTCATCAGCCAGCAGGCGGTGGTCTGCCCCGAGTGTGGGGTCGAACAGGCGGACGCACCACAGCAGGCCGACACACAGTCGGGTTCCGGGAACGGGAACGACCCCGGCGTCGCCGCGCTCCTCTCGGGTATCGGCTTTTTCGTCCCCATCCTGACGGGTGCCGGGCAGGTCTACAACGGCCAGATAGCCAAAGGGATCCTCTTTACCCTCATCCAGCTGCTCAACGTGGCGCTGGCGTTCGTGCTCATCGGTCTCGTGACCTACCCGGTGGTGGGTATCCTCGCCATCTACGACGCCTACAAGAACGCCGACGGCTGAGTTCGGGCGTCGAACCGGGGCGTGGGGGTGGAGGGGCGACCTCCCGCAGACCTGATACTGTCGGACACACGTTCGTGAACGGGCGATCCGCTGTTCGGGGGTGAACCGTTTCAAAACACCCGAGACAGTCATCGAACCATATACACCCGGACACCAATAGTTCAACGCGCCAGTTGCTGGTCCGGGGGCAACGCGACTTCTCCCGGCCGGCCAGTGCACGAGACTGTTGCGTGGTTCGTGTCCGGGTGTATAGCATCGCGTGTGTCCGACAGTATGAGTAGGGTCGAGCAGCGGTTCCGTGCGGTCGACCGAGACGGTTTCCAGTCCGCGCCTCCGAGACACCGAGCGTCCCGTACGTCCCGGGTCAGTCCAGGGCGCCCTTCACGACGAACCCCAGTCCGAGCAGGACGGGCGCGACCGCTCCGAGGACCAAGCCCGCGCCGACCACCACTACCACGGCGAGCGGGACGTCGGACTCGGCGAGCAGCGCCGACCCGAGGCGAAGCGGGTCGCCCGGGAACGCGAACAGGAAGGTCCCGCCGACGAAGACGAGACCGAACAGCGACGACACGACGACGAACGCACCCACGAGGACCTTCGTCACGTCCATCGCCGCGACCCCCGGGGTCGTGCGGTCGTTCCAGTGACTGTCATACACCGGCGTTCGTCCGGACCACACCTCAACGTGGACGCTAGGTAGTTAGGGAAAGTCGGCGGAATCGGTCGGCACTGGGGGCGGCGAGAACAGCGGACTCATACGGACCGTTGTACCCATTTTTGGCGATGCCGCCGACGGATGGGCGAGTTACGGCCCGATGCGTTCACCGTGGTTCGCGACGGCGGTAACGAATTACAACGGTCCGTATCAGTCGGCACTGGGGGCGGCGAGGCCGACGTCGACTTCGCCGGCGTCGAGTTCCCGCTCGATTTCCCGGGCGGCCTGGACCATGTTCTCCATCTTCCCGTAGGCGACGTCGCGGGGCAGGAGTTTCAGCCCGCAGTCCGGACTGACAGTCAGTTTCTCCGGTGGGACGACCTTGAATCCCTCTTTGATGTTCGCCTTGATCTGCTCGACGGACTCGACCTCGGCGTGATGGGCGTCGACGACGCCCAGCGCCAGGTCGGGCTCGAAATCGGGGTCGGTGAAGGTGTCGATCTGCTCGTAGCCGCCGTTGCAGAGTTCGACGTCGAACTCGTCGATCGGGTAGTCGTTGATCTCGGGGTAGATCCGCGAGTAGTCGCCGTAACAGACGTGCAGGCCGATCCGCACCCCCTCGGGGATGTCGTCGACGATGCGTTCGAGACACTCGCCGACGACGGCGTGGTCGGTGGGCGTCATCGCCAGCGCCGGCTCGTCGATCTGGATGTAACGGGCGCCGGCCTCGACGAGGTTGTCGATCTCCGTGTTGACCAGTTCCGCGAGCGCGTAGGCGTACTCCTCGTAGTCGTCGTAGTACTCGTTGAAGCTGAACCGCGCGATGGTGTAGGGACCGGTGATGGGCACCTTCACGGGCCGGTCGGCGACGCTGTCGGTGAACTCGAACTCGTCGACCAGCCACGGTTCGCCGTAGGCGACCTCGTCGACGACCGCGGGCTTGTCGAAGGTGTTGTGGCCCCACACCTTCACGCGGCCGGGGAACTCGTAGCCCTCGATGCGGTGGGCGAAGTACTCGACCATCTCGGTACGGCGCATCTCCCCGTCGACGACGACGTCCAGTCCCGAGCGCTCGTGTTCTTTCGTGACGAGGCGCGCGGCGTCGTCGGCGGCCTCCTGCCAGTCGTCGTCGTCGAAGTTCGTCTCGGGGTCCTCGTGGAGTTCGCGGACGCGGTCGAGCCACTTGGGTTTCTTGTAGCTGCCCACGACAGTCGTCATGAGGAAGTGGTCGTGCGGGTGACCCTCCGGTCGGAACTGCTCTCGCGTCATGCGGTCACCTCCCGTTCGACGGCGGCGAGCGCGTCCAGTTTCCCCTCGAACTCCCCGACTGGCAGGTAGAAAAGCCCCGTGTTCGCCGTGACGTAGGCCCGCTCGAAGTCCGCGCCGGGCGTGTTCTCGAGGGCGTAGTCGACGCGCTCGCGGATCTCCCCCCCGGTCTCGACGAGCGTGTTCTGCCCGTCGACGACGCCCAGCGCGACGTCGTCGGTACAGCCGTACTCGTTTATGTTGTAGATGGTCTTGTCGTGGCCGTTGACGAAATCGAAGCCGACGGCCTCGACGTCGGCGTCGAGCAGGTGAGCGTACACCTTTTCGGCCAGGCCGCCCTCGCCCTCGCGGGACTCCCAGTAGGTGTGGACGACGACGTCCCCGTCGGCGGCCGACGCGACGGCGTCGATGGCCGCGCTGGCGCGCTCGTCCTCGCCGTCACCGGGCGGCGACTCCAGGAGAGAGGGCTCCAGCAGAAAAAGCGTCTCCACCTCGGGGAAGGCCTCGACCTCGCTCGCGAGAAAGTCCGCCACGCCGTCCAGGTAGGCGGCCTCGTCGGCGTAGTGCTCGTCGGTCCCGAGCTTCGCGAGCGTGTAGGGACCCGGCAACACGGCCTGCAATCCCTCGTCGACGAGTTCGGCGGCAGCCTCCAGGTCGGCGGCGACGTCCCCGTCCGGCGTCAACTCGCCGGTGACGACCGGTTCGCGGTAGAAGTTGTTGTTGTCGAAATACCGGACGATCCCCCGCGTCTCGACGCTGTCGTGGACCGCCAGCGGGTGGGCGAGCATGTCGTCCCAGCGGAGTTGGCCCTCGACGACGCGGTCCAGGCCCGCCTCCTGCTGTCGGTCGACCACCTCGGTCCGCGCGCGGTCGTAGGCGTCGGCCACCTCGGGGTCGTCCGTCGGGACGAGGTCCTCCTTCTGGTGGCCCTTCAGGTCCGCCAGTTCGTCTTTCGCCCAGTCCGGGAGCGGGTACAGCCCCGGCGTGGTCGAGAGCAACTCCGTCATTGCAGGTCGCTACGAAATGACGCAGTATAATATTTCCCATCTCTACTGATGTTTGAGAGTAATTGGCTCGGGCGCGGGAACGGCCGGGCCTGCCGAGGCGTGGCGCTCACTCGGCCGCCGTCAGTTCGAGCACGAGCAACCGCTCGAACCGGAAGGACTCGCTCGCGACTTCGGCGGTCTCGAGCCCACGAGCCGCCGCGTATTCGCGGGTCTCGTCGGGGCCGGTCATCGTGGACACGAGCAGGTACACCCGGCCGCCGGGCGCGAGCACGCGGCCGACGTCGTCGAGGAACGGTTCGATGACCGCGCGGCCGTCCTCGCCGCCGGTGATCGCGGTCTCCATCCAGTCGCCCCAGCCGCCGCCCTCGGGTTCGGGGAGATACGGCGGGTTGAACGCGACGACGTCGACCGAATCCGCGCGGAAAGGCGCAGTGAGGTTCCCCCGGACGACGGGGAGGCCGACGTCCCGGGCGTGCTCACAGGCGTGCGGATTGAGGTCCGAACCGACCGCGCGGGCGCCGGCCTTGGCCGCCCGGCGGGCGACGTAGCCCGAACCGGTGCCGACGTCCAGCAGTCGCTCCCCCTCCTCGACGCGCTCGACGACCACCTCGGCCAGGAGTTGCGAGTCCTCCGCGGGTTCGTACACCGTCTCGACGCCGCGCTGCTCGGCCAGTTCCGGCGGGCCGTCCCGGTTGCCGTCCATCTACCCGTCGGGAAGCAGTCACGACAGGTCAGCGTTCCGGTCGGGCGCGACGCGTCGGGGCAGTCCCGACGGTCCGGCGGTCCGCTCGCGACCGGCCCCGCACCCGACGGCGACGACGGTCACTCCGTATCGGGCTCGCCGACGTCCCAGGCCAGGCGCGCGAGTGCGGCGAACTCCGCGGGCGTGACGTCCCCGGCGCGCTTGCCCATGAGCTCGTCGTCGGCCGCGTCGACGACCGCGTCGGCGTCGCCGAGTCCGGAGATGTGGACGGTGTTGCGGACTGCGTTGCGCATCGTCTTCCGGCGCTGGGTGAACACGGCCCGCAGGAGGTCGGCGAAAAAGTCGCCGTCGGGAACCTCGTATCCCGGGTCGCGTGGCGTCGTCCGGACGACGGCGCTCTCGACTGCCGGCGGTGGCGAGAACGCCTCCGGCGGAACGGGTTCGACCACCTCGACGTCGGCGTAGTGGCCCGCCGTCACCGACAGGCGGCCGTACTCGTCGCTCCCGGGCGCGGCCGCCATCCGCTCGGCAAACTCCCGCTGGAACATCAACACGGTGGGACGCTTCCGCGGGAGGAGTCGGAAGGCGATCTCGCTGGAGGCGCCGTAGGGGAGGTTCGATACCGAGGCCGAGAACTCGGGCAGGTCGACCTCGAGCGCGTCGCCCTCGACCACAGTCAGCGCGCCTGCTCGGATCTCCGCGGCGAACTCCTCGCGGAGGAACGCGGCCAGGTCGGGGTCGCGCTCGACCGCCGTGACGCGGTCTGCGACGGCCAGCAGGCGGTCCGTGAGCGCGCCGGTCCCCGCACCGACCTCCAGGACGTGGGACAGGTCGGCCCCGGCCTCGCGGGCGTACGCCGGGAGCCGGTCGAGGACGCGGTCGTCGACGAGGAAGTGCTGGTCGTGGTCTGGGTCGCCCCGGACGCCCGCGCGGGCCAACAGCGCGTCGGGGTCGCGACTGCCGGTGTCGTCCTCGGCTCCCGCCGGAGTCGCGCCGTCCCCGCTCACGATTCCCCGTGGCGGGCGAAGGTGCGGTACTTGAGGTCGTCCTCGCGGACCTCCTCCATGATGCGTTCGACGATGACCTCGCGGGGGTTGTGGAGACCGCTGACCCGCGCTTCGAGGTCCTCGAAGCTCTCGAAAGGACGGCGCTTGCGCTCGTCGAGAATGGCGTTGCGGAGTTTCTTCCCGATGCCGGGAAGCAGGTTGAGCTGGTGGAGTCGCAGGGTGATGGGTTGGGCGTCGTTGTAGAAGTCGACGAACCGCTCTTCCTCCTCGTCGACGAGGTCCTCGACGACGTACTCCAGTTCCGACTGGGCGCCCCCGGGGAGGTCCTCGTACTCGACCTCGCCGACGTGTTCGAACCGGTCGTCCGAGCGGTCGACGTGGACGACGTCGCCGATAGAGACGTCGGCGTCGGCGTCGAGAACGATCTCGTAGATCCGGAAGTCCTCGCGGTCGAGCGCGTACGCCAGCGGCTGTTTCTGGTACTGTGGCCGGTCGTCCTCGGTCCGCCCGTGGGCGAGAAAGTCGAGGACGACCGCCGCCGGCGCCGACGACTCGTCGCGCTCGGTGTCACTCATGGCACAGTAGTAGGGAGAGGTAGAACTTAAACCTCAGTAGTCGGCTCCGCTCAGACGTATCTGGCGACGACTTCGAGGATCTCGTCGAGTTCGTCGCCGGACAGGGAGTACCGCTCCTGTGCGTAGACCGCCCGGAGTTCGTCGCGGTCCTGTGGCTGCAGGTCCGCGATCTTGTAGGCGGTCGGCTCGTCGACCTTCTCCAGTTCCAGCAGTTCCTCGACGAACGCGCGGGACTCCTCGGGTTCGAGCAGCGCGAACCGGTTGACGTGTTCGATAGCCCGCGCCAGCTCGTAGCGCATCTCGCGGTCCTCGTCGGCCGCGCGCTCCCGTTCGAGTTCCTCCAGGATGGCTTTCGTCTCGGCGACCGTCAGGTACTCCTCGTCGACTTTCTCTTTGAATATAGTCATGGCTCGTCGTGAGTGACCGCACCGCTCGTCTCCCGCGCTGACATCGACCGCCAGCGGCGGTCGGTCGACACAGTCATACTCGCAGTT
Source organism: Haloarculaceae archaeon (assembly GCA_036626395.1). Lineage (GTDB taxonomy): Archaea > Halobacteriota > Halobacteria > Halobacteriales > Haloarculaceae > QS-5-68-33. The sequence continues at coordinate 33,635 of JAZKRZ010000008.1, forward strand.
CTGTGCGGGCGCGCACAAACACCTTTCGAACCGGTACAGCGCTACTGTCAGGTTCTCGCTCGCGCCCGGTACGGCCGGCGCTCGCGTCGGAGTCGGCCGGGCGAACTCGTCGAGCGGGGAGAAACAGACGTCAGACGGACCGTTGTACCCATCTTCGGCGATGCCGCCGACG
>JAZKRZ010000009.1:0-33656 GCA_036626395.1 Haloarculaceae archaeon
GACGAGTACCCGGGCATCAACGCTCTCGGGCTCTGTCACGAGGTGCTGGGGACGCGCTGGCACCTCGCGATGCTCGCTCGCGAGGAACTGGGCATGGACGCCGAACGTGCGGACGTCTCGGTCAACGTCAAGGGGATCAACCACTTCACCTGGGTCGACGAAGCCTACTGCAAGGGCGTCGACCTGTGGCCGCTGCTCGACGAACTGAAAGACAGCGAGCGGGCCACGGCGACCTTCGACTGGGAGGACCTGGCTGACGAGAGCGTTTTCACGGACAACTGGCAGGTCACCTGGGAGTTGTTCCGGCGCCACGGTGTCCTGCCCGCGGCGGGTGACCGCCACATCGTCGAGTACGCCACCTCGTTCATCGAGGGCGGCCAGGAGACGCTCAACCGGTGGGGCGTCAAGCGCACGGACGCCGACTACCGCGCGAAACACTGGACCCCCGCGGAGTCCGACCAGACGACCGACGTCGAGGCCTGGCTCTCCGGCGAGCGCACGTTCGAACTCGAAGCCTCCGGCGAGGAGTTCCTCCCCATCGTCGAGGCGCTCGCCGGCGAAGACACGCACGTCACCAACGTCAACCTCCCCAACCAGGGGCAGGTGAGCGACGTAGAGGACGGGCCCGTCGTCGAGACGAACGCGGTCGTCCGCGCGGGTCACGTCAAGCCCGTCTCGGCCGGCGGCTTCCCCCGGCCGGTCCGGCGGATGGTGCGGGGGCACGTCGACACCATCGAGACCGTCGTCGAGGCCGCCCGCACGGGTGACCTGGGCCTGGCCTTCGAGGGCTTCGCGACGGACGACCAGGTCCAGAAACTCTCACCCGACGACCAGGCCGACCTGTTCGGCGAACTCGTCGCCGCCGAAGCGTCGTTCCTCGAGGACTGGGACCTCGACGGGGCGCGCGTCCTCGACGAGGCCGACACCTACCCGGAGTAACTCGGGAACGGCGAGGGGTCGTCGTAGACATCGGCCCAGTGGCCGGTGTACTGCTGGCTGTAGCTGTTGCCCCGGGAATTGCGGTCCTTGCCGATACCGTTCCCGCTCGCACCGGTGTAGCCTGGCCACTCCTCGGGGCCGGGGTCGTAGTGGTTCTCGAGGTAGGCGCTCCCGTTGTACATCATGTGCATCAGGCCGAGACCGCCCGTCGAGTAGTCGACGACCTCCTCGTCGTCGCCGAAGGTCAGTCGGACCCACTCGTCGGTGACCTCGGCAGTGTCGAGGTCGGGGTCCCACGCGAGACGACCGTACCCGTAGAGGTTAGCCTGTGCGAGGTAGTGACCGGTCCAGTTCCTGTCCTCGCCGGGGCCGCCGACACCGGCCATCCCCGTCCCTGCCTCGCGGAAGAGGTGCTTGACCTGCTTGTCCTGGCCCTCCGGGTCGGTGTCGAATTCGAGGACCTCCTTCCACATCGGGACGTGATAGCAGGCGTGGACGTGCTGGCCCGTGTACTCGCCGGTGACCCGGAGTTCGAGCCCGAGGTCCGTCTCGGGCATCCGGCCGAAGACCGGCGAGACCGGTTCGCGGGGCTGGAAGTCGATCGGGCCGTTCTTGACCTGGACGGTGACGCTGTCGTGGAACTGGCCGTCGAGCGGTTCGAAGGTGTCGTACTGCTGGACGGCGCGGTCCTCGTGTGCGTTGATAAGGAGCTAGCCGCCCTCGGTCGACTCCGGACCGGGCCGGTTCCGAACGATTTATATCGTGGGTATTCTATCCGAGTGACATGACGGGAGAGGAGACTGGCTCGGGCGCGGAGAGCGACGGGACACGGCTGTCGGTCGGCCGGCGACACCTGCTCGGAGCGGTCGCTGCGACCGGGCTCGCGGGGTGTGGCGGGCTCGGTGGCGACTCGGGCTCCGACGGGACCGGCGACGACGGAGCGACCACCGACGCAGAGACACCGACACCGGCGGAAAGCGACGACTCGGCCGGGACCGTGGCGCCGGCCGACCCCGAGATAGCCGAGCGGATACAGGAACACCGAACTGCGGAGTTGACCGTCGAGGTCAGCGACGGCGACGGCAACGCCGCCGAGGGAGTCGACGTCGAGGTGGCCATGCAGGAACACGAGTTCGCGTTCGGGACAGCGGTCAACGCGGGGACGCTGATCGAGCGGTCCAGCGAGGGAGACAACTACCGCGAGGAGATCCCGGCCCTGTTCAACACCGCGGTCATCGAAAACCAGACGAAGTGGGGCTTCTGGGAGCGCGACCGGGAACTCGCCGACGACGCCGTCCAGTGGCTCTTGGACCAGGGACTCGACGTGCGGGGTCACGTCTGCATCTGGGGGCGCGAGGGGGTCGGCGCCATCCCCGCAGACATCCAGGCGGCCATCGAGGAGCGCGACGCCGAGACGGTCCGCGAGCGGTCGATGGCCCACATCGAGGAGATCGTCACGCACTACGGTGAGGACATCACCGAGTGGGAGGTGGTCAACGAGGCGATGCACGCCTTCCAGGTCCAGCTCGGGGTGTACGGCGACCGGATCGACACCGAGCAGCCCTGGACAGGCGAGGTGGTCCCGTGGACGTCGGACCTCCTGGCGGAGTGGTACAGCCAGGCAGCGTCCGTCGTCGAGGAAAACGACCTGGACGTTGGCCTGGCGGTCAACGACTTCAACCAGTTCGCCTACAGCTACACGGACGAGCGCTACCAGACGGAGGTCGACCACATCAACGAGAACGGCGCCCAGCTGGACACCGTCGGGCTCCAGGGTCACGTCGCCGCCCGGACCGGCGAGTTCAACACTAACTCCGACCCCGACGGACGCGTGAGCGCGAGCCGGGTCGTCTCGGAGCTCGACAGGTTCGCCGACCACGGGGCGAACCTGAAGGTCACCGAGTTCGACACCTACGGCGGGAGCGACTGGGAGGACGACCAGGAACGCGCCGAGGTGCTGCGGAAGTACCTCCGGGGGGCGTTCGCCCATCCCGGCGTGGACGGCTTTCTCATGTGGGGGTTCTGGGACGGCCGCCACTGGCAGGACGAGGCGCCGCTGTTCTACGAGGACTGGGAGGAGAAACCGGCCTACGACGTCTGGACCGGACTCGTCCACGACGAGTGGTGGACCGAAGCGTCGGGCACCACCGACGGCGACGGCACCTGGGCCACGACCGCTTTCAAGGGCGTGTACGAAGTCAGGGCTACCGTCGACGGGGAACTCGTCACCGAAACCGTGACGCTCTCGGACGACGGTGTGACGGCCGAACTCTCGTCCTCCTGAACGCCGGGCGGCGACGACAGGCGAAGCCAGGGAGTTTCCAGGACGCCGTCAGTCATCACTCAGCGTAGAGAACGCTCCTCGTGCGGGTCCCGTTCGCCGGCCGTCCACAGCGGCCGGACGCGCAGACCCGCCCGCGTTCCGGGGCCGACCATCCCCGATATGGCCAATAGTTCACTCGGTAGTGAGTTATAATTTTCGAAACTATAGAGCGATGCTATCGGCGCCCACGGTCCCGCTGCGCTCGTGCGGTTCGGGCCGCCTGTCGGACGTCGTGTCGACCGCAGTGTGACGGAGCGGTCCGTTCGGTTCGTCGAGACGTTTCGGCGGCTGCCGGAATCGTTAAGAATCGGCGAACCGACCTCAGACACGTCATGCAAGACGACACCGGCGACCAGCTCTTTCTGGACGAGAGCGCGCCGACGGAGCGACGCGTCGAGGACCTGCTCTCGCGGATGACGATAGAGGAGAAGACCGCCCAGCTGGGGTCGGTCAACGCCGACCAGCTCCTCGAGGACGGCGAACTCGACCGGGAAGCCGCAGCGGAGTTGCTCGAGGACGGCATGGGACACCTCACACGCATCGGCGGCGAGGGGGGCCTCGACCCGGTCGACGCCGCCCGCGTGACGAACGAACTCCAGGGGATCCTCCGGGAGACGCGACTGGGCGTCCCGGCGATCCCCCACGAGGAGTGTCTCAGCGGTTACATGGGTCCCGACGGCACGACCTTCCCGCAGGGCATCGGCCTCGCGAGCACGTGGAATCCCGAATTAATCCGGGACGTCACAGAGACGATCCGCGGCCAGATGTCGGCTATCGGGACGGCCCACGCGCTCTCGCCGGTGTTCGACGTCGCCCGGGACCTGCGCTGGGGTCGCGTCGAGGAGACCTTCGGGGAGGACCCCTATCTCGTCGCCGAGATGGGCACCGCCTACGTCGAGGGACTCCAGGGCGACCACCCATCGGAGGGCATCTCCGCGACGCCGAAACACTTCGTCGGGCACGGCGCCGGCGCGGGCGGGAAGAACCGCTCGTCGGTCGACGTCAGCCGTCGCCAGTTGCGGGAGGTCCACATGTTCCCCTTCGAGGCGGCCGTCCGGACGGCCGACGCGGAGTCCGTCATGAACGCCTACCACGACATCGACGGCGTCCCCTGTGCGAAAGACGAGTGGCTCCTGACGGACGTGCTCCGTGGCGAGTGGGGCTTTTCCGGGACCGTGGTCTCGGATTATTTCAGCATCGACTTCCTCAGGGAGGAACACGGCGTCGCGGCCACCCAGCGCGAGGCGGCGGTCAGCGCGCTCCAGGCCGGCCTGGACATCGAACTCCCGGCGACGGACTGTTATTTCGAACTCGCCGACGCGGTCCGCGATGGCGACCTCGCCGAGGAGACTCTCGACGAGTCGGTCCGCCGCGTGCTCCGGATGAAATTCGAGAAGGGCGTCTTCGACGACCCCACGGTCGACGCCGGGGCCGCGGCCGACCCGTTCGAGGACGAGGCCGCCAGCGCCCTCGCCCGCGAGGCCGCCCGCCAGTCCATCGTCGTCCTTGACAACGACGAGGACCTCCTCCCCCTGGCGGGGCAGGACTCGGTCGCCGTCGTCGGCCCGAAAGCCGACGACCGGACGGGACTGCTGGGTGACTACGCCTACGCCGCTCACTACCCCGAGGAGGAGTACGAGTTCGACGCCGCGACGCCGTGGTCGGCCATCGAGGAACGCGTCGACGCCGAGGTCACCTACGCGGCGGGCTGTACGGCGACCGGCCCCTCAACCGAGGCGTTCGACGAGGCCGTTTCGGCGGCCGAGGCCGCCGACGTCGCGCTGGCGTTCGTCGGCGCCCGCTCGGCCGTCGACTTCTCGGACGTCGACGCCGAGAAGAGCGAGCGGCCCACGGTTCCCACGAGCGGCGAGGGCTGTGACGTCACCGACCTCGGGTTGCCCGGCGTCCAGGGCGAACTCGTCGACGAACTGCTCGCGACGGACACGCCGGTCGTGGTCGTCCTGGTCAGCGGGAAACCTCACGCGATCCCGGACATCGCCGAACGCGCGCCTGCAGTCGTCCAGTCGTGGCTCCCCGGCGAGGAGGGTGGCGACGCTATCGTCGACGTCCTCTTCGACGGCGTCGACTCCGGTGGGCGCCTGCCCGTCTCGATGCCCAAAAGCGTCGGCCAGCTCCCGGTCCACTACAGCCGCAAGCCCAACACTGCAAACGAGACCTACGTCTACGACGACGCCCAGCCGGTCTACGGCTTCGGACACGGCGAGAGCTACGCCGAGTTCGAGTACGAGGACGTGGACCTCTCGACGGACGCCGTCGTGCCGACGGAAAGCTTCGAACTGTCGGTTACCGTGACGAACACGGCCGACCGCGACGGGACAGAGGTCGTCCAGCTGTACGTCTCGGCCGAGAACCCTGACCTGGCCCGGCCCGTCCAGGAACTGCTCGGGTTCCAGCGCCTCGACCTGGCGGCCGGCGAGTCGAAGCGGGTGACCTTCGACGTGTCCGCGACCCAGCTCGCGTACCACGACCGCCACGGGAACCTCGCCGTCGAGGCGGGCGACTACGAACTGCGCATCGCCCGTGGGGCGACCGACGTCGCCGGGACCGGGACTCTCGCGGTCACGGAGACGGCTGACGTGCCCCGAAACGGTCGGCGTTACTTCACGGAGACGGCCGTCGACGAGGCCTGACCGTCCCACGACCCGGATTCGGATCGCCGGCGGGGACACGGCAGGCTTTTGCCGGGTCCCCCGGAACCGGACGGCAATGAGCGAGCGAGCGACCCGGTCGCGCGACTCCAGGGAAGTACTCGTCGAAGCGGTCTGTGAGCGCCAGCAGTACTTCCTGGCGCTGTTCTCGTTCGCGGTCGTCTTTTTCCTGTTACAGGCGCCGTACCTGTTCGTCGCCGACCCGAACTCCGCGCTCTACGTCGTCGCGACCCTGAACATCATCGGAACGTCGGTCTTCGCGGTAACTTTCGGCGTCGTCCTCTGGTTTTGCAGTCAGCGAAACTAGAGGGACGTGTCGAACTCGGGCTCGCTCGTCGTCTCCTCGCGCTCTTCCTCGCTGTCCTGTGAGATGCGGGCGTACATCTTGTTGGCCCACATGACCCCGTAGGCGGTCGCACCGATCAGCACAAGCGTGGCCCCCCAGACGCCGAGCATCCCCGAGAAGACGTCGTGCTGGAGGAGACTCAGCGGCCCCACCGCGAACCGACCGGACACGATGAGGGCGCCGAACAGGATCATCCCGATGCCCGCGAGGACCACCATCAGCGAGTAGTTCCCCGTAACGACGTAGTACGTCGCGAGCGCGTACGCGTTGGCACCCTCGGCCTCCTGACGAGCGCGTTCCAGTTCCTCTCTCATTCTGTGTCAATCCTCCACAGGGACGCATTTGAACCTTTCGTCTGCCCGGAAGTCGGGCACTGCTGGCCCCGGCCTCGTCGATTCCTGGCCACTGGCGGGACCGCGGACGACTGCGTCCCGCGTCACCTGGCAGGCCGGGGTCTTCAAATACGATCGACGAACAATTACACGCCTAATCCTGTAATGGTCCGGAAACTATAACGGTTATTGAATGTAGTTTTTGTCCTGGCGCCGGAATATGGTCGAACGTGGACTGTTCCTGTGTGGTCCGTACCAGTGGGAGGCCACGGCGACCCCGTTATACCGGGGGTCGACGCCGACGCGACGTGGACTGCCGAGGCGGGCCCGGACGGCGTGGTTCCCCGTTCAGTCACCGGGGTGTCTGGTGATACGTGCTACCTGCTAGCACGTAAAACCGGTGCCGAGTATGGAAAAATTTTATATAGTGATGGAGGATCGTACGAAGCATGCGGGACAACGACCGCACTCGAGACAAGTTATCGCGGCGCCGGTATGCACAGATCCTGGCGGCCGGCGGCATCGCCGGCCTGGCAGGGTGTGGTGGCGGCGAGAGCACTGCGACACCGGGTGGTGGAGACGGAGACGACACGCCGACGGCGACGGCCACGCCGACAGAGGCCATGGGCGACGGGTCGTCCGACGACACGCCGACCGCGACGCCCGAACAGACACGACCCCCGGACTCGGCGCGCCAGACCGACACCGCCGAAGTCTTCGTCACGAACACCCCAGGGGAGTTCGACGCCAACCCGTTTACTCCCTCGGACAACACGGCGGGACAGCTGTACTTCCAGCAACTGCACGCCTTTTCCAAGGTCAACGACCTGGCAGCCTGGTCGGGCAGTCGCACCTTCGAGGTGCCACACCACATCGGCCGCGACGAGATCGAAGTCGTCTGCTGGCTCACCGACTGGGAGGTGGAGGTCCCCTACGACCACTACAACTACCACGACGACCGGTGTACGTACTGGAACGGCGAGCCCTACGACGCCGAAGCCCGCTACCTCCACGACCGCGTCCGCTACTTCTCGGACGGTAACAAGTACGCCGAAGGTTCGGTCCACCGGCAGGAAGCCACGAGCCAGTGGGACTACCACTGGTGGCGCCCGAAAGGGGAAGTGCCCGGCGCCGAAGCCGACCCCGCCAACGAGATCGTTCTCGGCAATGACGCCCGGGTCACTGGCGGCGCCAACCCGCTCCCCCCCGAGTGGTCCGAGCCCTGGATCCGGCGGTTCGAGGCCGCCGGCACCCAGGAGAGCTACCAGGAACAGATCGGCAACCTCCGTGGTGACCGCATCTCCCTCGAGCGGATGGCCGAGAACGGCTGGGGGACCGGCACCTTCGAGATCCGCAGCCCCGACGACGTCAGTTCGGACTCCGTGATCCTCCGGTTGCGCGACGACAGCGCCGACGCGCCTCACCCCAACGCCGACCACATCAACTTCGACATGATGAACGTCAATATGGGGAACCCGGAGCGCCACACGACGCTGGCGAGCAACGGCCGCATCGACGTCGACGAAGGCGCCGTCACACCCAACGGGCAGTGGAACCGTGACCTCCTCGGGGACCACCAGAAGGAGGTCGTCCGCTACCTGCAGGCCTCGGGCGGCGACTCCGTGTGGTGGAACATGAACAACCCACACCTGGAGAACCTCTGGGTGCGCCGGGCTATCGCGACCGTCGTCGACTGGGAAGTCGCGGGCAACAACGGCTGGGGCGAACAGCGCTCCATCCCGCTGGAACACGACACGGGGCTGCTGGACATCCTCACGGAGTCGACGTTCTCCGAGGAGTTCCTCGACAGTCTGCACTCCTATCCGACGAACGCCGACTCCGAAACCGCCACCGAGTACATGCAAAACGCCGGCTACGAACGTCAGGGCGGCGCCTGGGTCAGCCCCGACGGCAACGAGGCCAACTGGGAGATCCAGATCCCCTCGGCCATCCAGGACTGGGTCGGCGCCGCACAGACCATCCGCCAGCAACTCCGCGAGTTCGGGTTCAACGTCTCGTTTTCGTCGTACGACTGGTCGACGTGGTCGAACAACCTCAACACGTTCGAACACGGCCCCAACTACGACCTGTCGATCCACTGGTACGGGCAGGACAACGTGTTCGGGCACTACAAGTCCCAGGCGGCGTGGTGGGACAACGGCTCGATCATCGACGGGGACCCCAACGGGACCGGCGGGGACCGCCGCTCGGTCGACCCCGACGACGACTACACCATCACCAACCAGCCGGTGACCGCCGAACTCCCCACCGAGGTCGGCTCACTCGAGGCGCCGACCGAACCCGGCAACCCGCCGGACCTCTCCGGTAACGGCATCGACGCCGAAGAGGTCAACCTGGCCGAGATCTTCGGCTCGCTGACCGAACCGTTCGACAACCGGGACGCGCTCCAGGAGGCGCTGCGCACGTGCGCGCGCTACTACAACTACTACCTGCCCAAGTACGCGTTCCACCAGTACGTGTACGGCGCGTGGGGCGACGTGCAGGACTTCGACTGGCCGCCGGCGGGCCACGACTCGCTCAAGTGGGAGCGCGAGTTCGACATCAAGGACACCATCACGAAAGGCGGTATCATCCAGGCCAGTTACGACGACGAGATGGACCGCTAACCCGGTCCGGTCCCGACGTACTGGCGGACGACCGGGTCGGACTGTCTCCGGACCCACGCGAGCCACGGATCCCCGCCCATCCGACCAGCGATTTCCTCGATTCCGAATCGATTTTTCGAGGGGCTTCCGGAGTTAATAGACACTACAGAAATTTATTTATATCTGGAATCGCTCGTAGCATTCATGCCAGACAGTGGCAAGACGGCGGGAGACGAGGAACAAGACAGTCTATCGCGGCGCCGGTACGCACAGATCCTGGCGGCCGGCGGCATCGCCGGCCTGGCAGGGTGTGGTGGCGGCGAGAGCACTGCGACACCGGGTGGTGGAGACGGAGACGACACGCCGACGGCGACGGCCACGCCGACAGAGGCCATGGGCGACGGGTCGTCCGACGACACGCCGACCGCGACGCCGGAGGAGACGGTCCCGCCGGACTCGGCACGCGTGACGGACACGGCACAGGTCTTCGTGATCAACACGCCGGCGGAGTTCGACTGGAACCCGTTTACCCCCTCGGATAACACCGGGGGGGCCCTCTGGCTGGCCCAGCTCGACGGTCTCTCGAAGGTCGACGACCTGGGCTCGTGGTCGGGGAGCCGCACCTTCGAAGCCCCACACGTCCCCGGTCACGACGAGATAGAGGTACTGACGTGGGTGGAGGACATCGAGGTCGAAGTCCCCTACGACATGTACAACTATCACGACGACCGGTGTACGTACTGGAACGGCGAGCCCTACGACGCCGAAGCCCGCTACCTCCACGACCGCGTCCGCTACTTCTCGGACGGTAACAAGTACGCCGAAGGTTCGGTCCACCGGCAGGAAGCCACGAGCCAGTGGGACTACCACTGGTGGCGCCCGAAAGGGGAAGTGCCCGGCGCCGAAGCCGACCCCGCCAACGAGATCGTTCTCGGCAATGACGCCCGGGTCACTGGCGGCGCCAACCCGCTCCCCCCCGAGTGGTCCGAGCCCTGGATCCGGCGGTTCGAGGCCGCCGGCACCCAGGAGAGCTACCAGGAACAGATCGGCAACCTCCGTGGTGACCGCATCTCCCTCGAGCGGATGGCCGAGAACGGCTGGGGGACCGGCACCTTCGAGATCCGCAGCCCCGACGACGTCAGTTCGGACTCCGTGATCCTCCGGTTGCGCGACGACAGCGCCGACGCGCCTCACCCCAACGCCGACCACATCAACTTCGACATGATGAACGTCAATATGGGGAACCCGGAGCGCCACACGACGCTGGCGAGCAACGGCCGCATCGACGTCGACGAAGGCGCCGTCACACCCAACGGGCAGTGGAACCGTGACCTCCTCGGGGACCACCAGAAGGAGGTCGTCCGCTACCTGCAGGCCTCGGGCGGCGACTCCGTGTGGTGGAACATGAACAACCCACACCTGGAGAACCTCTGGGTGCGCCGGGCTATCGCGACCGTCGTCGACTGGGAAGTCGCGGGCAACAACGGCTGGGGCGAACAGCGCTCCATCCCGCTGGAACACGACACGGGGCTGCTGGACATCCTCACGGAGTCGACGTTCTCCGAGGAGTTCCTCGACAGTCTGCACTCCTATCCGACGAACGCCGACCCGGAGACGGCCACCGAGTACATGCAAAACGCCGGCTACGAACGCCAGGGCAACAGGTGGGTCGACCCCGAGGGCAACGAGATCAACTGGGAGATACAGATGCCCTCCGCGATCGGCGGCTGGGCCGACGGCATCCAGACGATCCAACAGCAGCTCCGCGAGTTCGGTATCGGGGCCGACTTCGGGTCCTACGACTGGTCGACGTGGTCGAACAACCTCGACACCTTCCAGCACGGCCCCAACTACACTATCACGATGCACTGGTACGGGCAGGACAACGTGTTCGGGCACTACAAGTCCCAGGCGGCGTGGTGGGACAACGGCTCGATCATCGACGGGGACCCCAACGGGACCGGCGGGGACCGCCGCTCGGTCGACCCCGACGACGACTACACCATCACCAACCAGCCGGTGACCGCCGAACTCCCCACCGAGGTCGGCTCACTCGAGGCGCCGACCGAACCCGGCAACCCGCCGGACCTCTCCGGTAACGGCATCGACGCCGAAGAGGTCAACCTGGCCGAGATCTTCGGCTCGCTGACCGAACCGTTCGACAACCGGGACGCGCTCCAGGAGGCGCTGCGCACGTGCGCGCGCTACTACAACTACTACCTGCCCAAGTACGCGTTCCACCAGTACACGTTCGGTGCCTGGGGTGACGTCCGCGACTTCGACTGGCCGCCGGAAGGCCACGAGTCGCTGCTGTGGGAGCGGAGTTTCGACATCAAAGACGTCGTCACGCAGGGCGGTATCGTCCAGGCCAGCTACGACGACAGCGAAATGGACCGCTAACCCGGTCCGGACCAGTAGTCACGTCGTCCCGCGGTTTCCCCGATTTTCCGGCTCCGACCAGCCCCAGGTCAGTCAGCCCACTGGCTACGTCCGCCCGTCGCCGGGTCCCACCAGTCCGAGGTTCAGCAGGCGCAACTCGGGGCGGTCGTCCGGCCCGGCGAACCGGTATCGCCCCTCGTCGACGGCGGGCCACTCGAAGTCCCGCGTGTTGCCCCACACGCCCGAGACCTGGGTGGCGAGCTGGATGTCCGGCAGCGCAGCGTTCCACCACAGCGCGAACGTCCGGACCGCCTCGCGCTGTGTCGACTCGTCGGTCGCCGATCGCAGGCGACGCCACTCCTCGACGAGGTTCACCGTTCCCGGGCGCCCGGGGACGTCCACCTGGATGGGCTTGCCCTGTTCGGACTCGCCGGCCTCGGAGTCCGTGACCCCGTAGCCCAGCGTGAACGACGACGTCGAGGAGACGTCGAACGCGCGGAACGGGCGGGCGTCGCTGGGCCAGAGGATCGCGTCGAAGTTGTGTGACTGCACGTCGGCGACGAGGCGAGTGTTGGCGATCTGGTTGAAGTCGACGTCGAACCCGAAGTCGTCGAGCGTCGAGACGACCGGACGAGCGGCGAATTTCCAGCCTTCCCACAGCGGCGACCGGAGCCTGAAGCGCACCCTCCGTCCGTCGGGGTCGCGCCAGTTGCCGTTGCCGTCACGCTCGTAGTCGGCAGCGCGCATGTGCTCGGCCGCACGTTCGAGGTCGGTCCCGACGGGGTGGGTCCGGAACTCGTCGAGGTCGCCGAGCCAGCGCTCGTCGGCGGGTGCGGCGAGCCCCGTCTGGACGCGCTTGGGGTCGCCGAACTCGCCCACCTCACTGACCTGTGCGAGCGGGGCGGCGGCGAGGACCGCCCGCCGCACCCCCAGTCGGCCGACGTGGGTGTTGCGCCAGTCGAGCGCGAGTTTCGCCCCGTTCGTCGTCCGGTAGGTGTCGAGCTGTTCGACGTGTGAGGCCGGGTCGCCCTTGACTGTCGACAGCAGGCCCCGCCCCCCGTCGACGCGCCCCTCCGCGATGAAGTCGTCGCGCGAGACGTTCTGGAGGACGGGAAACCACAGCTGGGGCAGGTCGATCTCCCCGGCCCGCGGGTGGTCGTCGTAGGGCTCCATCATCACGCGGTTCAGCGAGGACTCGACCAGCCTGTAGGGCCCGTTCCCGAAGCCCTCGTCGATGGACCGTTCGAGCGAGATCCGCCACTCCCGGAGGGCGTCGCGGACCTCCCCGTGAGCGGCGGTCGTGGCGGCGGCCTCGAACCGGTCGACCCACTGCTCGAACAGCCAGGCCGCGGTGTTGATGGCGTCGTCGGCGACTTTCGAGTATATCACCGGCCACGCGCGGGTGTCGTCGAAATCGTACGCCAGCGTGTACTCGTCGACGACTTCGGCCGCTGGCCTCGGCGTGGAACCGACCGCCGACTGCAGTCGCTCGTAGACCCACTGGTCGCGTGCCCTCACCGGGTCACCGTTCCACCACGTGTACTCCGACGAGAGGCGGAGTGTGACGGTAGACCCGTCGCGTTCGATGCTCTCGACGACCTCGGCGGGCGCGTACCCGTCACCGGGCGCGCGCACGGCCAGGGGCTCGAAGAACATCGTGTAGAGCTCGAGCGGGTACGACGTCGACGGCCACGGGTTGAGGTTGACGCTCTCGGGGTCGTACGGAAACGCGTGCCCGAACGTCTCCGTCGAGTCGACGATGCCGTACCCGTCGGCGTTACAGCCAGCCAGTCCACCGGCGACGGCGGCGACACCGCCGAGAAACCGCCGGCGGTCGACGACGTGCCGGCCCGTTCGCGACTCCGGTCCGCGTCCCTCTCGCATTCGTCCGGTTATCCGGCCCCGACGTGGATAAGAGCCCCGCCATCGTCCGCCACGGGGAGGGGAGCGTTCGGTCGCGACCCGACCGGCGGCGGGGAGAGGCGACCGACCTCCCGGTCGGGGTGGGCGGTCACGGTCAGCCCCTGACAGGCGTACCGGGGGTCCCGAGCGTGCGCTCGCAGGGGAGTTCGCTCGGCTGGACGGCCTCGACGTCGCCCACCATGACGGCCCCACACATGAGGAACCAGGTCTCGGTCGGTTCGTGATAGGAGTAGACGCCCTCCTCGTCGAAGGTGAACGCCTTCGACTCGCCCGGCTGGAGTTCGAGCGTCATGTTCCACTCCGACGAGCGGTCGATTTCCGTGTTGGCACGGACGCGCCGACGCTCTTCGGTCGTGTTCTCCCACTCGACAGATTCGCCGGGTCGGATGGCGACGACCGGCGGGTCGAACGTCTCGTCGTCGGATATCTCCACCGTCACGGAGATCGATTCCGGTTCGGGGGTGGGTGTGCTCTGGCCCCCACCATCGCCGCCACAGCCCGCCAGTGTCGTAATCGACGCGACCCCCGTCGCTGTCAGGAACTGTCTCCGGTTCATGGTTCGGCCTGTGGTAAGCGTTCACAGCACGGGTAAAAATACTTTCGTTCGTGTCTAACCAGACAGACATGTCCGCATCCGCCGCCTGCCCGGAGTCAGGGCGGTCCTTCCCGGGAGGCTGACAACAGTGTCAGTCTTCAGTCGGGTCGCGATCCGAAAAATCAAATAATAGGGTGGCTTTGGGTCAGCTATGAATTACGCGTCACAGGACTCGATCCGTCTCGTCGTGATCGGGCTTGTGAGTATCGCGGCGATATCGATGGGGGCCGCGACGATAGAGTCGACGGTCGAGCTGGGTGGTAGCTCGACTGCCGGAGACCGCGTGTTGCCGACAGGTGGCGGCGAGGGTGGTCTCGACATCAACGACACCGGGGGCAACGACTCCTCGGCCGCAGAACTCGACGGGGGCGACAGCAGCGGGCTGGTGGCGAACCTCTCGCGGTGTGTCGAACCGCTCGCGGCCTGGTACGGCGGCATCCTCTATTTCGGGTCGTTCCTCGGTATCGTCTACCTGATGAAACGGGCGTACTCGCTGGGGGCCGCGTTCCTGGGGATGTACGCGATCGCCCCGGTGTTTTTCACCGCCTACTTCCTGTTGACCCAGTGTGCCTCCACGCTGGAACAGCGAAACCAGAACAACCTCGTCAGCGAGGCGGGTGATATCGCCGGCCAGGGCGTCGTCCCGACGGACGTCTCGCCGATGCTCGTCGCCGCCGTGTTCGGGGTCGCACTGGTCGCCGTCGCGGCGGTCCTGCTCCGCGCCTCGGGCGACCAGACGGTGACGACCCTCGATGAGGACGAAGAGGGCGGCGGCGAACAGCCCGACGTGGCCGACCTCGCGGCCGCCGCCGGGAAGGCCGCCGACAGACTCGAACAGCACAACGCCGACGTCGACAACGAGGTCTACCGCGCCTGGTGGGAGATGACCAGCCTGTTGAACGTCCCCAACCCCGACAGTTCGACCCCGCGCGAGTTCGCGCGTGCGGCTATCGACGTGGGCATGGACGAGTCCGACGTCGACCAGCTGACGACGCTGTTCGAGGAGGTCCGCTACGGCCGGCGTGACCCCGAGAGCCGCGAAGAGCGGGCCCTGGAGGTCCTCCGGCACATCGAATCGCACTACGGCGCCGACGCCGACGGGGAGGGTCACGATGGACGTTGAGGAGCTCATTCGGCGGGTCATCATGGCCGTCGGGCTCGTCTGTGTCCTCGGCGGCGTGGCGTTCATCGCGGTCGACCTCTCGCTGCCCTTCGGCGTCGAACTCATCTTCATCGCCGCGCTCGTCGCGGTGGTCTTCGCGGTGCTCATCGCCCGCAGTCGGATGCAGGGCGAGATCTCCGAGACGGAGATGCCCGACCCCGAGCGCCCGTCGAACAACCCGCGCCCCGGGGACCAGGTCGACCGGATGCTCCACGAGATGACCGTCATGCGCCAGGGCATCACGGAGAACCGCGAGCACCTCGAAGAGCGGATGGACCGCCTGGGCGTCGCCATCGTCCAGGACCGCGAGGACTGCCCGACCGAGGAGGCCCGGGAGATCCTCCGGTCCGGGTCGTGGACCAGCGACGCCGACGCGGCCGCCTTCTTCCAGGGCGAGACGACCGCCGCCGACGACGCCGGGTTCACCGACGCGCTGATGGGCGGCACCCAGGAGGTCGAGGAGTTCGAGACGCAGTTCCGGGCGGCCGTCGAGGCACTGCTCGAATACGGCGAGGTCGACGTCGACCCCCTCGAGAGGGGCGAGGAGAGCGGCGGGCTGCTCGGGGGGGTGTTCGGCGGCTCCGACGACGGCGACGATGCGGTGGAAGCGAACTGGAACACGTCGGACTCGTCGGTCGACTCCTACGACACCGACGAACCGTTCGAGGACGTCTCCCTGCACCGGACGAACCGCTGGCTCGGCGTGACGGCGTTCGGGCTCTTTGCGGTCGGTATCGGCGTGTTCATCTTCTCGCCCGGACTGATGATGGCGGGAACCGTGGGTATCGCCTACACCATCTACGGGCGCGTGACGGCGGTCCCGCCGACGAACGGTCTCACCGTCGAGCGCACGCTCGACGAGGAAGACGTCGAGCCCGGCGACGAAGTCGAGGTGACGGTCACCGTGCGCAACGAGAGCGGGTCGATGCTGCCGGACCTGCGCCTGATCGATACGGTGCCCGACTCGTTCGTCGTCACCGAGGGCTGTCCGCGCCTGCACACCGCGCTGCGGGACGGCGCGAGCGCGACCTTCCAGTACTCGGTCCGCGTCGAACGCGGCGAACACCAGTGGCCGCTGCTGTGTGTCGCGCGTGACTTTTCCGGCGGCGCCGAGCGGACCTCGCTCATCACCCCCGAGACGACGCTGACGTGTACGCCGTCGCTGAAGGTCACCAACAGGGTACCCGTTCGCGCCCAGACGACCATGTACTCCGGGGACATCAACACCCGCCAGGGCGGGGCCGGGCTGGAGTTCCACTCGGTGCGGGACTACCAGTCCGGCGACCCCATGAACCGGATCAACTGGAAGAAAGTCGCCCAGACGGGCGAACTCGCGACCGTCGACTTCCGCCAGGAGAAGGCGGCGACGATCACGCTCCTGTTCGACACGCGCCAGAGCGCGTACGTCTCGGCCCGGCCAGGCGAGCCCCACGCGGTCGACCACTCCGTCCACGCGGCCAGCGACGTGTTCGGCGCGCTGTACGACCAGGGCAACCTGGTGGGGGTCGCGGCGTTCGACACGGTGCCCTGCTGGTTCTCGGCCGGCGCCGGCAGCGAACACCGCGAGAAAGCCCGGATGCTGTTCGCCCAGCACCCGGCGCTGTCGCCGGTACCGCCCAACCGTCAGGACATCGAGGGCCAGTACATCGACCCGATGACCCACGTGCTCCGGCGGATCCAGAGCAACTCCCAGATCTTCCTGTTCACGCCGCTGGCCGACGACTACGCGATGGAGGTCGCGAGCCAGCTGGACTCGCAGGGACACCTGGTCACGGTGTTGAGTCCGGACGTGACGACCGACCGCACGGTCGGTCAGCGTCTCACGAAAGCCGAGCGGGTCGCCCGGTTGCGCTACCTGCGCCAGCGGGGTATCCGCGTCATCGACTGGGACACCGACGTCCCGTTGCGTCTCTCGATCGACCGCGCACAAGCGAGGTGGGCCTGACATGAGCTTCGGAGACTCCGACGAACGACTGGAGGCAGTCGAGGTCACTCACTCGCCGGCGACGGTGAGTAGCACCATCGCGGCCGCGGCGGCCGTCCTGGCCGTGATCACGAGCGGCACGTCCGTCCTCGGACTCGTCGTCGGCGTGTTCGGACTCGTCGCCGTCCTCGGTGGCCTGTTCGTCTTCGAGTCCGAGCGGGCGCTGCTCGTCGGGACCGCGTTCGTCTTCCTCGGCGTCGTCGTCAGCGGCGTCTACGGGAACTCGCTGGCCCTGCTCGTCATGGGGACGTTCGGCTCGATACTCGCGTTCGACGTCGGGTCGAACGCGTTCAGCGTTGGGCGGCAGATGTCCGACGACACTCAGACGACCCGCGGGGAGGTCGTCCACGCGTCGGCCAGTCTCGCCGTCGGCGTCGTCATCGTCGGCATCGGGACGGCGGTCTTCCTGGTCGGGCTGACCGGACTCCCGATCGCCTCGCTCGCGCTCTTGCTCTTTGGCGCCCTGCTTTTGACCTGGGCGATCCGCACCTGAAACGCCCGGAAACTGCCCCCTCGCGGGTCCCTCTCTGGTCTCTGAACTCCGACCGGCCGAAAATACAGAACATATACACGAAAACACCGTCACTGTTAAGAGGTCCAGAATGCCCACTCATACCATGGCGGAAGAACTGAGTATCGACGAGGCGAGCGAAGAGATAGACAGGGTGATAGAGGAGATACAGAGCTCGGTAATCATCGAACGGGAGTTCCTCGAACGGGTTCTCGTGGGCCTCCTCTCGGAGGGGCACGTCCTCCTCGAGGACGTGCCGGGGACGGGGAAGACGCTGACGGCGAACAGTTTCGCGACGGTGCTGGGGCTCGATTTCAGCCGCATCCAGTTCACGCCGGACCTGCTTCCCAACGACGTCACGGGGACCTACATCTACAACGAGAAGGAAGGCGCGTTCGAGTTCAACAAGGGTCCGATCTTCGCGAACGTCGTCCTGGCCGACGAGATCAACCGCGCGCCGCCAAAGACGCAGGCGGCGCTGCTGGAGGCGATGGGCGAGGGCCAGGTCACCACCGAGGGTGACACGCGCCAGCTCCCCGAGCCCTTCTTCGTGATGGCGACCCAGAACCCGGTCGAGCAGGAGGGGACCTTCCCGCTGCCCGAGGCGCAGGTCGACCGTTTCAACATCAAAGACAGCATCGGTTACCCCGACGACGAGGGCGAGGTCGAACTCCTCCGGCGCCGCGACAACCGCTTCGAGTCCACGCCGAGTGTGAGCCAGGTGCTCGACCACGACCGCGTCCTGGCGCTGCAGGCGGTCCCCGCGCAGGTCACCGTCACGGAGGACATGCTGGAGTACATCTCGCAGGTCTCCCGGGCGACCAGAAGCCACCACCACGTCCGCGTCGGCATGAGCCCGCGTGGCACCCAGCGCCTCTACGAGTGTGCGCGCGCCCAGTCGGTCATCGAGGGACGGGACTACCTCACCCCCGACGACGTCAAGGCCGTCTCCCGTGCGGTGATGGCCCACCGGATGGTGCTCACCCCCGAAGCGCAGGTTCAGGACGTCGACAAACAGTCCATCGTCGGGGAAGTGCTCGAAGAGATCCCGGTCCCGACGGTCGAGGCACCCGCCTGAAACATGAGCGTCACTCAGGCAGTTCGGAATCCGCGGGGGTACCTCGTGCGGACCCTCGGGATGTATCGGGCGCTGCTGTTCGACCCCGAGGAGTTCTACGAGGAGTATCTGGGCTCGCGCGGCCTCAGATCCGAGATACTGATAGTCGCACTCGTCGGGGTCGTCGGTCTCGTCGGGAACTACCTGGCGCGCGAACAGGTCTCCACCGCCTTCACCCAGGCCGAGTTCCCGATCAACTCGGACACGAACTTCGAGTTGATCCGGCTGGTTATCGAACCGCTCGTCGGGGTCTTCCTGCTGTGGATCGGACTGGCGCTGGCGCTGTACGGAGTCAGCTGGCTCTACTCGACGGTCGGTCAGTTCTACGAGCTCCTCAAGCGGTCGGCCTGGGCGGTCGTTCCGCTGCTGGTCGCGAACCTCTTGCACACGGTCGCGGTCACCTACGCCGCCTTCCAGGTCACCGAGGACGACGTCGCCGACCTCGAGGTTCCCCGGCCGCCGGTCGACCGCGCACAGTTCATGTGGGACCAGGCCGCCGGCGAGGTCTACGTCACCGCCACCGTTCTGGTCGCGGTCGTCTTCGTCGTCTGGGGCGGCTACATCGCCGCGTACGCCGTCCGCGACGTCCGCGACCTGGAGACCGACGAGGCCCTCAGGGTCGCCGCCGTCCCGGCGGGCCTCTATGCCCTCTACGTCCTCTATCAGGGCGTCACCGCTCTGGTCTGACATCCGCCTGTTCCACCCGTCTCGCTCCGGGGCATCTGTGTGGGTCGTCGTCTCCGACTCCACCTCTCGGCCCGTCGTTCCTCGTGCCGAGAAGGACGCGACAGGTGAACATACCTGCATCGACGGCGACACGAGAAGTTTCGATTTTCCGATATATGCTGTCGTCGTCAGTTATTCCGGCACTGTGCGGGTGCGCACCCCACCTCTCACTAACACGTTTGTCAGCCCCTGAGGGCCGGGTTTACGGGGGGCGGTAACGGGTCGGTATCTCGATCCGGCGCGGTCGAAGGGAAGATATAAGGGTGAGTGGATGGCTGTCATACGTATGCGATACTACGTCAGGCGGATCGCCCAAGCAGCGTTCACCATGCTGTCAGGACTGTTCCTGACGTATGCGCTGTACCGGATCATCCCGGGCAGCCCGCTGCAGAACATCATCGCCGACATCGTCGAGCGTCAGCGCCAGAGCGGTGGGCAGATCGACTCGGAGCAGATCGCACGGATCGCCGAGCAGATGACGGGGATCAATCCGAGCGAGCCGATCATCGTGGGGTTTTTCGACTACGTGGCGGGGATCGTCCTGCGGGGTGACTTCGGGACCTCGATCCTGTACCAGGACCCGGTGTTCGACGTCCTGTTCCGGGCGATGCCGTGGTCGATCTTCCTGAGCGTCTACGGCCTGATGTTCGGGATCACCGCGACGATCCTGGTGGGTGTGTTGATGGCCTGGCACGAGGGGACCGTTGTCGACAAGGGCGGGACGGTGCTCGTCCTGCTGGTGAACTCGATCCCCTACTACGTGGGAGCGATCGTGATGCTGTCGTTTCTGGCTTTCCAGTGGGGGCTTTTCCCGTCGGGCGGCCGGGCCCCGCGGGCGGCCACGCCGGGTTTCAACCTGGAGTTCATGCTGGGCATCCTGTATCACGGTGCCCTGCCCATCATTTCGACGTTCCTGCTCGGTTTCGCGGCGGGAGCGATCGGGATGCGCGCCAACACCGTCTCCATCGTCGGTTCGGATTACCTGCGCTCCGCGCGCCTGCGGGGCATCTCGACGAACCGGATCCTGACGAGATACCTCACCCGTAACGCTATCCTGCCGCTGTACACGGGGTGGGTCATCGGGATCGGCGCGCTGTTTTCCTCGAACGTGATTACCGAGCAGATCTTCGCCTACCAGGGCGCGGGGTGGTTCCTCTTCGAGGCGGCGACGAACACCGACTATCCGCTGGTGATGGGCGCGTTCATCTTCTTCGGCGGCGTCACGGTGCTCGGGATCCTCATCGCCGACCTGACCTACGGGCTCATCGACCCGCGGGCCGAAAGCGGTGCGACCAGGGAGACGTTCTAACGATGTCGAACAAAGAACCGAAACGCGACGGTGGCGTCACACAGGAAAGCATCTTCGGGGGCAGCGAGGAGGGCGAGCGGTCGCGGTCCTCGCCGGCACAGCGACTCCGCCGGTCGTACAACTTCTACGTGAAGACGCCGTTCGCGGTGGCGTGGAGCGACTGGCGAACGCGGATCGGCGGTATCGGTATCCTGCTGTACATCCTGATGGGGACCGTCGGCGTGGTCATCACGCCCGACGCCCGACTCAACGAGGGGGACTACTTCGTCCCGCCCTTCCAGAACATGCAGTACCCCCTGGGGACGGACCACCTGGGACGTGACGTCCTCTCGCTGGCGGTCCACTCGACGCCCGCGATGTTGAAAATGGCACTTGCCGGCCTCGTCTTCGCGGTGGGTCTCGCCATCATCTTCGGGATGATCGCGGGGTACAAGGGCGGCCTTCTGGACACGATCATGATGACCGTCGCCGACGTGTTCATCGTGCTCCCGGGCCTGCCGCTCATCATCGTCCTGTCGGCCATCTTCACGCCGCGGGACGCCTTCATCGTCGGTGCCATCCTCTCCATCGGAGCGTGGCCCCGGCTTGCCCGCGAGTTGCGCTCCCAGGTTCTCGCGCTGCGCAACGAGGACTTCGTCGAGGCCGCGCGCGCGATGGGGATCTCCACCCCCACTATCGTCGGCCAGGAACTCGTGCCCAAAGTCGCCCCGTACATGCTCATTCGCGGCGCCGGCGCGGCAGTGGCTGTGATCCGCAACTCCGTGGCGCTGTATTTCCTCGGCATCCTCCCGTTCAGTTCGGAGAACTGGGGCGTGATGCTCAACCAGGCCTACCAGCAGGCGAACGCGGTCCAGACGCCCAGCCGGACGTACCTGATGATCCTCCCGCTCGTGCTCCTGTCCGGGATGCTGTTCTCGGCTATCCTGTTCTCGCAGGGGCTCGACCGCGTGTTCAACCCGCGGCTGCGGGCTCGCAACTCCGAGGGGGCGCGCGAAGAGGAAAGCAACGAAGGCGGAGCAGGGACGGGAGCGATCTAGATGGCGACGGACCAGTCCCAGTCGGCGGCGACCACACAGGACGAACCGGACGAGGACATCGTCATGTCGGTGCGCAACATGCGGGTGTCCTTCGACATGTCACGCGGACAGGCGTGGGTCATAAACGACGTCGACATGGACATCCGACGCGAGGAGATCCTCGCGGTCGTCGGCGAGTCCGGGTCGGGAAAGTCCATGTTCGCGGCGGGGTTGCTCGACGCCGTCGAGGACCCCGGCGTGCTGACCGGCGACGTCACCTACTACCCCGACGAGGACGAGACCGAACAGACCGAGGTCATCGGCTCGTTCGACACGACCGCCGACGACGAGGTCGACGTGCTCGGTCTCAGCGGCGACGAACTCCAGGCGTTCCGCTGGGAGAAAGTCTCGATGGTGTTCCAGGGCGCGATGAACTCCTGGAACCCGACGATGAAGATCAGGGGACATTTCCACGAGACGGTCCAGGCCCACAACGCGGTCCTCGAAGACCGGATGGCCCACGTCCGGGACCTCTTCGAGGCGCTCCACCTGGACTTCGACCGGGTGATGTCCTCGTACCCCCACGAACTGTCGGGGGGGATCAAACAGCGCGCGCTCATCGCGCTGTCGCTCGTGCTCGAACCAGAGGTGCTCGTGATGGACGAACCGACCGCGGCGCTGGACCTGTTGATGCAGCGGTCCATCATCTCGATGCTCCGGGACCTGCGCGACGAGTTCGACCTCACCATCCTGTTCATCACGCACGACCTGCCGCTGGTCGGCGGTCTCGCCGACCGCATCGGCGTGATGTACGCCTTCGAGTTCGTGGAGGTCGGCGACACGCGCGAACTCCTGAAAGACGCCTCCCATCCATACACGCGGGCGCTGTTGCGCTCGGTCCCGAGTATCGACTCGAACCTGGACGAGATGCGACCGATAGAGGGCAAGCGGCCGGACCCGGTGAACATCCCCAACGGGTGTTCGTTCCACCCGCGCTGTCCCATCGCCGACGACCGGTGTGAGATAGAGGACCCCGACCTGGTCGGGACCGGTGAAGACATCGCGGCGGCGTGTTTCTACCCGGACACGGCCCGCAGCGAGATCCCCTACTCACTCGACACGGAATCACTGGAGGGTACCCGATGAGCACTGACGACCCCGGAGCGGACGAAGAGGCAGCGACGGCGGCCGAAACCACGGACGACGCGCCGCTACTGGAGGTCGAGGACGTCGAGGTCCACTACAGGCCCGGTAACCTGATCGAACGCTACCTGAACGACCGGACGATCCGCGCGGTCGACGGCGTGAGCTTCGAACTCGAGGAAAACGACATCGTCGTCCTCGTCGGCGAGTCGGGCTGTGGCAAGACGACCCTCGGCAAGGCCGCGGTCGGCCTCGAACGCCCGACCGGCGGGTCGGTCAGGTACAAGGGCCAGGACATCTGGGACTCCAAGGACAACCCCCGAAACGCCGACATCGAATGGGGCGAGATCCGCCGGGCGATGCAGGTCATCCACCAGGACCCCGCCAACGCACTGAACGCCTCGCGTCGCGTCCGGTCGATCCTCGCGGACCCGCTCAAGAAGTACCGGACCGAACTCGGACCCGAGGAACGCGAGGAGACCATCTACCGCTACCTGGAGTACGTCGACATGATGCCCCCCGAGGACTACGCGGACCGCTATCCCCACCAGCTCTCGGGCGGGGAGAAACAGCGGGTCACGCTCGGGCGCGCACTCCTGATGAACCCGGACGTCATCCTCGCGGACGAGGCCATCTCGGCGCTCGACGTCTCGTTGCGCGTCGGGATGATGGACCTCATCCTCGACCTCCAGGAGATGTTCGGCACCTCGTACGTCTTCATCTCCCACGACCTGGCGAACGCGCGGTACCTCGCCAAACAGGCGGGCGGCCGCATCGCGGTCATGTACCTGGGTCGCATCGTCGAGATCGGCCCCCCCGACGAGATCATCCAGAACCCCGCCCATCCCTACACCGAGGTGTTGCGGTGGTCGACGCCGACGATCGACCCGGATATCGCGCGCGAGCAGATGGCAGACGAACCGCCGGTCCGCCAGATCGACGTGCCCGACCCCGAGGACCCTCCGTCGGGCTGTCACTTCCACCCGCGGTGTCGCTACGCACGGGAGGCCTGCACCACCGAGGACCCCGAACTCTACGAGGGGACGGGCACGCAGTCTGCGTGTTTCCGGGCGCTCCCGGACCACGAGTACTGGGACAGCGCGGAACTGACCGACACCCCCGAGGGCGAGAACGCCGACGTCCAGGCCGGCTTCGGCGACGACTGACCGCTCGCTCCCGTGACCGTACAGTAAGCCTTATTTCCGCGACCCCGGCACCTCTATACACGCATGTCACGCCAGATGTCGAGCGGTCCGATGGTCGTGCTCTCCGAGGAATCACAGCGGGCGTCCGGCGACGACGCGCTGTCGATGAACCTCGCGGCGGCCCAGGCGGTCGGCGACGCCGTCCGCACGACCCTCGGGCCCCGCGGGATGGACAAGATGCTGGTCGACGAGAGCGGCAACGTCGTCGTGACGAACGACGGCGTGACACTCTTAGAGGAGATGGACGTCGACCACCCGGCGGCGGACACTCTCGTCGACGTCGCCACGACCCAGGAATCCGAGGTCGGCGACGGGACGACGTCGGCAGTCGTACTCGCGTCGGAACTGCTCTCCGAGGCCGAGGACCTCGTCGAGAGCGGCGTCCACCCCTCGACTATCGTGGCCGGTTACCGGACGGCGACGGAGGTCGCCCTCGACGCACTGGCGGCGGTCGCTATCGACGTCGACCCCGACGACGCCGAGACAGTCGCGGACGTCGCTGCCACCGCGATGACCGGCAAGGGCGCCGAGCAGGCTCGCGGTCTCCTCTCGTCGCTCGTCGTCGATGGCGTCCGCGCGGCCACGCGCGAGGACGGTACCGTCGACGAGGACGCGGTCATCATCCGCCAGTTCTACGGCGGCTCTATCGACGACTCGCGGTTCGTTTCGGGGATCCTCTTCGACCACCTCCCCTGCCACCAGAACATGGCCCGCGCGCACTCCGACGCGGACATCCTCGTCTACGAGGGCGACATCGAGGTGACGGAACTCGAGGTCGACGCCGAGGCCACGGTCGGCAGTTACGACGAGTACGGCAGCTACGTCGAACGCGAACAGGCCGAGCTCGAGGCGGCCGTCGAGAAGATCGTCGACGCCGGCGTGGACGTCCTCGTCACCGAGGGCGGGATCGACGACTACGCCCAGCAACTGCTCGTCGAGGCTGGTATCACCGCGTTCACGCGCATCGACGACTACAAGCGCGAACGCGTCGCGAAAGCCACGGGGGGGTCCCTCGTCGGCAACCTCGACACGCTCACCGAAGACGACCTCGGGTTCGTGGGCACGCTCGAACAGGAGGTCATCCGCGAGTACACCTTCCGGCGCCAGGCCGACAAGGAGAAGACGATGGTCTTCAGCGACCTCCCGACCGGGGAGTTCGGGACCATCCTCCTGCGTGGCAGCACTGAACACGTCCTCGACGAGGTCGAGCGCGCCGTCGAAGACGCGGTCGGGGTCGCCACTGCGGCCGTCGAGGACGGCGCCGTCCTCCCGGGCGGTGGCGCCCCGGAGATCGGCGTCTCGCTGGCGCTGCGCGAGGCCGCAAGCGGCGTCGAAGGCCGCGAACAGCTCGCCGTCGAGGCCTACGCCGAGGCCATCGAAGAGGGGCCGAGGATCCTGGCCGAGAACGCCGGGCACGACGCCATCGACGCGCTGGTCGAACTCACTGCGAGCCACGACGAGGGCAACACGGCCACCGGTATCGACGCCGAGACGGGCGAGGTCGTCGACATGCTCGAAGCCGGCGTCGTCGAACCGCTGCGCGTGAAGACGACGGCTGTCAACTCCGCGCTCGACGCCTCGAGTACTATTCTGCGCATCGACGACGTCATCTCCGCCGGTGACCTCTCCGTGGGCGACGACGAGGAGGACGAAGGCGGTGCGCCCGGCGGCGCTGGCGGCATGGGCGGTATGGGCGGCGGCATGGGCGGCATGATGTAGGGAGGTCCGAGCGTAGCGACCGGTCTCCGTACTGCGAGCGGGAGCGAAGCGACCGCGGTTCCCGCGGCCGAACGCAGTGAGGCCACGTGTTTTCGCCCACGTTTTTGCGTTCGGGGTTCCCACAGCGCGCCGGAGGCGTGCGAGGAAACCCCGCGTGCAAAAAAGTCAGGAGTAATTGTGTTCCAGTTCGACGACGTTGGCGGCGCCGAGCACCGCGCTTGCGACCTCGTGGTGGTACTCGTCGTCGACGCGGTGGACCGGATAGGAGACGCTGATGGCGGCGATGGAGCGGTCCTGGTCGTCGGTGACAGGCGCGGCGACACACTGGAGGCCGGTGAGGCGTTCCCCGTCGTCGATGGCGTAGCCCCGCTCGCGGACGCGCTCGAGTTCGTCGCTGAACTCGTCGGGGCCGGTGATGGTCTCGGGGGTCATCTCGGGCATGCCCTGCTCCTCGAGGATGTCCTCGACCTCCTCCCGGGGGCGAGAGCCGAGGATGGCTTTGCCCAGCGCGGTGCAGTGGAGATGGACGCGCTTGCCGACGTACGTGTCCAGTTCGACGGCGTCGTCACCTTTCGCCTGGTAGAGGTAGATACCCATCCCGTTTTTCTCGACCATGAGATTGACGAGTTCGCCCGTCTCCTCGGCCAGGTCCTCGACCTCGCCCCGGGCGGCGCGGTAGATGTCGTTGCGCTGGCGAGCGTAGGCACCCAGCCCCAGGAAGGCCAGCCCAACGTGGTACTCGTCGCCTTCCTTGACGACGTACTCGCGGTTTTCGAGGGTAGTGAGGTGGTTGTGCACCGCGCTCTTGCCGACGTCGACGCGCTCGGCGACCTCCGAGACGCCCGCGCCGTCTAGCTCCTGGATAGTCTCGACGATCTGCAGCGTGCGGTCGACCGTCGTGACCGGGTGTTTCGGTCCGTCCATGCTCCTCGATACTCACAGAGTCACTTACCTGTTCTGTTCTGGACTACGGTCGTTCCACACGGCAGAGACGGATCGGGACGAGCGGGCCGACCCTCCGGCAACCCGTGTCCGGGACCGACAGACCGAAGCGGCGACTCGCGGAACGGGCTGGCGTGACAGTCAGACTCGTGCAGGTCGGGACCGGCAACCAGGGCGCCGAGACGGGCCGGGCAGTCGACTACCAGTCGCTCGTCGCCGACGCCGGGGAGAACGCGTAAACGGACAGGGGAACTCTACGGCCGTCTCATAGTGATTATTGTAGCGATTTCCCGGTACGCGCCGGCACCGGTACCGGCGCAATCCGGAAATAATCTACAGTAATCACTATCAGGCCTCGTCGAAGAGGGTCTCGCCGCTGACCATGTTCTCCTCGACGGTGTCGAGGTCGAGTGTCAGGCCGAGCCCCGGCTTTTCGGGGATCTCCATGTAGCCGTCCTGGATGAGGCCGTCCTCCTCGACGAGGTCCTCCCACCAGTCGAGTTCGTAGGAGTGGTACTCCACGGCGAGGGAGTTCGGGATGGCGGCCCCGAGTTGCGCGGAGGCCATCGTCCCGATGGGCGAGGAGACGTTGTGCATGGCGACGGGGATGTAGTACATGTCGGCCATCATCGCGATCTTGCGGCCCTCGCGCATGCCGCCGACGCGCGGGATGTCGGGCGCGATGATGTCGATGGCCTCCTGCTCGATGAGGTCGCGGTTGCCGTGGACGCGGTAGACGTTCTCGCCGGTGGCCAGCGGCGTGGCAGTCGACTGCGTGACCTCGCGCTGAGCGTCGTGGTTCTCCGGCGGCACGACGTCCTCGAGCCACCAGACGTCGTACTCCTCGAGGCGCTTTGCGAGCCGTTTGGCGCTGCCGGTGGCGTACGACCAGTGACAGTCGAAGGCGACGTCGGCGCGGTCGCCGACGGCCTCGGTGGTCGCCTCGACGATCTCGGCTTTGTGTTCGATCTCCGGGCCGCGCAGGTGGCGGTTGGCGCGGTCTCTCTCGTGGCCCGACGGGACGTCGAGGTCGAACTTGATGGCGTCGTACCCCAGGTCCGAAACGACGCGGTCGGCCTCCTCGGCACAGGCCTGGGGGTCTGCCTCGTCTTCGGTGTGCAGGTCACAGTAGATGCGCATCTCGTCGCGGTACTTCCCGCCGAGCAGCTGGTAGGCGGGGAGGTCGACGAGCTTGCCCGCGACGTCGTGGAGCGCGATCTCGACGCCCGAGATGGCGGAGATGACCTTGCCCGAGATCGAACCCTCGCCGGACATCTTCTGGATCATGTGTTCGTAGAGGCGGTCGATGTCCAGCGGGTTCTCGCCGACGAGGAACGGCTTCATCCGCTCGATGATGGCGGTATCGCCCCCGCCCCAGTAGGACTCGCCGGTCCCGACGACGCCAGCGTCGGTGTACACGCGGACGAGGATCCACGGGTAGTTGCCGTCGACCATCGTGGTCTGGACGTCGGTGATCTCGGCATCGCGCGTGCCGCCGCGCGTCCTGTCGATGCCCATCGTCTCCGCGGAGAGGTCCCGCATCGTGTACTCCGCGTTCGGGTCGCTGATCTTGTCGAAGTCGACCATGACACTGGGGAGTGTCCCGCTGACGAGCATAAAGGTTCCCAACTTCCGACGGGTGCACCACCCCCCCGACGGGCGACCCGGCGTGTGTAGCGGCCACTCGCGGGCTCTACGCGCCTTTCACGGCCCGCCGACAGGGGAACGCGTCTCTCGGACGGCACGGCATGAAAACCTGTAAGTACCGAGCGGGCGACGTACCGAATGCATGACGGAAACAATCCAGCTCTACATCGGCGGCGAACGCGTCGACGCCGAGAGCGACGAGACGTACGCGACCGAGAACCCGGCGAACACGTCCGAAGACGTCGCGGAGTACGCCTACGGGGGGTCGGAAGACGCGAAGAGGGCCGTCGCGGCTGCAAACGAGGCACAGGCAGACTGGGAGGCGATGGCCGAGCCCGACCGCGGGGAGATTCTGCGCAAGGCGGGTGCTATTCTGGAAGACAGAAAAGACGAGATCACGGAACTGCTCACGCACGAGGAGGGCAAGACCCTCTCCGAGGCGGCACCGGAAGTCCAGCGGGCCATCGATATCTTCTACTACTACGGCGTGAAGGCCTACGACGACGACGGCGTCCGGAAGGGCTCCAGTGGCGACCGCACCTCGGTGTACACCACCCGCGAGCCTCTCGGTGTCGCCGGGCTCGTCACGCCGTGGAACTACCCGGTCGCGATCCCGGCCTGGAAGACCGCCCCGGCACTGGCGACCGGTAACACGGTCGTTCTCAAACCCGCCTCGAACGCCCCCGGCGTCGCAAACGAGATCGTCAAGGCGCTCGACGAGGCCGGCATCCCGGACGGCGTCATCAACTTCGTACCCGGGTCGGGCAGCGAAGTGGGCGAAGTCATCACCAGCCACGACGGCGTGGACATCGTCTCGTTTACAGGGAGCGCCGAGGTCGGCCACCACGTCTACGACCAGGCCACCGACCACGGTAAGCGCGCCCAGGCGGAGATGGGCGGCAAGAACCCGGCGGTTATCACCGACAGCGCCGACGTCGACGAGGCCGTCGACATCGTCGCCGCCGGCGCCTTCGGCGTCACCGGACAGGCCTGTACCGCCTGCTCGCGCGCCATCGTCCACACGGACGTCTACGACGAGTTCGTCGAGGGAATCGTCGACTACGTCGAGTCCATCGAGGTCGGCCCCGGCCTGGAGGACCCCGACATGGGCCCCCACGTCTCCCAGGGAGAACTCGACTCCACGCTCGAGTACGTCGACGTCGGCGTCAACGAGGGCGCGACCCTCGAGACCGGCGGCGAACGGCTGGAGGGCGACGGCTACGACGACGGGTACTTCGTGAGCCCCGCGGTGTTCACCGACGTCGACCCGGACATGCGCCTCTTCCAGGAGGAGATCTTCGGTCCGGTCCTCGCTGTCACGGAAGTCGAGGACTTCGACGAAGGTATCGAGGTCGCGAACAACAGCGAGTACGGCCTCTCGGCGAGCGTCGTCACCGACGACCTCGACGAGGCCCACGAGTTCGTCGACCGCACCGAGTCGGGGGTCGCCAAGGTCAACGAGAAGACGACCGGCCTCGAACTCCACGTCCCCTTCGGCGGCCTGAAGGACTCCTCGACGAACACCTACCGCGAGCAGGGTGACGCCGGGCTCGACTTCTTCACCCAGATCAAGACTGTCTATCTGAACCACTGACATATCGGATCCTGTTTTCCTCTTCTTTCGTTCTGTTCTCTATACACGATCGTCTTCGATCGAACGATAGCCGACGGGAAGGCCGAGGAACTTTGGCGGGTCCGCGAGCGGGGCGTCGCCTTCGACCGCGAGGAGCGACTGGAGACTCGACTGCGTCGCCTGCTCGGTCACCGACAACCAGGCTACCGTCGCGGTAGGGGTCTTCGTACCGGAAGAGTCCCGGCTTTTCGAGCGGGCACCCGAGTTCCAGCGCCCCGGCGACCGTCTCCAATTCGCACCCCGGGTCGTGTATCAGGTCCATCCGGTCACCGACGCGCACGCCGAGCGCGCTGTCTCCGGCTCTCGCTGCATGTCGCGCGAACCCCCGCTGGCGCCCCAGCCGTGAAGCTCGAAACCGGGGTAGCCCGGTTCGAAGCAGTCCTCGGCGAAGTCGGCGTCCACGCTGGTACGGAGTACACGCCTCAATGGATGAAAATACTCAGTTTGGCGTCGTGGTATCACTCGGGAACACGATGCCGGTCTACCGACGCTCAGGACGGCCCGTAGTCAGCCATGATACGGACCGCTGCGCTACGGTATGACAATTTGACCACCAGAAAACGGTGAGCAACTGGCCGACCAGCCGGGCTCCCCCGCGACGGCGTTACCGGGCGGATAGAAATAATAAAACAGGCCGAGGTGATAGGACTCACGTATGCGAATCGGACGTTTCGAAGCCGACGGCAGCGAACGTATCGGCGTGTTCGAAGACGACGAGGTCACCGACGTCACGAGCGAGTTCGACGGGTTCCAGGACGCACTTACGCGATCCGCCGACGCACAGGGCCAGAGCGGGGGGACGTACCCGGTCGAGGAGATCACACACCTGCCACCGACGACCGACCGGAACACCGTGTTCTGTGCCGCGTTGAACTACGAGGCCCACGCTGACGAGTCCGACAGCGCGGTGCCCGAGCGCCCGCTGGTGTTCATGAAACTGGCGCGGACGCTGGTCGGCCACCGCCAACCCATCTCGTATCACACCCACGTGACACGGGAGATAGACTACGAAGCGGAACTCGCGGCAGTGATCGGCGAGCCAGCCCGTCACGTCGACCCGGACGTGGCGCTTGACTACGTCGCGGGCTACACCATCCTGAACGACACTTCCGCCCGCGACCTCCAGCTGGGTCTCCAGGTCGGGGACGACGAGATGCTCGACTGGTTCTCCGGCAAAGCGATGCAGGCGACGACACCGGTCGGACCCTCGGTCGTCGTCGACGAGATAGACGACCCACAGGACCTCTCGATCGCCTCCCGGGTCGACGGCGAGACCATGCAAGACGACAACACCGGGATGATGATCCGCTCGGTCGCCGACCTGGTTTCCTTTGTCTCCTCGCGCGTTCGTCTCGAACCCGGTGACATCATCGCGACCGGAACTCCCGAGGGCGTCGGCGCGTTCCAGGACATCAAACTCCATCCCGGCGAGACGGTCGAAGTCGAAGTCGAGGGACTGGGAACCCTCGTCAACACTGTCGAAGAAGTCGACGAGTAACGACACCGGAACGGTCTCTATTCTGAAGACTACTGAACAGGTCGACGAGGCGGTGAGTCCCACTTCCCTCCCGGAGACCGGTCGTTCGAACCAGGTATTCGCGAGTGGGGATCGGTACGAATGCCACGAAACGCACAGGACTCGCAGAATACAGCACTCAGCCGCTCAGCTCGCCACAGAGGTTCTCGAGAAGAGTCATCGTGGGCTCGTGGGGGGATTGGAAAACCGAACTCGGATGCTTCCGAAGATATGCAGCGTCTCATGTGGCGTCGTCTCGAGCGTCCGTCCGTGTCGATCCGGCCGGTCGACGTGGTGACTGGATGGCGCTTCGCGGTCGAGAAACGTGGCGTCCCGGGCACCTGCTCGCCGGGAACGTATCTGATCGCCGAGCGGGAGAGCAGTTGGCGCCAGACACGGGCGGGCACCCGCTGGAACGACTGCCACAGGCTCGAGGGTGCCGGAAACTCTGAACGAGCCGACTGCAAGACGGCGCGAACCCGACCCGGTTCACTCGCCCGACCCCCGATCTCTTCGAGAGTCGCGTCCCCGTGATCTGCAGAAAACGCGGCGAAAGATTCTTTCAGC
This sequence comes from Haloarculaceae archaeon, assembly GCA_036626395.1. GTDB lineage: Archaea > Halobacteriota > Halobacteria > Halobacteriales > Haloarculaceae > QS-5-68-33. The sequence continues at coordinate 32,310 of JAZKRZ010000009.1, forward strand.
CGGCAAATTCAGTATCAGCCGGGTCGTCCATCACCTCGTCGTCGATCTTCGCCTGAAAGCCGTCAGTCCTGCCGGGCCGAAGGTATTTATTCGTTTTTGTCGAACACCCGATTGTCGTCGTGACGTACTCACTCCTGTGAATACGGCTAAACGTTCGGTCGACGTAGCGGTGTACGGTGAGACGGCCGCCGGAGTAACGGCCGCAGTAGCCGCGAGTGATGCGGGACACCGGGTGGTGTGTGTCGAACCTTTCGCAGGGAATCGTTCGTCGACGCTAGCTACGAGGGGACCCGCCGGCACGGGACGCCGTCTCCTACGACGTCGGCCGCGAATCACGGACCAAGTTCGGCGAACAGTACGCCGGCTGTCGGCCGGTCCCACCCGACAATCACAACGCTCAGGTCCCGGTTTCACCCTACGATGTACCCGACGAACTCTCGCCCCTCGCACACGACCAGCCACTGGCGGAGGTCGGTGAAGGAGACGGCAGAATCACGTCCTACTGTTACCGGCTCTGTGTGACAAATCAGGAGAACAATCGTCGTCCCCGGACAAGGCTCGAGAACTACGCGATCGTCTTGTGACTGACCGAAGCGATGGACGACGTCGGTGCGGGTTACTTCACCGGGCACCGGACCGGACTCCCGAACGCCAAGCGAGACGCCAGCTCCGCCGGAGCAGTCTCGCTGAGCCACCTCGACGGGTCGGCACGGGAATATCCCGATGCGGACCACGACCGCCGTGTCGAACTGACCCGGCATCATCCCCAGTACACTCAGGGGCTGCTGGACTTCCTGGCTACCGACGAGGACGTACCCGAGCGTCTCCGAGAGGGATTGGGCGTGTGGGGCCTCTGTCAGGGCGAGTTCCAGGACACCGACGGCTGGCCACACCAGCTAAACGTCCGCGAGGCCCGCCGGATGAGAGGGGAGTACGTGTTGACAGAGAATAACCTGTTCGATAACCTCCAGAAGTGCGATCCCGTCGGGATGGGGTCGTACGACATCGACGTTCGAGAGGTCCAGCGTGTCACACAGCCAGTCTCGTGCTTTCCCGAAGAGAAGATGGAGACGTTCGACGAGGGATATCTCCCGGTGCCAGTCGAGGGGTATCAGGTCCCGTATCGCAGTCCCGTACCGCGCTGGGTGGAGTGTGACAACCTCCTCGTGCCTGTCTGGCTCTCGGCTTCTCACGTGGCGTTCGCTTCGATACCGATGGAGCCACAGTCTCTGTTACTGGGCCACGCCGCGGGGAGAGCTGCCACCCGGGTGTCGGAAACAGGACGACCGGGACGACGGATCGACCTCGAACGCCTCATCTCGGCGCTGCGGGCAGAGAGGTATATCG
>JAZKRZ010000010.1:0-32088 GCA_036626395.1 Haloarculaceae archaeon
TTCCCGGTCGAACGAGCCACCGACGGTGGCCTCACGTGTGTCCGACAGTATCACATCCGGCCCGGCGGCGTCCCGGAGAAAACCGAGTGAAATCGGGTGAAACTCGCGCTCACGGACGGTGGTTTATAGGTGGGTGTCGGCCCTGTGTGGAGACATGAAAACCAACCCACGCGACGCTCGCGACGGACTCCAGAGGCGGTACGAGCGGGGGGTTCGGGGGACGGCGGGCGTGGTCGACCGATGAGCGGACGGTTGTTCGCGGTCGCGACGGTGGGGCTGCTGGTCGCCGCCGCGGGACTGGCCGTCCTCGCGGGGGTCGTCTCGCTCCCGGGCTACGCGGCCGGCCCGGCGGCGTCCCCGAACTCGGCTGCGTCGAGCGACGCCGGCGATAGCACCACGCCGTCGGGAGACCTGTCCGACGGGTCCGACGGGCCGTTCACCCTCGTAGTCGAGCGCATCGAGCGGTGCGGGCGCACGTGTCGCGACGTGACGACGAACCTCACCAATCGGCAGCCGACGGCGGCGTCGAACGTCGAAGTCCGGACGCGGATCTACGCCGGGAACAGCACGGACGGCAACCAGGTCTGGAGCGGCGAGGAGTCCGTCGGGACGCTCGGGGCCGGCGAGTCCTACGCGACCGTCAAACGCGTCAAACTCGGGCTCTCGGACGCACTCGCGGTCGAGCGGAACGACGGGTGGATCACCGTCGAGACGACGATCCGGTCCGACTCCGGGGCGATCACCGTCGTCGAGCGCCGAGAGGTGGCCTGATCCCCGGCTGCGCCGCCTGCCGGGCCCATCGCCGGTCGACGCGAGCCGACAGGCTCATTCCCGCGCCCCACGACCCGAGTGACGTGACCGACTATTTCGAGGTGCACGAGCGCGACGGCGCCGCGCGCCGCGGGGAACTCCGGCTCTCGTCGCCGGTCTCGACCCCGGCGCTCGTCACCGACGCCGGCGTCGGTGTGGAGGCGGCCGCGGTCGACGTGCCCGATACGACCGCCGCGGCGGCCGCCCGGCGACCGGAAGCGGACATCGCTCACGCGATACTCGCGGACGCCGGCAGCGAGTGGGTCGCCGAGCGCGACACCCCCGAGGGCGACGAGGCGACGCTCACGATACTCCCGCACCGGGCGCTCCCGGCGGGCACCCCCGAGGAAGTCCAGGAGGCCTTCGCCGGCGGCGTCGCGGACGTCGCGTTTCCGAGCGCGGCGGTCGTCTCGCCGGAGACGGCGACCGACCTGGGGACCGACGGGTACGTTCTCTCGGGGGCAGGGGGGTTCGTGGGTCACGCCGCGGCGTTCGTCGACGCCGTGACGACCGTCCGCGGGGCAGTCCCGCCCGACACCGCTCTCTACCTCCCGGGCGTGGCGACGCCCGCGAACGTCGCGACGCTCGTCTACGCCGGCGCCGACCTCGTGGACGCCGACCGCGCGGTCGTCCGCGGACTCGAGGGTCACTACCTGACGACCGACGGCCACGCCTTCCTCGACGACCTCGAGGAACTCCCCTGTGCGTGTCCGGCCTGCCAGGAGGGCCACGAAGCGTTCGACCGCCAGGACTGTGCCGCACACAACGTCCACGCGCTGGCTGTGGCGCTCCGGACGGCGCACCGCCGGGTCCGCGAGGGTCGGCTCCGCGATTACCTGGAGGGGCAGGCCCGCCACGAGCAGTGGCTCACCGCGACGTTCCGCCGCCTCGACCAGCAGTGGGGCTACCTCGAACAGCGCACGCCGGTCGTCCGGACGGCCGAGATCACTGCCGCCACCGAGGACACCCTCCGGCGCGTGGAGATCCAGCGATTCGCCCAGCGGGTGACCGAGCGCTACCGCAACCGGTTCGACCACCCGCTCGTGCTCGTTCCGTGCTCGGCGCGCAAGCCCTACAGCCAGTCACAGAGCCACGGCCAGTACCACGACGTCGTCCGGTGGCGCGCCCACAAGGTCTCGATGACCTCGCCGGTCGGCGTCGTCCCGCAGGAACTCGAGCTCACCTACCCCGCCCAGCACTACGACTCGGTCGTCACGGGCGACTGGAGCGCGACCGAGACCGAGTTCGTCGCCGACGTCCTCGAACGCTACCTGCGGCGAAACGACTACCCGCGCGTCGTCGCGCACATCCCCGGGGACTACCGCCCCATCTGCGAGCGCGTCGAGGACACGCTCGACCGCGAGTTCGAGTACACCGTCGTCGACCACCCAACGACGACCGAGTCACTGGGCAATCTCGACGTCGCCCTCGACGGGGAGCTGCGGTACGGCAAGCGCGAGCGCCAGCACAACACCGTCCGCGCGGTCGCGGACTACCAGCTGGGCCCCGGTGCCGGGGACGACCTCTTCGAGGACTTCCGGATCAGGGGCAGCCACCCCGGCCTCCAGGTCCACGACGACGAGGGTGAACAGCTGGCCGTCGTCACGCGCAACTACGGCACGCTCGCCTTCACCCTCGCGGGCGCCCGCCGCTGGATGGAAAGCGACGCGCCGACGAACCGCGTCGAGATCGACGACTTCGTCCCGCACGGAAGCGTCCTCGCGCCGGGCGTCGTAGACGCCGACGGGGCCATCCGCGTGGGCGACGAGGTCGTCGTCGAGGGGCCGAGCGCGTTCGCGGTCGGCCGCGCCGAGATGTCGGGGCCGGAGATGGGTCGGTCGACCCGCGGCGTCGCCGTCCAGGTCCGCCACGTCGAGGAGACCTGAGCACGCGCCGGACGCCACGGCGCCGCCGACGGTTTTCACCGCCGATAATCGGGAGCCAACGGTTATCGGTTCCGACACCGGCGTCTCGAACAGTATGCGGAGACGGGTCGACGGAGCGCGACGGCGGCGCTCGACCGGTGAGTGTCGATGAGCAACGACACGGCCGGTGGCGACGCGGGCCTCGACCGGTCGGAAGACGCGGGGACGACCGGCGTCCAGCACTGGCGTGAGACCGTCCTGGACGTGTTCTTCGGCGACGCCGCCGGCCTGACGCTGTTCCTGGCGGCGGTCGTCTTCCTCGTCGCGACCTGGCGCGTCGGGTCGTTTTTCAACGACATCGGAGTGTTCGTCCCGGCGGTCCGCCGCCTCGCGGCGGGGCACCTCTCACTGGGCGCACCAGGGGCTGTCGCGGAGTATTACCCGGGGATGTTCTACCACGGCGGGCAGGTGTACGCCCGCAACTACGGCCAGCTCGCCGCCAGTCTCCCGGCGTACTGGGTCACCGCCGCGGTGGGACCGACCGCCGTCCGCGCGCTCGTCGTCGTCGCGTGGAGCCTGCTGGTGGTCGTCGTCGCGGGCCGCGTCGGGCGTCGATTCGACCGCCGTCGGGGGGCACTCGCGGTCGGCGGTGGTCTGGCATGTGTAGCGCTCCTGGCGAACACCCTCGCGTTCGAACCGCTGGCTGGCGGGCGGGCGGCGATACTCGCACTCCAGTCGACGTCGGTCCTGTTCGGCGCGTTCACCGGCGTCCTCGTCTACCGCCTGCTGGCGCGACGCCACGGCACCACGCAACGACGCGCGGACGCTCGCAGTCCTGGCGGCTGCCGTCGTCCTCTCGCTGGTTCCGTTCGCGCTCACCAACTTCGCCATCTCCGGCGTTCCCGTCAGGCCCCCGCGGTTCCTCCGGGCCGTCGGTAGTCCGGGTGCGCTCGACTCTCTCGCCGCGAATCAACCCGACCCGAGCGCCACTGCGTCGGGCGCCGACGGGGGCAACGCCGCCAGCCGAGCGGGGACTGATGGTGCGAGCGGTGGCGGGTCGGTCAGCGATACGGGCAGTAGCGGCGGCGGGTCGGGCGGTATCGTCGGACGAGCCCCGTCCCTCGACGAGGTGGTCGCCACAGTGTTTCCACAGAGCGCCGTCGCCCTTCTGGAGCGGGGGCTGTTCCGGTACGTCGACGGTAGGGTGCTGGCCGTGACCGACCTCGACCGGGTCGGGACAGTCCTCCTGCGGTGGGGCGAGCGGGGGTACGACCCCGGGAGCCGGTTTTTCGGCAGCGGAACGAACCTCTCGGTGCTCGCCTCGCTCCCGGTCGCGGCCGTGCTCGTCGTCCGACCGGTCCGTGACGCCGTCGGCGCGACCCGCGACCGAACGCGCCCCTCCTGGGAACTGGGAGTCGGCGGTGCGTTCGCCGTCGTCGCCAGCGCGCGGTCAGGACCGCACTCACGGACCACGCGGGCGACGGACTCGTGGGTTACGCCCTCGCAGTGGTGACCGGGACGCCCCTCGCCCTGGTGTTGATACTGCTGGACCCGGGCGTCCTCCTGCCATCGCCCGGCGCGGTCCTGCAGGCCTACAGCCTGGTCGCGCTCGCGGCCGCCGGCGCCGTCGGCGTCGCGTTCCTCGCTGGTGACGGCGAGCGGACCGCTCGCGCCGGCGCGTTCGCGCTCGGACTCGCCGCCGGCGTCACGACGACGTTTCTCCTCCTGACGTCGTTCGTCGTCTTTCACTTCGGATCGTCGGTGTTGCCGGCCATCGACGCCCTCGCCGACGCCTACGCGAACGCGCTGTTCGCCTGATACTGTCGGCTGTAACTTCGCGAAGCCGTTCGGTGCCCGGAGTGCCGAACAGCTCCACGGAGTCACAGCAACTAACTTTGCTCGCCGGCGTCAACACCCATCTCATGGCGTACGAGTACACCGGCAACGCCCATGGAGAACTCGTCCAGTCCTATCGAGGAGACGGATCGCCGTTCCCGACGGACTCCTCGCGGGTCTATCCTCGCCGCGATTATCTGCGTGACGAATCAGCCCTCCTCAAACAGCTCTTCTTTCCCAGGTGCTGGAACGCGACGGAGCTGCTGGACGGCCCCGACGAAACCCGCGCCCGCCTGACCGAGCTCGGCACCTGCGTGCACGACGGCGTCACGGCCTACTCGGGTCGCGACACGGACGACCCGGCCACGGTCGTCGACGGGATACTCGACCGGTTGCCAGCGATTCGCCGCACTCTCAAGAAAGACGTCGAGGCCGCGTACAAGGGCGACCCCGCGGCAAAGAGCTACTGTGAGATCATCCGGTCGTATCCCGGCTTCCACGCCAGCCTGACCCACCGGGTGGCGCATACCCTCTACGAGGCGGGCATTTTCGAGTACGCCCGCGAGCTTGCCGAGTACTCGAAGGTCGAGACGGGCATCGACATCCACCCGGGTGCAGAGATCGCCGACTACTTTTTCATCGACCACGGGACCGGGGTCGTCATCGGCGAGACGGCGACGGTCGGCGACTGGGCCCGGATCTACCAGAACGTCACCCTGGGCGCGCTCCACTTCGAGGAGGAGGAGGACGAAGACCACATGCTGGCGAAAAACTACAAGCGCCACCCCGACATCGGCGACCACGTCGTCATCGGTGCCGGAAGTAACGTGCTCGGGGCGGTAGAGGTCGGCGACCACGTGAGCATCGGCGCGAACTCCTGGGTGACCGACGATATCCCGAACAACACGAGCGTGTTCATCACCGACCACCCAGAACAGGTACGGAAACCGAATGGGTAAACTACCCTCCCCTACTTCGCTCGGGGTCTACGGACTCGCTCGCTCGTTGAGAGGAGGGCTTTCGCGTTTCTACGCCTCGGATGAGGCGGAGGGGTTGTACTCCCCACTCACGTTCAGCGTCCCGCGATTCAAGCGCAGGTCTCCGGGTGCGCCTCCGTCGTCTGTGTTTTGCCGACGCCGGAGATACTGCAAACCGACGTTCTTCGCCGCGTTGTAATCGGCGTGATTCAGGTAGCCACGATCCAGACACTCGAAGTCCTCACCGTGGCGGTTGTCGTCGTTGGTAAACCCACACGTGGAACAGCGTTTCGACGTATTCCGTGGGTCTACGTGGACGACCTCGACACCCTGCTCGGGCGCTTTGTACGCGACATACTCGTAGAGACGGCGAAACGCCAACTGGGGCCTCCGCCTCGAAAACCCCGGAACGGCCACCGAACGGTGGCACCGCTCGTGTCCGACAGTCCGAGACGGCTGCGGCACCGACCGTCGGGGTTTTACCCGCGTGACGGCTACGCCCGTCAATGAGTCAGCCGAGCCCCGAGGTCTACGAGCAGGGCAAAGGGATGGACGCTCACAACCGGGCGATGCGGGAGATACGGAGCCGCAACGACGCCAGCTACGACCCCCGCGAGCCGACCCGCGTCTGGATCGACGAGGACAACACGCCCGACGGCGTCGTCGACTCCCTGACGATCATCCTCAACACCGGCGGCTGTCGCTGGGCCCGCGCCGGCGGCTGTACGATGTGTGGCTACGTCGCCGAGTCCGTCGAGGGGGGGTCGGTCGCCCACGAGGACCTGATGGCCCAGGTCGAGACCTGCCTCGACCACGAGCGCGAGCACGCCGACGACCTCCGGAGTGAGCAGGCCGACCTGGTCAAGATCTACACCTCCGGGTCCTTCCTCGACGAACGGGAGGTCGGCGCCGAGACCCGCCAGGCCATCGCGTCCGCGTTCGGCGACCGCGAGCGCATCGTCGTCGAGTCCCTGCCCGACTTCGTCGAGCGCGAGAAGATAGCCGACTTCCTCGCCGAGGGGCTGGACACCGACATCGCCGTCGGCCTCGAGACGGCCACCGACCGCGTGCGCCACGACTGCGTCAACAAGTACTTCGACTTCGCCGACTTCGAGGCGGCCTGCGCAGAAGTGCGGGCGGCGGGAACGAAGCGAGCGCCGCCGGACGAGCGAACGGCGACTGACGGGAGCCGGGAGCAGACGGCGGGCGCGGACTTCGACGCCGACGCAGGCGTCAAGGCGTACCTCCTCATGAAGCCGCCTTTCCTCTCGGAGGGCGAGGCGGTCGCGGACATGAAACGGTCGGTCAGACGGTGTGCACAGATCGACGGGTGTCACACCGTCTCGATGAACCCGACGAACGTCCAACGGCACACGATGGTCGAGGAACTCTTCCACGACGGGGGCTACCGCCCGCCCTGGCTCTGGTCGGTCTGTGACGTCCTCGAGGCGACGACCGACGTCGACGCCATCGTCGTCTCGGACCCCGTCGGGCACGGGTCGGAGCGGGGCCCCCACAACTGCGGGGAGTGTGACGACCGCATCCAGCGCGTCATAAAGGACTTCGACAAGCGCCAGGACCCGTCGGTGTTCGGGCAAGCGAGTTGCGAGTGCGAGCGGACGTGGACGGCCGTCGTCGAGCGCGAGCGGAGTTACGCCCAGCCGCTGACCCGCTAGCGGTCGACCCAGTCCGGCTTCGCTGGCCCCCGCGTGTGCTGCTCGCGGACGTACTCCCGGAGGCCGTCACCGACCAGCAACAGCGACACGACGGGTATCCCGACGCCGAGTCCGAACCGGAGGACGATCCCGGAGAGGCGTCGCGTGGCGAACACCGCCCACAGCTCGCCCGAGGGTGCGATCCCGGCCAGGCCGCGCGCCTGCGCGACGACGAGGACGACGACTGCCGCGCAGACCGCGGCCGTCCCGACCACCGGCAGGAACTGTTCGGCGCTCGCCGTCGGCGCCGTCGCCTCGGCGGCCGCCGCGGACGCCTCGCCCGCGCCGGCCAGGGCGGACGCCGCGACCACGCCCACCAGCGGCGCCACGCTCACGGCGAGCACGGCCGTCGGCAGCCCCGCCGGGGTCGTCGTGCTCGCGTCGGTGGCGACGACGGTCAGGTAGAACCACACCAGTAACGGGACGTTCGCGACGAACCAGGCGCCGCCGGCGACGGTCCGTCCCCCGCTCGCGCGGGTCGCGACCAGTCCGAGACCGACGCCGGTCGCCGTCGCGACGACCCAGGCCAGCAGCGCCGTCGGGGCGACCGCCGCCAGCGCCAGCGGGACGGCCCAGACCGGCCCGCGAGTGGCCGCGGCCGGCGCGACGACCGCCATCGCGACTCCCCCCACGAGGACGCTCAGTCCCAGCCCGACGAGACCGACCTTCACCCGAGGGCTCTCTGTGACTACGTCCCGGAGCAGGGCAGCGCGGGTCAGTCCGGAGCCGCCGTCGGCCTCGGTCGCCGCGCGCGCGGCGACCCCGCCGTCAGTGCTCGACCACGCGAGTTCCCGTCCGACGCTCGCCAGCAGGGCGAACACGACGAACAGCGCCAGCGCCGACAGCAACACCGGGAAGTCGTCGTTCACACCGCCCCGCAGCGCGAGCGTCCCGAGACCGTCGACGCCCGCGGCAGCCTCGACGACGACGAGACTCCCGAGTAGCCACGAGACGAACAGCCAGCCGTCGAGCACCCAGTCCCGGCGCTCGGCCGCCCGGAGTCTCAGCCGGCCGAACGCGGCCGCGAGCGGGATCGACAGCGCCAGCGCTGCCGGCCAGTAGGACAGCGGGCCGGTGGCCGACCCGGCCAGTCCGCCCACCGGGAGCGGCGTGGACCCGCCGACCCAGAGAAAGCCGATGACCCACGCCACGGCGGGAACCGCGCCGAGATACGCGAGCACGAGCCCGACCTGGCCCGCGAGTTCGTCGCCTTCCCCGAGGGCGACCAGGCCGCGGTAGAGCAGGGCCGTCAGGACGACGACCTCCAGTACCAGTACCAGCGTCGGACCCAGACTGGTCAGCGCCACCACGAACGCCGGCCCCCCGGCCTGGGCCGAGACGCCGAACCCGAACGTGAGCACTGACAGGACGCCGCCGAGATATCCGGTCGGCCAGCCCTCCCCCATCCCGCCCGACGCGACGAACGCCACGCCCGCGAGGCCCGCGAACGCGACCCACGTCCACAGCGCCATGACCGCGGCCCGCCGCGTCGGCGACCAGCCGTTTTCGTCCGCGTCCTCGTCGCTCATACCCGGCGGTTCAGGGGTCTCCGAAAAAAGCCTTCTGTGGCGCGACCGACGGCTGGGGACGACGCCCCCTCGCGTCCCGGCGCCGCGAAACCGGAATTTCGGCGAGGATGCCCCCTCGAACGGCGGGGATTTCACTTTCACTGCGGATGGCCGCAGTTTTTGTACGAGGAGGGAGAACGCGTTCCCAGGGGCCCCTGGAGACCACAGTGTCACACGCTCCACGCCCCTCCGTTCCCTCGAGGACCGCACCGATACACCCGGACACGAACGAGTTACTGGGCGTGTTGCCGATTTGCCGGCATCGGGGTTTCTCCCGGCCGAAGAGGCAACAGTCGTGTTGAGTGAATCGTGTCCGGGTGTAGAGCACCTGCGGGTCCGCTCAGCGCGGGACGAACTCGACGACCCGGTCGAGCCGGCCGGCGCCGCCCGTGACCGGTCGGTCGGAGTCAAGAGCGCGACGACGGCCACACGGCCGCCAGCGCTCCCCTCGTTCCGTCCGGGGATCCGGTGATCGGCGACGTGGTCGGTCCGGTATCCTGCCGGTGTCATTAAATACCCGGCGGGCGTCTCTCCGACTGTAATGAACCGCGCCAAACTCATCGCCGTCATCGCTATCGTCGCACTCGTCGCAATCGCCCTCCTCCGCCGCCGCGGCGACGACGAGTACGACTTCGACGAGTAACGCCCTCCGACCACCTCCCGGTTTTTTCTGCACTCGACCACCGGGCAGCGGCCGCGTCGGTCGTCCCGCACCGCCACCCCGCGTCAGTCGCCGAACGCGCGGAGGACGCCCCGACCGTCGGTAATGCCGACGTCCGCGAGCGTCACGCGCTCGGGGTGGGGCATCAACACCGCGACGTGGTCGCCACGTTCCCCCGTGAGGCCGGCGACGGCGTGTTTCGACCCGTTGGGGTTGGCCTCGGCGGTCACGTTGCCCTCGGCGTCACAGTACCGAAAGAGGACCCGGTCGTTCTCCTCCAGCGCGGCGAGGCGGTCGTCGCCGACCTCGAAGCGCCCCTCGCCGTGGGCGATGGGGAACTCCAGCACCTCGCCCTCCTCGTAGCGGCGCGTCCACGGCGTGGCGGCGTTCTCCACCCGGATGTGGACGTGCTCACACTGGAAGCGGGCGCTCTCGTTGGTGGTGAACGCGCCCGGCGTCAGCGACGCCTCGCACCCGATCTGGGCGCCGTTGCAGATGCCCAGCACCGGCGTGCCCCCGTCGGCGGCCGCCCGGACCTCTTCCATGATGGGCGAGCGGGCGGCCATCGCGCCGGCCCGGAGGTAATCCCCGTAGGAGAACCCGCCCGGGATCACGACCCCGGCGGCGTCGTCGGGGAGGCCGTCCTCGTGCCAGACCAGTTCGGCCTCGATTCCGAGCGCGTCGAGGGCCTGGACCGTGTCCCGGTCGCAGTTGCTGCCGCCGAACTGGATGACCGCAACTGTCATGCCTGGCGTTCCTCGACGCTGACCTCGTAGTCGTGGATCGTGGGGTTCGCGAGGAGGCGTTCGGCCATCTCGGTGGCGCGTTCGCGGGCGGCGTCGGCGCTCTCGGCGTCCATGTCGACCTCGAAGCGGTCGGCCGACCGCAGTTCCTCGAGTTCGAACCCGAGTCGTTCGAGCGCGCGGGCGGTCGTCTCGGCCTCGGGGTCCAGCACACCCCGTTTCAGCCGGACCTCGACCATCGCGGTGAAGGCTGTCATTACCCGAGAGGCCGGTGTCGCCAGCAAAAACGCTTGTCATCTACCACAGGGGGTGGCATAGAACTGTTCTCACACCGTTCAGTCACAACCGACCGTATGAATCGTTCTATAGCATCCTCTCCGTACACTCATGTATAGATACTTCCCATGCGCTGAGAACTGCCTGAAGGTATTACAGCGTTCGAGCGGGATTTCTAAACCGTCGACGAAGACGCACACGGTTTTCAGGCCGTATCCGTGTGGGCCTTTTCGACGGTGGACAAAAATGTCGGATTTCAACCATTCGGTGGAGATCGAAGCACCCATCGAGCATGTCTTCGAGTTCGACTCGAACCCCGAGAACTGGACGAAGACGATGCCCAGTCTGCGAGACCTGGAGATCGTCGAGGAAACCGAGAAGACCGTCCGGATGACCGCCGTCTACGAGATGCTCGGCCAGTCGATAGACATAGAGGAGGAGCTGACGATCGTCGAGCCAAACGAGCACTACCGCGTGACGGTCGAGGGTGACGGGGTCTCCGGAGAAGTCCATAACCGCTTCGTGGAGACCGAGAGTGGGACCCGCATCAACCACAGTGCCGAGTTCGAGTTCGGTGACTCGCTGGTCGAGCGGCTGATGGCACCGGTGGCCCAGCGGTACAACGAACGTCAGTTCAAGAACCACCTCCAGCACACGAAAGAACTGATCGAGACCCAAATCGAGGCCGACATCGAGGCCTGAACTGATTGAGGCTGAAAGAGCGTGACATGGGATCCATCACACACCCTGATCTTCCCGGGGCCTGGATTGTCTCCCCGTTCGTAGTTGGTGAGTGCGATGACGAGCCAAAGATAGAGTGGGAGATACACGTGTCTCCACGACGAGCGCGTCGCGCGTGACGCGCACCGCCGTTTCCTCCGAATCCCCCTTCGACTGGGTGAACTCCGCTGCAATCGGGAGCTTCGTTCCCGTCGAGCCGAGACTGGTCAGGGAGTGGCTACTCCCAGATCGCGGTTATGTCGTCCCGTTCCAAGGCTAGCTGTAGGTCCTCTTTCGTCGTGTCCGTACCCGTCTCGAACACCATCCAGCCCTCTTCGACGATATCCGGGCTAATATCGTCCTGCGGAAACCAGAAGCCCTCCTGTTGGGGCTCACCGTCATGACGCATTTCGAGCCGGCTCCGCTCTTCGTCGCGATTTCCATCTTCGTCGTCGACTTCGAATCTGGTGTCAGCACCCACATCAGCTCCCGACCACCGTGGGTGTTCGAGCGCTGAGTTACCGGCGCGGGCGGAGAACGCCTCGACTGTGGGGACTCCCACGCCGTCCCCGCCTCTATCGTTCCTGTTATAGGCAGTGATGTTGACCTTCACCCACTGCCCCCCCTCTGGCCGCACGGGATACGTGCCGGATTCGTCGCGGCCATCCCAATGGAGGTCGAATTCGAGCCATTCGTGTAGTTCCACGTCGACAGTCACGTCGAGCCCATCGTAGTACGAGAGGGTCTCACCAAACGACTGAACCGGTGGGGTTACTGTCAGATCCCATTCCTCCACTACCTCTTCTTCCACCGTATTGAACAGTCCGACGTGGAACTCATCCACAGCAGGCGGCTCGATTTCGAAGGTTTTCGTCCGTGACTTCCCGGCGTCGAGTCGCCACACCGCCTCGGTGTTGTCGAACGTGTGGGAATACGTGGATTCGTCCCCCATCTGATAAGCGATGACGGTCACGACGTCCGGGGGTTCGTCCCCGGCCCGTGCGGTGACGGTCACCGAATACTCATCACCCCAGTCCATTTCAGCCCCCGAATGTTCGACCGAGAACGCGACTTCCCCGGGGGGTGGCTCCTCTCCCGGTTCCGTGGTCGGTTCCACTCCCGGTTCCGTGGTCGGCGTCGATCCCGAGTCTCCGTCACCGTCCCCTGTACACCCAGCGATTGAAGCCAATGCAATCGTTACTCCCCCCGTTAATACAGCCCTACGCTTCATAGAGTAACGTTGGTTTAGTACACTGATGAGTTTCAACTTCCCAAAAAATGGGAACTTCCCGGGAGATTACACCGTACGAGGAGAAATTCTAGGGTGAACCATGGCTACCAACGTCGAGCAACCGGAGACAGAGGAACCGCTGGGTCAACAGACGGAAACCGGCCTCGACGAGAACGTTGCCGCTGCGCTGTCCTACGTGCTGGGGTTCCTCACTGGCATCGTCATGTTCCTCATCGAATCGGAGAACGACCACGTCCGGTTCCACGCTGCCCAGAGTGTGGTCACGTTCGGCGCCCTCTTCGTGGTGTTGATGGCGCTGAACGTCGTCCAGGCCATCGCCGGGTTCAGCGATATCATCGGGCTCATACTGGGGCCGGTCTTCGGTCTCCTCAGTCTCGTCCTCTCGCTCGGGGGATTCGTCCTCTGGGTCTACCTGATCGTCCGAACCTACCGGGGCCAGGACCCCCGGATCCCCGTCGCAGCCCACGTCGCAGAGGGGGTCGTCTGAGATACGAGGAGCGCCAACGGCCGGCCGAGGAGTCCTTCGATGATTTCGGCGCCCGTGGCGCGACTGTCCTCCCGGAGTTGCGACAGGCAGTGTGCAGAGGGGGACGCGCACTCGCAACCGCCTCTCTCGAAAAGATGCGCGACAATCCCCGTCTGTCGCGCGGCTCCCGGCGTGTTCGCTCCGCCTGGTAGACTCCGCCCCCGACATACCGAGACGGGACGACCCAGCGCCGTTCCCCCGTCAGCTGCCTCCGTCCTCCCGCAGGAAACTGTTGACGTCGCCGCCCTGGCGCGTCTCGTGGGGGTCGGGCAGGCGCATCGAGCAGTTCGCACACAGCGACCGCTGGGGGTCGTTGTCGGTCCCACAGCGGGGACAGTGTCCGGGTGCGACGCCGGTCCCCGCCCGCAACGCGCCGCCGTAGTGGGAGGGGAGCGCCGCCTCCCGGGGCGAGAGGTCGACCAGCCGGTTGAGCAGGAGGGCCCCGGCGGCCGCGACGGCCGCGACCGTGACCGCGGCCACCGCGACCAGTCCCAGAAACGCCAGGAGCTCGACCATGTCCCCACGTAGGCAGCGCACCGTGATAAAATGCGCCACCGTGTGTCATGCGCGGGGGATGGTCGGCGAGCAATCACGCCGTCGTCGGTCGGTTCGGCCGGCGGGTCCCGCGGCGGCCGCGACGCGGACGGTTTTTGTCTCCCGACCCGCAACGACCGTCATGGGCAAGGTATCGATCGGACTGCGCGGGTGGCGGTTCGACGAGGACGAGGTGTTCGCCGCCGACGGGACGGTCCGGCCGCTGGACAACATGCCCCCGGAGACGCGCCAGCGTATCCTGCGGCTCTCGGGGCTCATCGGCGAACCCTGCGACGCCTGCTATCTCCGCTACGGCCGCGACGAAATCGAACGCTGTCGGCCGGCACAGGCTATCTACGGGGAACCGGGCGACGAGGTGCTCCTCTGTAACGCCCACGAGGCCGACTTCATCTACTGGTTCCGGGAGGCGGGCGGCCGCGACCGCGTCGGCGAGGCGGACTTCGCCGACCGCTTCCACGAGTGGTTCGTCGACGGCGGCCGCGCCCCGGAGGGCTTCGCCGTCGAACACGTCGAGGAGGCGCCCGACGAGGTCCCCGAGGCGCCCGACCCCGGGACGGAACTGCCGGGTATCGAAGAGGAGATCGCCGCGATGGACGACGAGGAACTCGCCGCGGTCGACGTCGACCTGAGCGACCTCGACATCTGAGATGACACCTATCGACCCGGAAGGGGAGGCTACGGACGACAATCGTAACGCGCCGGCGGTCGCGGTCGTCGGCGCCGAGACGCCGGGCAACGTCGGTACCGTCGCGCGCTCGATGAAGAACTTCGGGTTCGACGAACTGTTGCTGGTCGACCCGCCGGACCTCGACCCCGAGGACGAGGCCTACGGCTTCGCCGGCCGGGCCCGCGAGGACGTGCTCCCGGGCGCCCGTGAGGTCGCCTTCGAGGAAGTGGTCGCGAACTACCACACCGTCGGGACGACGGCTGTCACCAGCGAGGACGAAACCAGCCACGTCAGGTACCCGTTCACGACGCCCGCGGAGCTGGCCGACTCGCTG
The DNA here is from genome assembly GCA_036626395.1 of Haloarculaceae archaeon. GTDB lineage: Archaea > Halobacteriota > Halobacteria > Halobacteriales > Haloarculaceae > QS-5-68-33. Next base: position 14,506 of record JAZKRZ010000010.1, read on the forward strand.
CGGGACGTGGTAGCGCCGACCTGTCTCGTCTTCGGGCGCGAGCGGGTTGGCCTCACGAACGAGGAGCTCGCACGCCTGGACCAGGTGTGTTCGATCCCCGCCTCGGCGGACTATCCCGTCCTGAACCTGGGACAGGCGGCGACGGTCGTGCTCTACGAGTGTCGCGAGTTGACCGTCGAGCGAACCCAGCATCCCGAAACGCGCCACCAGCGTGCCGACGAGCGCGTCGTCCAGGGGCTCCACAGTCAGTTCGACGCGCTGCTCGCTGCGGTCGAGCACCCGCCGGAGAAACGCGACAAGTCGCGGCGGCTCTGGCGGCGCTTCGTCGGTCGCGCCCACCCGACGGGGCGAGAAGCGACGACGCTCCAGGGGGTCTTCCGGCGGGCGAGACGGCGACTCGACGAGGACGAGGACGGGCGGGAGTGATCCGGTTACCGGAGGCGCGGGTCGTCGGCTTCGAGGACGACCGCGTCGCGGGTATCGGCCACGAGGTCGGCGAGGACGTGGGCGTACACGACGGTGGCGACCAGTTTCCCGAGATACGGGTCGTAAAACCAGCACAGCGGTACTGCGACGCCGCCGATGACGACGTGGCTCAGGAGTCGTTCGAGCAGCCCGACCTCGCCTCGCTCGAAGATGGCGTCCTGGTCGAAAACGAGGATCCCCGGGTCGCGCAGGCACCGTCGGACCGGTGCCAGCCCGCCCGTGTGCCACCACGCCAGCACGAAGTGGTCGACGTCTATCAGCACGCCCGCGACGAGCGCGACGGCGACGACGAGGGGCGCGGCGAGGGGCGACTCGGCCAGTGCGAGCGCCAGACCGGCGACGGCCAGCGAGACGACTGTGTGCGCACTGGAGTTCATCGCCGCTCCCCGGCGGTCGTCCCCGCGGGGTCAGTGCTCCCGGCTCCCGCCCGACCGCCGGTCCCCGTTCCCGTCCCGGCGCTCGGCCCACCGCCGGATCCCTGCGGGTCGCCGCCGACCCCGTTCACTGCGTCGGTCTCGGCCGGGCTCTCGGCGGGGGCGTCGTGACCGGTCGGGCGGGGCGTCTCGGCGGTCCGCTGGAGGGCCAGCAGGCCGATGCCGCCTGCCAGGAGGGTCCCGAGTCGGAGCAACGTCGCCCAGGAGTGGGGGGCGGGCCACCGACCGAACCCCGCGGCCTCGACGGCGGGCATGGGCGTGCCGGCGACGCCGACCAGCGCCACGCCCAGGCCGGCAGTCGCGACACCGCCCGCGACGCCCGCGAGCGCGAGCGCCAGCCAGAGGGCCGCGGCTGTCGCGCCCAGCGACCGGAGGGTGACGCCCTCGACGGCCAGGACGAGAAACGCCCCCGCGAGAACGGCGTAGCCGACGCCCGCACCCACCGCCGTGACGCCCGCGTCGGCCACCGCGAGCCACGGGTACGGGGCGCCGAGCACGGCCCGCGTCACCAACCCGACGGCAAAGGAGGCGACGCTGACGACGCCCAGCACCGCGAGCGCCCGCCCGACCGCCCGTGCGGGCAGTGTCGGTACCCACCCGTCGGAGGGGGCGAGTGGCAGGGGGTACAGCGACCGTGCCCGGTGGGCCGGCCCGGAGGCGTCCCGGACCGTCGCCGCACCGACGGCGACGGCGAGCAAGAGTCCGGTCGGGTACAGCGCGCGCCGGACGGCATCAACGACGCCCTCGACCAGGAGCGTGGCGTCGACCGGCGACGGCGCGACGACGAGACGCGCGAGCGGCGACGCCTCGATGGCGACGCCGCCGACGAAGACGCCGGTCGCCAGCGCCGCGACGGTCGCGCGGTCGACGGACGCGTCCCTGCGGACCGACCGGCCGCCGACCGCCAGCAGGGCGACGACCGCCAGCCACTCGGTCGCGACTCTGAACGTCAGCGCGTGCAGGACCGCGAGCGCGCTACGCAGGGGGCGCGGCGGGAGCGACGCCAGCCCCACCGTGGCGACGAGCAACAACCCCGTCGCCACGACGACGCCGACGCCGGGCCCCCGACGCGCTCGCATGCTATGCGCGCTCCTGTATCTCCTCGCGGAGGACGTCGCTCACGACGTCGCCATCGGCTTTCCCCCGCAGGGCGCCCATACACTCGCCCATCAGCGCCGAGAACGCACCCATCCCCTCGTTTTCGACCTGCTCGGCGTTGCGCTCGACGACGCCCCTGACCGCGTCGCGTACCTCGTCCTCGCTGACGCCGCCCAGTCCCTCCCGCTCGACCGCCTCGTCGGCGGACAGCGACGGGTCCGCGGCGAGCGCGCGCAGGAGGTCGTCCAGCCCTTCCCGGGGAACCTCGCCGTCGTCGACCAGCGCCAGCGCGTCGGCGAGGTGGTCGTCGGTCAGTACCCCGACCGCGACGTCGTCCCGGCGTAGTTCCGTCAGCGTCGACGTGAGCGTCCCCGCGGCGAGTGTGGGTTCGACGCCCGACTCGACAACGTCCTCGAACAGCGGCATTCGCTCGCCGTAGGCGACCTGCTCCGCGAGTCCGCGATCGAGGCCGTACTCGCGCTCGTAGCGGTCGACCCGCTCTGTCAGCAGTTCGGGTTCCGGGACCTCGCCCGGGTCCGGTTCGACCGGCGGGACGTCCGTCTCCGGGTACATCCGCGCCGCGCCCGGCAGCGGGCGCAGGTACCGCGTCGTCCCGTCCTCGCTGGCGTCGCGGGTCTCCTCCGGCACCCCGTCGGTGGCCGTCTCCGCGCGCTCGACGACCGCGTCGATGGCCAGCCCGGCGGTCTCGCGGTCGTCGGCGACGAGCGCGACCGCGTCGTCGGGCCCCGCGTCCACGGCGTCCCGGAGCGCGTCCACTTCGCTCTCGCTGACGCCGTAGGCGGGCAGTTCGTCGGTGTGGAAGATCCCCCCAGCGCCGTGACGCGCGGCGTGGTCGGACAGTTCGGTCCCGAGGCGCCGGTCGGGCTGGATCTCCCGCCCGAGGAGGCCGTCGAACCCCTCGAGCCGGACGGCCCGGACGACCCCGCCGGCGTCCAGCGCGCCCCGGATCACGCCGCTGTCGGTCTCCTGAAAGAGCCCGGTGACGTCGACGGGGTCACCGACGGCCGCCTCCCGCGCCGCGAGTTCCTCGGCGATGTCGAGGAGTTCGACCTGTCTGCGGACCTCGTTGCGGACGATGTCGTCGATGTCCGCCAGGCTCTGGACGCCCTTGATCTCGACGCGTGCGCCCTCGGCGATGGAGACGTTGACGTCCTGGCGGATGGTCCCCAGGCCGCGCTTGACCTTCCCCGTCGAGCGCACCAGCATGCCGATGCGCTCGGCGGCGTCGTAGGCCTGCTGTGGCGAGGAGATGTCCGGTTTCGTGCCGATCTCGACCAGCGGGATGCCCAGCCTGTCCAGCGAGTAGCGCACGCCGGCGGCGGTCTCCTCGACGCGCTGGGCTGACTCCTCTTCCAGCATGAGGTCGTCGATGCGGACCTCGCCCTGCGGGGTCTCGATCGCGCCGTCGCCGGCGACGCGCATCGTCCGCTGGAAGCCCGTCGTGTTCGAGCCGTCGACGACGATCTTGCGCATGACGTGGACCTGGTCGGCGACGTGAGCGTCGAGCAACTGCGCGATCTCCAGGGTCGTGGCCAGCGCCTCGTCGTCGACGCGCCCGGGCGGTTCGTCGTCCTCCTCGACGAGACAGGTCGAGTCGTAGGCGAGGTACTCGAACTCGCGGTCGACGACCGTCTCTTCGAGTGCGGCCTCGTCGATCTCCCCCAGCTCGCTCTTGGTGGGGTGGAGGTAGCGCGTGAACGTCCGGAGAGCTTCCTCGGGGTCACGGAGTTCGGTCGGACACTCGCAGAACAGTTTCGTGTCCGTGTCGAGTTGCTGGTGGATCTCCAGTCCCGCCACCAGCCCGAGGGCCTCGTAGTCGAAGTCGGCGTCGCTCATTGGAAGGTTCTGCGCGCCCGCCCGTCAAAAAAGGGTGCGATTCACCGGGGTAGTGGTGTCTCGCGAATCGGCGGTCTCGGTCCCGACATTTCTGCCAGCGTGAAAGCCCCTGCTGTCTGTGGCAGTCATCGCCACGCCCCGCTCGGAGTCCCACCCGCCGAACGCCGCGCTGGCGACGCCAATCGTCGACGCTCAGACCGCGCGCATCGCCAGTCCCGCGAGGACGGCCACGAGGCCACCGACCGCGAGCACGCCGAGTCCGGGAGCGTACGACCCGGTGAGGTCGTGGAGCGACCCGACGAGGACGGGACCGAAGAACCCGCCGACCTCGCCGACGGCGAAGACGAGGCCGACGGCCGTCCCGGTGAGACGCGACCCGACCCCCTCCAGGTCCGGCGGGATCGCCCGCACCAGGGGGGAGAGGCCCCCGACGCCGTAGCCGGCGGCGACGATCCCCACGGCGGCCAGCGGGCCCGCCGTCCCGACGATGACGCCGGTGACGCCCGTTGCGGCGACGGCACCGCTCGCGATGACAGCGAGGCGGCGCGCGTCGAAGCGGTCGGCCAGGCCGGGCACCGTGAGGACGCCGACCACGTTCGCGCCCACGAGCAGGGTCGTCGTCTGGCCCGCCCTGTCGGGGTCGAGCCCCCGCGCCTCCAGCACCGTCGGGAGCCACCCCTGCATCCCGTGGACGATGAGCAGGTAGGCGACACCCACGGCGACGACCAGTCGCAACTCGCGGTGGGTCAGAACCGCGACCAGGTCCTCGCGGACGGACGGCACAGCCGGCCCGGCGCCGCCATCGGCCGGGGCGGTGCCGGTCTCGCCCTGCTCTGTCGCTTGCAGTCCGAGCGCCCACGAGGCCGCGAGCCAGACCGTGGCGTAGGCGAGGGCGGCGACGCCGCTCCAGAGGAACAGGGGGCGCCACCCGCCCAGCGCCGGTCCCAACACCGGGCGACCGAGCGCGTAGGCGCTCGCGGTGCCCGCCGAGGCGCCGACGAGGTACACCGACGACGGGAGACCGGTCCGTGCCGGCGGGAAGAGCACGGAGACGAGTTTGGGGAGTCCGAACGTGATCAGCGTGGCGCCCGTCCCCAGCAGGAGGGTCAGCGCGAGCATCGCGGGAAACCCCCCGGCGAGACTCCGGCCGACCTGCGCGGCACCGAACACCGAGAGGCCGACGGCCAGCCCGCGGCGCGGCCCCACGCGGTCGACAGCGAGCCCCGAGAACAGCGCCAGCGGGACGTACGTCGCGGGCACCGCACCGGCGAGCAGGCCCGCTTCCGTCCCCGAGAGCCCGAGGTCCTCGATGACTGTCGTGAGGTAGGCCGGCAGCGAGAACCAGACGAACGTCAGCGCCGCGTACGACAGTGCCCCCGCGACGACGAGCCCGTAGGCCCGCCCCACGGACGACTCGGCCAGTAGCTGCCTGTTCCCTGGCGCCCCCCCGCCGTCCGTCGTCGCGTCCCCGCCCGTCATCGTCGACAGTCGCCGCCCCGCCCTGAAACGCCCTTCCTTTCCCCCATCGACTTGCCGACGCTCGGGGGGTCCGCGACGCCCGCCCCCGCGGACATCGCCGTCGAACGCCCGGGATCCCAACAGTTATGCAGCCGACTAACGGATCAGTCAGGCACGAATGGGGCGGACGCGTAGTGGTCGTCGTCGCGCGACCGCGGTGCCCTGAGTATGTCCGGACAGACACCGGGGCTCCGCGAACGGGCCCGGGACGTCGTGTTCCTGTTTCCGGAGACGCTGGGCCGGCTGGGCCTGGTCGACCGCGAGCGCGGCGAGGAAGCGTTCGACCTGGCGCTGCCGGTGATGGTCACCGGGACCGTGCGGACGATCCTGCGCACCGCCGACTTCTTCATGGTGAGTCTCGCCCTCCCGGCGGCGGCCGTCGCCGGCCTGGAGTTCGCCTTCCAGTACTTCTTCGTCGGCTTCGGTCTCGCGCTCGCGCTCTCCAGCGGGACGATAAGCGTCGTCTCGCGGTTCAAGGGCGCCGAGAACCACGCGCGAGCCGACCTCGCGATAAAGCAGTCGCTGTGGCTTTCGGTCCTCGTTTCCGTGCCGACGATCGTGGCGGCGCAGTTCTACTCGGCGCCGCTCGTCGACCTCCTGACCGACGACCCGGCGGCCGTCGAGCAGGGCGCGACCTACCTGCGGATCGTCACCTACGCGCTGGTCTTCCGGTTCTGGTCGCTCGTCGCCGCCCGGGCCCTCCAGGGCAGCGGCGACACCCGCACGCCGATGTACGTCAACCTCATCAGCGTCCCGACGAACATCGGACTCAACGCGTTGCTCATCTTCGGCCTCGGCCCGTTCCCCCGACTGGGCATCGCCGGCGCCGCGTGGGGGACGACCATCGCCAGCGCGCTCGGCGGGGTCCTCTTTTTCGCCATCTTGCTGTCGGGTCGGCGCGACGTGCGCCTGCGGCTCGACGGCCCGCAGTGGGACACGGGCCTCGCGAAAGAGATCGTCCGCGTCGGCGCCCCCCTCGCGGGCACGCGACTGGTCGGCACGTTCGGCCGGTTCCCGTTCCTGTTCGTGCTGGGCGTGCTCGGGACGCCGGTCGTCGCCGCCTTCGCCATCGCCCGCCGGGTCATCATGCTCGCGATGATGCCCTCGTGGGGCTACTCGACGGCCTCGAGCACCCTCGTGGGCCAGTCGCTGGGTGCTGGCGACGACGACGAGGCCACCGCCTACGGCTGGGACACCCTCCGGATCGCCCTGATCACCCAGGTGCTCATCGCCGTGGTCATGGCCGCGTTCGCCCGCCCCATCGCGACCGTCTTCAACACCAGCGACGTCGGCCTCACGGTCGAGTTCATCTGGGTGTTCGCCCTCTCCGTGGCGGGGTTCAGCATCGCCCGCACGATGCGGGGCGCGCTCCGTGGCGCCGGCGACACCTCCTGGCCGCTCTACGGCAAGATCCTGGGACTCGTGGTCCGCCTGGCCGTCACGGTGCTCGCGCTCCCGGTCGGCTTTGCCGTCTCGCTCGGCGCGGTCTCGGTCGCGCCCGGGATGGGGCTGGGCGTCCTCGCCGTCTTCGTCGCCGTCGTCCTGGACTTCTACATCCAGGCCGGGGTCAATACCGTCCGGTTCACGAGCGGCACGTGGCAGGAGGTCGCCCGGAAAGCGGCGGGCGGTCCCGCGGCGGGAGACGACTGAACGGCCCCGGACCGGACGGCCCACGAGGACGCGCCCGTTGCTCGCGGGTCACTGCGTTCCCCGCTCGCGTATTCGAGGTCTCGCTCCGCTCGACCTCGTTACTCCCCGAGGATCCCCCGTTCGGTCATCTTCGCGGGGTCGAGCACGTCTTCGACCTCGTCCTCGTCGAGATAGCCTTCCTCCAGGACGACCTCCCGGATGGTCTTGTCCTCGGCGAGGGCCCGCTTTGCGACCTTGCTGGCCTTGTCGTAGCCGATAGCGGGGTTCAGTGCCGTCGCCAGCGCCATCGACTGCTGGACGCGCTCGGCGCAGTGCTCGCGGTCCGCCTCGAGTTTCGCGACGAACTTCTGGGCGAACGTCTCGCTGCCGTTGGCGATCAACTCCGCCGACTGCAGGAAGTTGTACGCGAGTATCGGCTTGTAGAGGTTCAGGTCGATCTGGCCCTCGGCAGCGCCCGCGGCGACGGCGGCGTCGTTGCCGACGACCTGCTTGTGGACCTGGTTGACCGCTTCGGCGACGACCGGGTTGACCTTCCCGGGCATGATGGACGAACCGGGCTGGTTCTCGGGCTGGTCGACCTCGCCCAGGCCGTTACGGGGGCCGGAGGCGAGCAGACGCAGGTCGTTGGCGACCTTGTTGAGGCTCCCGGCCACCGTCCGGAGGGCGCCGTGGGCCTCGCTCATGGCGTCGTGGGCGGCCTGGGCCTCGAAGTGGTCGTCGGCCTCGCGGAACCGGATCCCGGTCTCGTCGCTGATGTACTCGGCGGCGCGCTCGGGGAACTCCGGGTGGGTGTTCAGTCCCGTCCCGACCGCCGTCCCGCCGAGCGCGAGTTCCTGAAGCCGGGGCTGGACGCCCTCGACGCGCTCGATGCCCTTCTCGACCTGGGTGCGGTAGCCGCCGAACTCCTGGCCCAGCGTCACCGGCGTGGCGTCCTGGAGGTGCGTGCGGCCCGTCTTGACGACGTCGTCGAACGCCGCCTCCTTCTCGCCCAGCGCCTCGGCGAGTCGCTCCAGCGCGGGGAGGACGTCGTACGCCAGGGCCTCGGCGCTCGCGACGTGCATCGCTGTCGGGATGACGTCGTTGCTCGACTGGCCGAAGTTGACGTGGTCGTTGGGGTGGATCTCCCGGGAGCCGACCTCGCCGCCGTAGATCTCGGTCGCGCGGTTGGCGATGACCTCGTTGGCGTTCATGTTCGACGACGTCCCGGACCCGGTCTGGAAGACGTCGACCGGGAACTGGTCGTCGTGTTCGCCCGCGATGACCTCGTCTGCGGCCTCGATTATGCAGTCGGCTTTCGCCCCGGGGACCAGTTCCAGGTCCCGGTTCGCCTCGGCGGCCGCCTTCTTGACGACCCCGAGCGCCCGGACGAACCGGCGGCCGAACGTCTCCCCGCTGATGGGGAAGTTCTCGACCGCGCGCTGGGTCTGTGCGCCCCAGTAGGCGTCGGCCGGCACCTGCATCTCCCCGAGACTGTCCCGCTCCGTGCGATAATCGCCGTCGTCGGTCATACGTTCGAACCGACGCGGCGACGGGCGTAAAAGCCACCGAAGGATTCCAGCCGGCGGGAACCGCCACGGACGGCGGGCGGCGGGGATGGGTGCCGCCGGAGGCCCGGGAGGGCGCACTCGAGGTGGGCTATCCGGGGTGTGCCGGGGGGACCACTGGTCCCTCGCGCCGGGGACGCTCGCGTCCCGGCGTCACGTCCACTCGTCCAGTCCGGTCTGGACGAGGGTCTCCTCGATGCGTTCGAACCCGCGCTCGACCTCCGCGTCGTCGACTTCCCACTCCTCGCAGACGAACGCGCGGGCGGCGTCGACGTCGGGGTCGATGTCAGGGTCGAACTCAGCGTCGGTGACCGCGGGGTCGAGAAAGAGGTCGCGGATGCGGTCGGTGTGCTCGACGTGGACGTCGCGGGCCTCGAAGACGCCCCAGATGTCGCCGTGTTCGCGGACGGCTTTCACGGCGGTCTTCGGGCCGATACCCGGGATCCCCTCGTTGAAGTCAGTGCCCATGAGGATGGCGGCGTCGACGAGTTGCTCCCAGGTCAGCCCGTGGGTTTCGAGCGTGGCCTCGAAGTCCATCAGTTCCGGGTCGCCTTTGCTGGTGAGCTGTCTGAGAGTCAGCGGTGCGCCAAAGAGCAGGGCGTCGTAGTCCTCGGTGCCGACGTAGTCGACGTCGCCCGCGCGGGCCATGTGTGCGGCCTGTGCCTCGCCCTCGGCGGGCGCCTGGACGACCGGCACGTCCAGCAGGCCGAGCAGTTCGTGGGTGGTCTCGACGATCGTCTCCGTCAGCCGCTGGGTGCGCGACTCCAGGCGTGCGACCGCGACGGCGTCGCCGCGTTCGCGCGCCGTTTCGAGTTGCTCCTCGGCGCGCTCGCGCTGTTCGCGTCGCTTCTCGACCTCGTCGTCCTTGAGGTCCGTGACGGCGCCGTCGAAGACGAACACGGGCGTGAGGTCGTGCTCGAAGAACTTCGGGAGCCCCTGGACGACGCCGACGAGGTTCGCGACCTCCGTCCCGTCACTCGTCGTGTAGACGTCGTCGCTCGTCCACTTGACCGTCGTCGTCAGGTAGCGATACAGCCAGTTGTGGGCGTCGACGGCGACGACCGACCCCGACAGTTCGTCGAAGCTGACCGCCGACAGCGCTGCCAGGTCCCGCAGATCCGCGTTTCCCATCGGCCCTCGATAGGGGAGTGGCCCGCTTGAAACCCCCGGCTGCGACCCGACGGCGCCGCCGGCAGTCGGTCGGCGCGGTCCGCACCCGACGCCGTGCGGTGCCCGCCAGATTCACTTCCCCGCACGTCGTCCTCGCGGGTATGAGCGAAGTGACGGGGCCGCTCGACCGGTTCCGACAGCCCGAGTACAGGGGTGAAAACCGCTGTGTACCCTGTACGGTGGTGAACGTCGGCATCGCGGTGTCGGCGGCGCTGGTCGTCGGCACCTGGGGGGCGCTCGCCGTGGAGACCGCCGTCGCTGGCGCCGCCGCGGCCGCGGTGCTCGCGGTCGGCCTGGTCGCGGTCTGGCTCCGGGGGTATCTCGTCCCGGGGACGCCGAGGTGGACGTCGAGCGGCACCTGCTCGAGGCGGGGCTGGTCGAGCCATGTCGCGACGGCGACCTCTGTCTGACCGGCACGGTTCGCGAGACGTGGCACGAGCGGATGGCGGCGTTCGACGACGAGTGGGCGCCGCTGCTCGCGCGGGTCGACGCCTGCGACCCCGGGGCCGACGTGGAGACGGAGACGCGCTCGGACGGCGCCTTCCTCGTGCGGGCCGACGGACGGTTCGTCGGTCGCTGGGAGTCACGTCCCGCCGCAGTCGCCGACCTGACCGCCCTGACCGTCCTCCCCGAGCACGTCGGCGACTGGGCGGCGCTCCCGACGGGCGCGCAGTCCGAGCTGGCGGTCGGTCTCAGGCTCTTCCTGGAGGTGTGTCCGGCCTGTGAGGGGACGGTCTCGTTCGGGACGGACACCGTCGAGTCCTGCTGTCGCGAGGTCGAGGTCGCGGCCGCGACCTGTGAGGCGTGTGGCGCCCGGCTGTTCGAGGTGCCGACCGAGGCCGCGGCGCCCGCCTGACCCCTGTCGCCGCCCCACGGTCAGTCGTCCGCCTGCGTCGCGACGACGGCCGGCGGGTCACTCCCGGCCTTCCGTTCGAGGAAGGCCCGCTCGTCGCCGTCGGGGCCGCGGGCGCGAAACAGGTCCAGTCCCGCCTGGTAGGTCGCCCGCGAGCGGTCGTCCGCCGGCGCGGCGAGGACGAGTTCGGCGATGCCGGTCTCGTCGCCGGTGAAGGCGAAGCCGGCGCGGTACAGTGCCTCGTAGGCGTAGGGGTTGTTGACGGCGATGCGCACCGTCTCGGCGCGACGCTGGCGCAACCGCTCGGTCGTGAATCTGGCGAGGCGGGGACCGATCCCCTCGCCGTGGCGGTCCGCCCGGACGGTGACGTAGCGCAACCACCACGCGTCGTCGGTCCGGTCGGCGTTGAACGCGACGGCCCCGAGGACCGGGTCCGCGAAGTCGACGACGCCCTCGACGCCGGTCGGCGGCGGTCGCTCGCCTTCGGTCTGTGGAGGCGACGCGTCGGGGTCCGTTCCGGGGTCGGCGAGCGCGACGGCCTTGCCGGTGTTCGTCACGACGAACTTCCCGGCGTAACTGAACGCGCGGTAGTCGAGCGCGAGTTTCGGGCCGTCTTCCGGCCAGCCGACGAGTTCGAACCGCATCGGGCCCGAGTAGGGGCTCGCGACGCATGTAGCCGGCGGTCGGAGGGACTATTGGCCGAGAGCACCCCGGGTGGGGTATGGCACTCGGCGACGTCTCCCCGTTCCACCGGTTCGCACGGTTCTACGACCTCGGGATGTGGCGGGCCGACCGGGCGACGCTGGAAGCCGGACTCGCGGTCGCCGACCGTCCGGTCGAGCGCGTCCTCGACGTCGGCGGCGGGACCGGCCGCGCATCGCGTGCGCTCACCGACTACGAGACGGTGGTGGTCGACGCGGCGCGGGGGATGCTCGCCCGGGCCCGCGAGACGGGACTCGCGACGGTGCAGGGCGACGCCGCGGCGCTGCCGGTCCACGACGGGAGCGCGGACGCAGTGCTGGTCGTCGACGCGCTCCATCACATGGCCGACCCCGACGGCGTGTTCGCGGCCGCAGGTCGGGCGCTGCGTCCGGGCGGCGTCCTCGTTGTCCGGGAGTTCGACCCGACGACGCTCCGCGGGCGGGGACTGGTTCTCGGCGAGCGCGTCGTCGGCTTCGACTCGCAGTTCTGGCCGCCCGCAGAGCTGCGGGACCGACTCGCGGCGGCGGGGTTCGAGGCGACCGTCGTCGAGGGGGGATTCGGCTACACGGTGGCCGGGACCGTCTGACCGGAGGCGGGGACGAGACGACACGCCCGGTGAAGTCGGACCAGTGAAGTCGCTCGCGTCCCGAACGTCGGGTATGTCAGTCGCGACTTCGGTCCGGCACCGCTTCGACCCGGCGCCACTGACGGCGGTCGGGGCCGCGGGCGACCTGGTCTGTATCGGGCTGTTCGTCGGCCTCGGGGCCACGATGGGGCACGACATCGGCGATCCGGTCAGGGTCGCGATAACGTTCGGGACGTTCGCCGTCGGGTGGACGCTCGCGTCGTTCGTCACGGGGGTTCACGCCGCCGACGCGCGCCGCTCGGCGCGGAGTGCGGTCGGACGGACGGTCCCGGCGTGGGTCGCGGCGGCCGCGGTCGCACAGCTGTTGCGCGCGACGGGGCCGGTTCCGGGCAACGCGGCGCTCTCGTTCTATCTCGTCTCGGTCGGCGTCGGTCTCGCCCTCCTGGTCCCGTGGCGCCTCGCGCTCGCGGCGGTCGCGAGCCGTCGCTGACCGGTTCGGCGGGTAGCGCGTGCCGGAAACGGGCGACGCGCGTCCGTACCAGGGAGCGTGGCGGGAACGTCACGGGCACAGAAACGACGCTGTCACCGCCCGGATGCGACGTCCCTCGCCGTTCGAGAGGGACTGCCCGACGCAGGTTTCGACCCCTCAGCAGACCTCTTCGACGGGCACGGCGACTGTCGACTGGAGCCACGCCCGGTGGTTCTCCCGGTCGTAGATAACGAACTCCTCGTCTCCGACGTTGAGCTCGGCGTAGCGGCGCGTTCCCTCGCTCGTCGCGGTCCGTGCGTTCGTTTCGTCGGTTGCGTCTGGCATTGGTGTGTCGGCGTTGCCGCCTCGTCCGTCCCTCCATACCCACATTGCTCACAACCGGTGTTAAAGCCGATCCCCTGATTATCACTATATAGAATAATCGGTCCGATGCTTTCTTCGTGTATTCCCTATTTGCTGAGATTTGGAGGTGCAAGTGCGTCCGCTTGGACAGAAACAAACCTTAGTATTAATTTTCGTAACGATAACTGGCATCAGCGGGCGAGCGCGGAGCGAGCGACTGGCCGCTGGCGGCGTCCGCGCACCGGTCCCCGGGACAGACGCGGCGACTCGCGAGACGGGGTTCCGGTCCGCCGACCGAGCACTTTCAAGCCGGCGCCCCTCCAACGGGGAGTATGGCACTGTTTCTCTCCAGTGACGATCTCGCGGGACTCGCGACGCCCCCGGAGTACGTCGAGGCCGTCCGCGACGGCTACCGCCAGCGCGGCGAGGGGGCACCGGCCCGTCCGCGCACCAGGATCACCGGCGGCGACCCGCCCGGCATGCTGACCGGGTACACCGCCATCCTCCCCGACACCGGCGCGATGGGCGGGTACATGTACGCCGCCGGCTTCGACGCCGCCGACGCCCACTTCGTCCTCCCGCTGTTCGACGCCGACAGCGGCGAACCCCTGGCCGTGCTCGACGGCGCGTCGATGAACCCTTTCAAGACCGGCGCGACCGGCGCCGTGGGCACCGACGCGCTCGCTCGCGAGGGCGCCGACGTCCTCGGACTGGTCGGCAGCGGGTCACAGGCCCGCGGCCAGCTCCGCGGGGCCGTCACCGTCCGCGAATTCGACGCCGTCCGGGTGTTCTCGCCCACGCCCGAGAGCCGCGAGACCTTCGCCGCGGCGATGGACGCCGAACTCGCGCCCGCCGTGCGCGCCGTCGAGTCCAGCAGCGCCGCGGTCGGCGAGGCCGACGTCGTCGTTACCGCCACCACTGCCTCGGAACCCGTCTTCGACGACGCGGACCTGCCCGACGGCGCCCACGTCACGGCGATGGGCCAGTACGACCCGGAAAAACGGGAGGTGTCGGGCGCGACCGTCGCGCGCTCGACGTACGTCCCGGACCTGCGCGGGCGTGCGCCCCGCGACGCCGGCGCGTACATCCTCGCCCGCGAGGAAGGCGCCATCGGCGAAGACCACGTTCACGCCGAACTCGGCGAGGTCGTCGCCGGCGAGGCACCGGGTCGCACCGACGCCGACGAGGTGACGCTGTTCGACAGCGGCGGCACCGCCATCGAGACGGTCGCCGCCGCACACATGCTCTACGAGAGAGCCCGCGAGAAAGGACTGGGCACCGAGGTCGACTTTTCCCCGGCGAGTCAGGCGTTCGAGGGGTAGGGGACGGACGTACCCTGGCAACCGACGTGGCGCGCGCCGTCGCGCGGTGTCTCGCGCGACAGCAGCGGCGAGGGACGAACACCGCAGCGAACGGCGTGAGCGAAGATCTGTCGTATGTCGCGTCGCGACCGCGAGCGGGCCGGGAACTCTCGGCAGTCATCGAAGTCGAGAGCGGTCGCCGTCGAGTCCGTCTCGACCCGGTTCGATTAACTTCGAGGGGCTACCATTTTCGTCGATGCGTGCCTATCGCCTGGCCTACGACGGCCGGCCCTACCACGGGTTCCAGCGCCAGCCCGACGTCCCGACGGTCGAGGACGCCCTCCTCGACGCGCTCCGTGACCTGGGTGCTCTCGACGGCGGCGCGGACAAACCGGAGGGGTACGCCGCCGCGGGGCGAACCGACTCGGGCGTGTCGGCGCGCGCCCAGACCGTCGCGTTCGGGGCGCCCGACTGGCTGACGCCGCGAGCGCTGAACGCCGAACTCCCCGCGGCCGTCCGGGCGTGGGCCAGCGCCGACGTCGACCCGGCGTTCCATGCGACACACGACGCGCGCGAGCGAACGTACGTCTATCACCTGTACGCGCCGCGAGCGGGGAGCGCGACCCGCGCCCCGTTCGACGACGACAGCGCGCGCGCGGCACTCGAGACGCTCGCGGGCGAACGGGACTTTCACAACCTCACGCCCGACGAGAGGGGAACGTCCCGGGACCTCGCCGCGAGCGCCGAGCGCGACGGGGCGTTTCTCGTCGTGACCCTGCGAGCGGGCGGGTTCGCGCGTCAGCTCGTCCGGCGGGTGGTCGGGCTCGTCGCCGAAGTCGGCCGTGGCGAGTGCGGCCTCGAGAGGGTCGAGCGCGTGCTCGGCCCCGACCCCCTCGACGGCCCGGCGGGCGTCGCTCCGGCGGCGGCCGAACCGCTCGTGCTGTGGGACGTCGACTATCCGGGCGTCGCGTTCACCGTCGACGAGCGAGCGGCCGAGAGCGCCCGCGCGTCGTTCGACGACCGCCACGCCGACCGGGTGACGGCTGCGACCGTCGCGGCGGGGCTTCGGAGCGGCGTCGGCGACCCCTGAGCGCCGACAGCTATTTGCGCCCATCCCACTCTCTTCCCATCGAGGGGTTTCCCCACACATGGAATCGGACGTACTGGACCGGCCCGTTCGCGACGCGATGACCGCGCCGGTGCGAACCGTCGAGTACGACATCGCGGTCGCGGACGCAGCGCGGATACTGCTGCGCAACCGCATCGGTGCGCTCGTCGTCATCGACGACGGTATCGCCGGCATCCTCACCGAGACGGACGTCGTCGAATCGGTGGCGGCCGAACACGACATCCGACGGCTGACCGTCGGCCAGTTGATGACCAGCGAGGTGGTGACCGTCGACGCAGACGCCACCGTCGAGACCGCCTGTGAGCGCATGCGCTCGCGGGACGTGAAGAAACTCCCCGTCACCGAGGACGGCGACCTCGTCGGCATCCTCACTACCACCGACGTCGCCCACGCACTCGTCCCCGACCTCGACGACATCGTCCTCTCGTATCAGTAGCTGCGGTCCCGGCCGCCCAGCGACCGGTGTCCTCTCGTCAGTGGCCGGACGACCGTCGTTTCGGCCGGAACGGGGCGGACGCCCCCAAGACCTATTTCGGCGCTGGCGAAAGCAGACCGTATGACAAGGGAGGTCCGCGCGTGGTGGGAGGAGGTGGCTGGGGGGTTCCAGGCCGACATCGACCTGGACGTGGGCGTCAACTGGCTGGGTTTCGGCGACGGCGACCTCCGGGTACTCGGCGACGTGGCGGGCGCGGACGTGCTGGAACTGGGCTGTGGCGGCGGCCAGTGTTCGGTGGCGCTGGCCGAGCGCGGTGCCGACGTGACCGGCGTGGACCTCTCGGGGGCGCAACTCGACTACGCCCGCGGCCTCGCAGCCGAGCGCGGCGTCGGCGTCGCCTTCCTCCAGGGTGACGTGACCGCCTTGCCTGTCGCCGACGCGTCGTTCGACGTCGCGTTCAACGCCTGGGTCTTCCAGTGGGTGCCCGACCTCGAGGCGGCCTTCGCCGAGGCCTCGCGGGTGCTCCGGCCGGGGGGGCGGTTCGTCTTCTCGATGCCCCACCCCTTCTACGGGGTCGTCGACCCCGAGAGCCACGAGGTCGTCGAGAGTTACCTCGACTCCGGTCGACGGGTGTCCAGTCACGAGGGGGTCGAGGCCGACGAGGTGCTCTACCGCCACACGGTCGGCGAGGTGTACGACGCGCTCGTCGCGGCCGGACTGGAGGTGGAGCGACTGCTCGAGCCCGGGACTGCCGACCCCGACGACCACGAGGAGGGTCCCTGGGGAGTCATGCAGCCCGAACTGATGGCGAAGGTGCCGACGACGCTCCTCGTCGAAGCGCGAGAGCCCGGGTGAGCGTGGAAGTCGGTGAGAGCGATGGTGCCCGCTCGCAGTCTTCGGTCGACTCGCTCGCCGGGAGTTCCCGCAACCGCAACTCACGGCACCCCGGCCATCGCGAATCGCTACGCGACGTCGTCGTAGGTCGGCCGGTCGTACTCGCCGGGGAACTCGTCGACGGGCGCGGTCGTCTCGTCGCCCGACGCCATGTCCTTGACCGTCACTTCGCCGTTCTCCAGGTCGCGTTCGCCGGCGACCACGACCGTCTCGGCGTTGATCGAGTCCGCGTAGCGCAACTGGGCGCCGAAAGAACGGTCCGAGACGTCCGTCTCGACGACGTGGCCCCGGTCGCGCAACTCACGGGCGATGCGGGCCGCAGTCGGGCGGGTGTCGCCCACCTGCAGCACGTAGTAGTCGGTCTCGATGCCCTCGCCCGGCCAGGCGTCGTGGACCTGCAGGAGGAGAGGCAGCGTCGAGTTCATCACGCCGATGCCGACGCCCACTGCGGGGGTGGGCTGGCCGCCGAACTCCTCGATGAGGTGGTCGTAGCGCCCCCCGCCGAAGATTGACCGGGAGACCTCGCCGGAGGCGTCGAAACACTCGAAGACGACGCCGGTGTAGTAATCGAGGCCGCGCGCGGTCGACAGCGAGACGTCGCAGTACTCCCGGACCCCGAAGTCCTCGGCGGCCGCGAGCACCGCCTGGAGGTTCTCGACGGCGTCGGCCAGTTCCGGGCTGTCGGCGAAGGCGGTCAACTCGTCGAGGTCGTCGTTGCCCGCCAGCAGGACGTCGTCGAACTCGCGGGCCCGGTCGTAGGAGAGACCGGCCTCGTGGAGCAGGTCGAGGTACTCGCCCTCCGCTACCTTGGCGCGCTTGTCGACGGCACGGATCGCCGCCTGGACCTCGACGTCGGCGGCGAACGACCGGAGCAGTTCGCCGAGGATGTCGCGGTGGGAGACGCGGAACTCGAACGCGGACCCGTCGAGTCCGAGGTTCACGAGCGCGTCGGCGGCGAAAGCCAGCACCTCGGCGTCGGCTTCGGGTTCGCCCGACCCGAAGATGTCGGCGTTGGTCTGGTAGAGTTCGCGAAAGCGGCCCTGCTGGACCTGCTCGTAGCGCCAGAACGGCCGCGTCGAGAACCACTTGATCG
>JAZKRZ010000011.1:0-31670 GCA_036626395.1 Haloarculaceae archaeon
TTCGCTGGCGTGTTCCCGACGAGCGTGTTCACGTACTTGTGTCCGACAGTATGAGTCAGTGTGAGGGAAGTCGATCCAGCGATCGCATTGCACTCAGCAGTGGGTGATGAAAGCCCTCGGCGGGTTCCGGTTCCGGGACTCGCTGCGCTCCTCGCTTCGCTGCGGTGCTCATCCCTCGCACGACTCGGTTTCGCGGCCCTCGCGGGAATCGCTCGGGCCGCTCACCAGCGCGCGCCACCGCGGTTGTTCACTCTCTGCCCTGCTCGTCTCACTGGCCGGGACTCGGAGAGCCGGTCACTCCTCGGCTCCGAGCGCGTCGAGCGTCGCCCGGCAAGCCGGCGGTCGGGACTCTCCTCGAGAGCGGTTTCGACCGCGGAGACGGCGGCCTCGCGGCGCTCGCGCACCTCCGCGACGCTCTCCACCCCGAACTCGGCGCCGTCTTCGACCCGCTTCTGGAGCGTCGCGAACGCCTCGACGTACGCGAGGCCCCGCAATCGCTCGACGACGTCCGCGGCCACGAGCGTCCGTGCCGCCGGGTCGCTCGCGATGAGCCCCTCGTGTTCGCGCTCGTGTGGGGGAATAGTCCGGTCGGTCGTACCGTTCGCGGTCGTGCCGTCCTCGGCGAACCACGCCAGTGGCCCCTCGCCGGGGTGCCTGAGGACGCGTCGCTCGGGGTCACGGACGCCGGTATCGCCCGGGTCGCGTGGCCTCCCGGGTTCGGTCGGCGACGCTGCGGGCGTGCCGGCCTCCCCGGGTTCGTCGTTGCAGCCGGCCAGTCCGGCGAGGAGACCGGCGGCTCCCAGGAGGACGCGCCGTCGCGTGTGGAGGGCCATCGTCTCACCGGTGTCTGTCGCGCGACCGGTAAATACACTCTGTCTACCGAACCGCCGGAGGGACCGTCAGAGCCGTTCGAGGACGGCCTCGGCGTCGTAGTTGAGGGTCAACTCGCGGGTGCGACCGCGCCCCTCGACGTCGGCGTAGGTGGCCTCGATGATGCCGAGCTGGTCGAGCTTGTTGGTGATCTCGGAGTAGCGCGTGTACCCGAGTCCGGTGCGGTCGTTGAACGCGTCGTAGATGTCGCCGGCGCGCTTGCCGTCGTGTTCCGCGATGACCTCGACGAGGGCGCTCTCCGAATCCGAGAGTTCCTGCAACCGCCGCGAGAGGTGGACGTACTTGGACTTGTCGTAGGCGGTCTCGACGTCCTGGCGTTCGATCTCGCGGCTGGCGCGCATCTCCGCGTTCAGTCCCGCGCGCCGGAGCAGGTCGATGCCCACGCGCAGGTCACCGCCCTGCTCTTCGGTGCACTCGGCGACGCGGTCGAGTACCGGTGCCGTGATCACGCCGTCGTGGAACCCGCGGTCGACGCGCTCGTCGAGGATATCGACGATCTCGGGCTGGTCGTACTTCGGGAAGTAGACGTCCTCCGGGCGGAAGACGCTCTGGACCCGGGTGTCAAGTTCCTCGATGACGTCCAGGTCCAGGTCCGAGGAGATGCAGATGACGCCGATGCGGGCGCCGCCCTGCTCCTCGTGGGCGCGCAACAGCGAGTACAGCGTATCCGACGCCTCGTCCTCGTAGAAGAGGTAGTTGACGTCGTCGAGCGCCACCGCCAGCACCTCGTCACGCTCGACGAGGCGGTCGGTGATCTGGGAGAACAGCTTCTTGAACGAGATGCCCGAGGAGGGGGGTTCGTAGTCGAAGACGCCCTCGAACAGTCGCGAGAACACCGAGTAGCGGGTGGAGTTGACCTGGCAGTTCACGCGGACCGCCGACACCTCCGTCCGCGCGCGCAACTCGCCGAACAGCTTCTGGACCGCCGTGGTCTTCCCGGTGCCGGGCGGACCGCGCGCGACGACGTTGAGCGGGCGCGACCCCCGCACCGCGGGCCGGAGCGCGTATTTCAGCGTCTCCATCTGGCTCTCCCGGTGGAGAAACGTCTCGGGCACGTAGTCGATCTCGAAGACGTGCTCGTCGCGGAACACGGACTCGTCCCACGAGAGCATCCCCTCCTCGGGATCGTCGTCCATCACTTTCACCACGCTTCGCGCGGCACTTAACCCTTCGTGCACCGCGGTGGAAGTGAAACGCGAGCACCGTCGGTCCCCGGCGAACGGACGGCCGGACCGAAGTTTCCAAGAGCGTCGGACGGATTCGTAGAGATATGAGCACCGACGACGCCGACGAGGCCGGGGACGACGCGCCCGGGGCCGGCGACGGGCGGTTCGGCGCGTTGCCGGACCAGTACGACCCCGACGCGGTCGAGGACCGCGTGTTCGACTACTGGGACGAGACCAGCGCCTACGAGAAGACGGTCGAACATCACGCCGACGACCCCGACTACTTCTTCGTCGACGGCCCGCCTTACACCTCCGGGTCCGCGCACATGGGGACGACCTGGAACAAGACGCTCAAGGACTGTTACATCCGGTATCTGCGGATGCGGGGCTACGACGTCACCGACCGGCCGGGCTACGACATGCACGGTCTGCCCATCGAGACCCGCGTCGAGGAGAACCTGGGTTTCGAGAACAAGAAGGACATCCAGGCGTTCGGCGAGGACGCCTTCATCGAGGAGTGCAAGCAGTACGCCGACGAACAGCTGGAAGGCCTGCAGGAGGACTTCAAGTCGTTCGGCGTCTGGATGGACTGGGACGACCCGTACAAGACGGTCACGCCCGAGTACATGGAGGCGGCGTGGTGGGGGTTCCAGCGGGCCCACGAGCGCGGTCTCGTCGAGCAGGGCAAACGCTCCATCTCGCAGTGTCCCCGGTGTGAGACGGCCATCGCCAACAACGAGGTCGAGTACGAGGACGTCGAGGACCCCTCTATCTACGTGCAATTCGACCTCGAAGACCGCAAAGGGAGCCTCGTCGTCTGGACGACGACACCCTGGACCATCCCCGCCAACACGTTCGTCGCCGTCGACGGAGAGGGGAGTTACGTCGGCGTCGACGCCGAGAAAGACGGGGAGACCGACCGCCTCTACGTTGCCGAACCGAAAGTCGACGAGGTCCTCTCGGCGGGCCGCTACGAGGACTACGAGGTCGTCGAGGAACTGACAGGCGCGGACCTGGTGGGGTGGACCTACGAGCACCCGCTCCGCGAGGCGGTGCCCGAGGCCCCCGACGGCGAGGGCGCGCTGGAAGTGTACACCGCCGACTACGTCGAGACCGACGGTGACGGCACTGGCCTGGTGCACTCTGCGCCCGGACACGGCGAGGAGGACTTCGAGCGCGGCCGCGAACTGGGTCTGGACGTCTTCTGTCCCGTCGGCGCCGACGGCGTCTACGACGAGTCGGCCGGCGCCTACGCCGACCAGTACGTCAAGGACGCCGACCGCGATATCATCGACGACCTCGACGCGAACGGGGCGCTCCTCGTGGAGGAGACCACCACCCACAGCTACGGTCACTGCTGGCGCTGTGACACGGGCATCGTCCAGATCGTCACCGACCAGTGGTTCATCACGATCACCGACATCAAAGACGAACTCCTCGACAACATCGAGGACAGCGAGTGGTACCCCCAGTGGGCCCGCGACAACCGCTTCCGCGATTTCGTCGAGGACGCCCCCGACTGGAACGTCTCGCGCCAGCGCTACTGGGGCATCCCGATCCCGATCTGGGTCCCTGCAGAAACCGCCGAGGGCGACCCGGTCGAGTGGGACGGGAGCATGGACGACGCAATCGTGGTCGGCGACCGCGAGGAACTCGCCGCGCGCGTCGACCAGGACGTCGACCCCGACAGCGTGGACCTGCACAAGGACACCGTCGACGACCTCACTGTCACCGAGGACGGGGCCGTCCACGAGCGCGTCCCGGACGTCTTCGACGTCTGGCTCGATTCGTCGGTCGCGACGTGGGGCACGCTCGACTACCCCGAGGACGGGAGTCGCTTCGAGGAGCTGTGGCCCGCCGACCTCATCATGGAGGCCCACGACCAGACCCGCGGGTGGTTCTGGTCGCAACTCGGGATGGGCACTGCCGCGCTCGGGGAGATCCCCTACGAGCAGGTGCTGATGCACGGCTACGCCAACATGCCCGACGGCCGCGGGATGTCCAAATCGAAGGGCATCTTCATCGACCCCCACGAGGTCATCGAGAAACACGGCGTCGACCCGATGCGGGTGTTCCTGCTCTCGGTCACCCCGCAGGGCGAGGACATGAACTTCTCGTGGGAGGAGACCGCCGAGATGCAGCGGCGGCTCAACATCTTCTGGAACGTCGCGCGCTTCCCGCTGCCGTACATGCGAACCGACGGGTTCGCCCCCGAGGAGACCACCCTCGACGACGTCGAAGACGACCTCGAACTCGTCGACGAGTGGGTCCTCTCGCGACTGCAAAGTACGAAAGAGGCGATGACGGCGGCGATGGAGGACTTCGAGAACGACGAGGCCGTCGACGCGCTGCTCGAGTTCGTCGTCGAGGACGTCTCCCGGTTCTACATTCAGGTCGTCCGCGAGCGCATGTGGGACGAGGAAGACTCGGCGAGCAAGCAGGCCGCCTACGCCACGCTCTACCGCGTCCTGGAGGAGTCCGCGGCCCTGTTCGCACCGTTCGCCCCGTTCGTCGCCGAGGAAGTGTATGGAGCCCTCACTGGCGATTCGGGCCATCCCACGGTCCACATGTGCGAGTGGCCGGAACCGGACGACCGCCGGTGGCACGTCGGGCTGGAGGAGGACGTCGCAGCCGTCCGGGCGGTCGAGGAAGCCGGGTCGAACGCCCGCCAGCAGGCCGAGCGCAAGCTCCGGTGGCCGGTCAAGCGCGTCGTCGTCGACGTCGACGAGGACGCCGGCGACCTCGCCGGCACCGTCGCGCTCCGCGAGGACCTGCTGGCCGACCGGCTCAACGCCCGCCGGGTCGAGGTTGTCGGTCCCGACGACGAGTGGGGCGAACTCACCTACTCCGCCGAGGCCGACATGAGCCTGCTCGGACCGGAGTTCGGCGACGACGCCGGCCGGATCATGCGGGCGCTCAACGACGCCCGCGTCGCCGAACCGACCGTCGAAGCGCTGGAGGGCGCCGTCGCGGACGCCGTCGGCGAGACGGTGGACCTCGACGAGGAGATGGTCGAGTTCGTCCGCCATACCCCCGAGGGCGTCGCCGGCGCCGCCTTCGAGGCCCTGGACGGTGAGGGCGTCGTCTACGTCGACACGACCCTGACCGAAGACATCGAGTCGGAGGGCTACGCCCGCGAGGTCATCCGGCGCGTCCAGGAGATGCGCAAGGACCTCGACCTGGCGATGGACGCCGAGATCCGCCTGGAGTACGACGTCAAAGACGACCGCGTCGCCGACCTCGTGGCCGAACGCGAGTCGTTCGTCACAGAGGAGGTCCGCGCGGCCGAGACCGGCGCGGTCTCTGATGGCCACCGCAAGACCTGGGAGATCGAGGGTATCGAGGTGGAGATCGCGGTCGCGGAACGCGAGGCCGACCAGCGGGAGGCCTCGGAACGAGCGAGCGGCGACTGATACGGACCGTTGTACCCATTTTCGGCGATGCCGTCGACGTATGGGCGAGTCACGGCCCGATGTGTTCACCGTGGTTCGCGACGGTGGTAACGAATTACAACGGTCCGTATGACGGGAGCCACGAGCAACTCGCGCCAGCAGAGGCGTCGGACTGACCGACCGGCTACCGGGTCCCCGGATGCTGTCGACCCCGGCCGTTCGGACCGAAGGAATATCTTTCCCACTTCGGAAGGGTTTTTGAACGCAGTCGCTACCCCCCAGATAGTGACCGAGACAGGACGCCAGTTGCGGGCCCTCTATTTTACGCGCTTTGCGAGTTCGTTCGGGTTCGTGACGTTGCTGACGCTGTTGCCGACGTTCATCAACCAGCTCGGGGCCGAGGGGTTCGTCCTCGGCATGTTCGCGACGGGGTTGACCTTCGCACAGGCGGTCGGGGTCGTCCCCATCGCGTGGGCCGGCGACCGCTACGACAAGCGGACGGTCCTGCTGGGCGGGCTCGGGCTCGCGGTGTTCGTCTACCTCGGGTTCGCGTTCGTGGAGACGAGCTGGCAGTTCATCGCCGTCCGGATGGTCCAGGGCATCGCCGCGACGGCCGCCGGGCTCATCGCGCTCGCGCTGGTGGGCGACCTGGCTCGCGAGTCCGAGCGAGCCAACACCATCGGGACCTCGAACGCCTGGCGCTTCGCCGCGGCCATCGGCGGGACGTTCTCGGCGGGGCTGCTCTACGACAACTTCGGGTTCGACGCCGTCTTCGGCCTGCTGATGGTCATCGCCGGGCTGGCGTTCGTGACCGTCTGGCTGTGGGTCGAACCCGACGACACGCGGATCCGCGGGTTCCCCTTTACCGACCTCGCGTTGAACAAGCGGATCCTGACGATGACGAGTTTCCGCGCCCAGTACGCGGTCGCCGTCACGCTCGTGCGGACGTGGGTGCCCATCTACGCCGGCCTCGCCGCCGCCGACGGCGGCCTGGGCTACGTCGAGAGCGCCACCGCCGTCGGCGCGATCATCGCCGCCGAGAAGTTCACCAACATGCTCGGCCAGCCCTACACGGGCGGGCTCTCGGACCGCTTCGGTCGCGCCCGCTTCGTCTTCCTCGGCGGGCTCTTCTACGGGACTGTCGCCGTCGTCGTCCCCTTCACCCCTGTTATCGGGTCGACGTTCGGGTTGCCCGCGACGTTCCCGGGTCTGGGGACGCTCTCGTCGGCGTTCCTCCCGCTCGTGGCGCTGAACGCGCTCCTCGGGGTCGCCGACTCCATCCGCGAGCCCGCGAGCATGGCGCTGTTCGCTGACGAGGGGAAAGGGGAGGGTGTCGCCTCCAGTTTCGGCGTCCGCTCTATCGTCTGGCGGCCCGGGTCGGTGCTCGCACCGCTCGCGGGCGGGTGGCTCACCAGCAACGTCGGCATCGACTGGGTGTTCTATCTCGGCGGCGCCTTCGCTTTCACCGGCGTGTTCGCCTTCTTCGGGATCCTCACGTTCAACCACGGCCGAGCCGCCCTCTCGGCGTGGTGACAGCCCGGGCGAACTCGGGTGCTGAGATGAGACCGGCGATTGTCGTGTGATTGCGGTGGCGCGCGCCGCCGAGCGGTTCATCGCGAGGCGGCGTCGCGCGAGGGGCGAGCATCACAGGGAAGCGACCGAAGGGAGCGAACCGAGAAGCACAGTCGGGTGGGGAGGTGTATGGCTCGCGGTGCTGTGCGGTCCCGGTGTCCTGCCGAGCGATGCGTGGTTCTCGTTTCGCTCGAACCACGAAAGAACGGTGAACGGAGTAAGCCGTGAGCGAAGCGAGGCAGGGCACGAGAGAGCTTGCGCTCCTGATGGACCGAGAGGGCGAGGCGCACGTGACGCGACCGCAGGGAGCGCCACGGACGGCCGAGGGCGTTCATCGACCCATCGAGTGCGGTCGAGTTCACTCCCAGTGAGCGGGCCGGGGGCTTTCAACGTCCATCACGGCCAGCAGACTGACTCAGTCGTCGGTCCTCGAACTCCTAGTGACTGTTGTACGTTATTTCCGGCTCGCGCCGACCCGGGGTCGGTGCGATCTGGTAAATCGCTACAACGATCACTCTCAGACCTCGTGGACGGTCACGTCCACCTCTCCACCCGCTACTTCGGCGGTCATCATGGTGGTCCGCTCGGCGGGGGCGGCACCTGTCGCGCTCCCCGGGTTCAGCAGTCGGACGCCGTCGTGGACGATGTCGACGACCTCGTGGGTGTGCCCGGCGACGCCGACGCGGGGGTCGGTGGCTTCCTCGCGGACGACAGTCGCGACCCGGTCGTGCCAGCCGTGGTGGGAGCCGGTGCCGTGTGTGACGACGAACGTGACGCCGCCGAGTTCGACCGTCGCGACCGGCGGGAGGCCCACGCGCGGGTCCATGTTCCCGCGGACCGCCGTCAACTCGGGCGCGAGGTCGCGCAGGTCCGCGAGCGTCCCCTTCGCGTCGAAGTCCCCCGCGTGGAGGACGTGGTCGGCGGTGCGAGTGCGCTCGCGGAACTCGCCGGGAACGCGGTGTGCCCGGGAGGGGATGTGTGTGTCGCTGAGGATCGCGACCTGCATGCTCCGCCGTTGGTCCCCCTGTGTCAAGTCCATTTGGGAGTCCTGCTGACGGCTCCCGCACTCGACGGGTCGATGAACGCCCTCGCCCCGCTCGCTCCGCTCGTTGCGCTTCTCGTCTCTCGCACGGCTCCGTCGCTCGCCCGAACGCGAGCGACAGCGCGCGCTACGGCGGTTGACAGCCGATTCCGCCGTCCACCGACCCCTGTTTCCGCTCGAACGTGGGCCGACCCCGACGCTGATACCGGTCCGGGACCAAGGCGAGAGCGATGAACGACGACCTGGAGGGGACGCCCGTCGTCACCGTCTTCCTGCGCCACGATGCCGACGTGCTCCTGTTGCGTCGCAGCGACGAGGTCGGCTCCTACAGCGGCCAGTGGAGCGGGGTCGCCGGGCACGTCGAGGAGGGAGACTGGACCGGGGACGGCCACCCCGACGGCGCGGCCTCCAGGGAGATCAGCGAGGAGACCGGCCTGGCGGAGTCGGACGTGACGCTGGTCCGCAGGGGCGACACCTTCACCGTCGCGGACCGGGACCTGGGGACGCGCTGGGTCGTCCACCCGTACCTCTTCGAGGCGGCGACGCGCGCGGTCGAGCCCAACTACGAGACGACCGGCTACGAGTGGGTCCCGCCGACCGAGATCCGCCGTCGCGAGACTGTCCCGGACCTGTGGACGTCCTACGACCGGGTGCGGCCGACCGTCGAGACGGTCGCGAGCGACCGCGAACACGGCTCGGCGTGGCTGTCCGTCCGCGCACTCGAAACGCTGCGTGACGAGGCCGCAATAGCGTGCGACAACGAGGGCGGCGACGAGAGTGAAACTGCCAGCCGGTGGACGGCCCTCCTCGCGACCGCACGCGAGTTGCGCGAGGCGCGCCCGTCGATGCCCGTCGTCGCCAACCGGGTGAACCGCGCCGTGACGGCCGCGAGCGACGAGCGAACGCCCCGGGCGCTCGAACGCGCCGCGGAGGCGGGCTTCGAGCGCGCGTTCGCGGCCGACGCCGACGCGGCGGAGCGCGCGGCCCAGCGCCTGGGCTCCCGGGTCGCGACGCTCTCGCGCTCGGCGACCGTCTTCGCGGCGCTCCGGGCGGCCGACCCCGAGCGGGTGCTGGTCGCGGAGTCCCGCCCCGGGCGCGAGGGCGTCGGCGTCGCCGAGCGACTCGCCGACGAGACCGGCGCGGCCGTGACGCTCACGACCGACGCCGCGGTCGCCGAACGGCTCGCGAGCGACGTCGAGACGCTGCTCGTCGGCGCGGACGCGGTCCGCCCGGACGGGCGGGCCCTGAACAAGGTCGGCACGCGTGGGGCGGCGACTGTCGCCGCCCGCGAGGGCGTCGAGTGTCTGGTCGTCGCCGCGAGTGACAAGGTCCTCCCCGCCTCGGCCGACGACGGCAGCGACGAACGACGGCTGGACCGCGAGGAGCGCGACCCCGCGGAGGTCTACGACGGCGACGCCGACGTCGGGGTGGCGAACCCGACGTTCGACCTGACGCCCGCCGCCGTGGTCGACGCGGTCGTCACCGAGGACGGCGTGCTGGACGACGACGACGTCCGCGACGTGGCAACGCGCCACCGCGAGCGGGCGAACTGGGGCGACTGACGGGCGGACTCCCGAAGGGAGACCGGCGAACCCGAGCGGAGTCGACGGACCCCGGACGCGTCGTCGAGGTTCAGTCTTCGTCGGCCGGGAAGACGGACTCGGGCATCGCCTCCCGGACCGGTTCGGGGGTGCGGTAGTCGCGGTAGTCGCCGAGAGCGGTGACGACGAGCGTCCGCTGGAAGGGGACTGCGGGAACGAACAGCGTCAGGATCACCGCCGTACAGGCGACCCCGACGGCGAAGTGCGTGATCGCGAGCGACATCCGATGCCCGGAGAGAGTCGGTACCAGAGGATAACTCTTCGCTCGCCCGACGGCCGGGCGGACGCGACCCGGCCGACACCGGAGCGCTCCGGAGGCGGCCCCGAGAGCGCACTGCTTTTGCCCCGTCGCCGTCAACTCTCTCGCGGTGGCAATGACGAGCAGTTACCCCCACAGAGCCCCTTGTGACGAGGAGTCTGTCCGAGCCACCGTCCACTTCGCGGCGGCGAGACGACGCCCGTGAGCCCCGCCAGCGAAACCGCGACGGGTTGAAGCCGCTGGGCCGGTGAGCGGCGACGTGGACCGGCGTCGGTTCCTGGCCGTCCTCGGGGGCGGTGTCGCGGCCGGCTGTTCGACCCTGGCGGGCGAAGACGCCGCGAGCGGCGCCTCTCCACGGGCGTCGCCCGCCCAGTTCCGTAGCGCCGATACCACGGCCTCTCCGACGGCCACGCCGGTCGGGACGGTCCCGCTCGCCCGCCACGGCGTCCCCCAGACGATCTGTTCGGAGGACGTCTTCGACGACCCCGGGATCTACGCGGTCACGGACCCCGTCTTCGGGTCGAACTGGCGCGACGTCGAGGTCCCCGAGCGGTATCGCGGGCCGGTCGAGACGAGCACCTCGAACGCGACGGCGCGACCCGCAGACGGCTCTGCCAACCGGGGAGCGGAGGGGAGCGGACTCGCGCCCGACCAGACGGTGGTCGGCATCGCCGGCGACGGGCGGGCCAGGGCGTACCCGCTCTCGGTGCTCACCCGCCACGAGGTCGTCAACGACGACGTGGGGGCGATGGTGGAGCGGGCGCCGGGTCCGGTGGCGGTCACGTACTGTCCGCTGTGCAAGAGCGGGCTGGTCGCCGGCCGGGTCGTCGACGACGCCGCCCGCGAGTTCCTGGTCTCCGGGTTGCTCTGGCGCCCGCCCGACGTCCCGGCCGAGGCCGCCAGAGAGCGCGGCGACGTCTACGGCGCCGGCGAGACCGGCGGCGAGCGGACCGACGTCCGCGTCAGCGGCAACCTCGTGATGTACGACCGCGGAACGCGGAGCTACTGGAGTCAGCTACTCGCACGGGCGATCTGCGGCCCGCTCGCGGGGACGAAACTCGGGGTCGTCCCCTCTGGAGCGGTCACGTGGGAGCGGTGGCGCCGCGAACACCCCGACACCGAGGTGCTCCTGCCGCCGCCCCACTCCGGGACACACTCGCCGTGACCCGCGCCGGAGGCCGCCGCTCAGTCAGAAGGGCGCCGTCGCGTCGTCGCCTGTCTCACCCGGGGGTTCGTCGGTCTCCAGGGGTCCCTCCCAGGCTTCGAGGCCGCCGGCGAGGCTCTCGACCGGCCCGTCGACGCCGCGATACGACCCCACGAGTCGGGCGGCCTGCACGCTGGCCTGGCCGTGGGGGCAGACCGTCACCACGCGGCCGGCGCCGTCGAGTTCCTCGACGCGCTCGGTGAGTTCCGGCGCCGGGATGTTCTCGCTCCCGGGGATGTGCCCGCGGGCGAAGGCGCCCGGGTTCCGGATGTCGACGACTCGTACCTCCCCGTCCGCCTCGCCCGCCTCGCCCGACTCGTCGCCGCCCTGGCCTCCGGTACCGGCGCCGTCGGCTGCGCTCTCGCCCGCACCGTCGAGTAGCGACCGCAGTTCTTTGGTGGAGATCTCGCCGTCCATCGGCGCCATCTGGGGTGCGGGGACGGAAATCTCCGTCGGAACTCAGACCGGGCCGGCGTGCCGGGCGAGAAGCAGCGCTCCGGTCCCGGGCCCGAAGGCGGGCGACCGGCCGACAGCCGCCTCGATAGCCGCGTCGGGCGACGGCCGTGACCGCGGCCGTCGGGTCCCTGTCGCCGTCGCGGCGGTCGTCGTTCGTCTCGTCCGGGTCCCCGGTCACAGTAGCCCTTCCTCGCGAGCGAGGAGGATGCCCTCGATGGTGGCGTCGTTTCTGGGTTCGCGGCGGGCGACGTCAAGCGCGTCCTCGACCGGGACCGTGCGCACGGAGAGGAACTCGTTGTCGTCGAGGTCGCGCTCGACCGGTTCCAGCCCTTCGGCGAAGACGATGCCCCGGCGGTGTCTGAGGACGCCGGTCGAACACCAGAACGCCTCCAGGAGCGAGAGGCCGGCGGCGTCGAACCCGGTCTCCTCGCGCAACTCGCGGGCGCCGGCCGTCGTGAAGGATTCGCCGTCCTCGACGATCCCCGCCGGCAGTTCGAGACACTGCTCGCGGATCACCGGCCGGTACTGGTCGACGAGGACGACGCTGTCCTCGGTGCGGGCGACGACCACGACGGCGTCGGGGAGTTCGGCCCAGTAGTAGTTCTTCTCGGTGCCGTCGGGCTGGACGACGCGGTCGTACCCGCCCGTGTACCAGCCGGTCTCGTACTCCGTTCGGCGCTCGCTGACGGCCCACTCGTGGGCCGGTGCGCGTGGCTGTGACGTCTCCCCGGGCGGCGCGTCGTCGCTCATACCCGCTGTCGCACTGCCACGCGGTAAAGCGTGCCGTTGTCGCTGACGAGGACTCCGTCGTCGGTGGTCGCCGTCGCGTTGCGCCCCGACAGCGCGCCCATCTCGTCGAACGGCGAGTGGGTGAACCCCTCTTTCAGCCCCCAGGGGCCCTTCCAGTAGGGGTCGGAGGTGCCGTTGCGGAGGGCTTCCGTGGTGTAGGGGAACCGCCGCTCGGAGAGATCCGTGACGTTGACGGCCGCGCCGGCCCGCTCGCCGTCGAGCGCGCTCCCGTTCACGGGCTCGGCGGTCAGATAGTAGGGGTTGCCGGTCTTGAGCAGGCCGGGAAGGGCGCCCAGCGCGAGGAGGGCGACGAGCACGGCCAGCATCAGGACGAGGAAGTTGCGCGTGACCCGGCGCATACCCGACCTACGGCCGACGCGGGGAAAACGACACTGATGCCCGCCCGGTCGCCGCGGCCCCGCTCACGCGCCGTCCGCGCCGGCCCCGGGCTCGCCCCCGGACTCGCCGAGGAGGTCGCGGTACACGCGACCGAACGCCTGCCGGCGGAGCGTCCCGATGGCGGCCCGTCGCCGGTCCTGGAAGGTCGCGGCGGCGACGGTGCCAGTCGCGGGCGCGGCGTGCCAGACGACGTTGTCGACGTGTTCGGTCCCGACTTCCTCGACGTCCTCGGCGTCGTACTCGCTCGCTCCGAGCCACTCCTCGTACTCCTCGCGGGTACCCACCCGAACCTCCAGCAGCGAGGCGAAGAGGGCGTCTCGCGCCGTCTCGACGACGTCGCTCGTAACCCTGCGGTCGTACTCGTCGGCGTCCATCTGCATGGCCCTGGCGACTTCCCTGACGACGACCTGTGCCGTCGGCCCGACCGACTCGTAGCGCTCGCGGGCCGCCGCCGGCGTCGCCGGCAGGAACTCTCCCTCCGTGTCCATACCCGTCCTGTGGGCGTCGACCGATTAGGAACTCCCGGTTTCGTCCGCGCTTCCCACGGAGCCTCCTCCCCGCGGAACTCACGTCGCGTCGGATCCGCCGGCCGGATCCGCGTCGTTCCCGTCGTCGGTCGAACTCGCACTTTCCTCCGCCGGAGCCCCGTCGCCTCCGTCTGTCGACGCCGCGTCGCCGGCGTTCGTCCGCCGCCGTTCGGTGAGTTCGCGCGCCTCGGCCAGCACGTCCGAGGGGGTACGCTCGCCGTCGTCGTCGAACAGTTCTGTGGGGTGAGCCACGCCGCCCGGCGCGGCGTCCTCCGGAACGCCGCCGGCACGTCCGCCCTCGTCGTGGTCGTGTGCGTGGCTGTCGCCGGTGGTGTCTTCGAAGACCTGCGGGAACTCCCGCTCGTCGGCGTGGTCGGTGACGCGGTCTGCGAGTTCGGCGGGGTCGGTCTCGCCCCAGTCGGGGGCGTGGTCGTCGAGCCAGTCCTCGTGGTCGGCGTCGCCGAGTAGCGCCGTGAACGCGAGGTGGTTCGCGAGGTGCTCGCCGTCGGCCTGGGGGTCGCCACAGACGGGACAGGCGTAGCCCATACCCCCGACAAGGCGGCGTCGCGGCTAGACGCTTTCGACTCGGAACTCCCGGACCAGCACGAGCGCGTCCTCGCCGTTGTCGTAGTAGCGCGGGACGATTCCCTCGCGCTCGAACCCGAAGTCGCGGTAGAGCGCGCGGGCGACGTCGTTCGACCGTCGAACCTCGAGTTTGACCGAGGCCGCGCCCTCGCTCGCCAGCGTCCGCAGCGCTCGACCCAGCAGCCGCCTCCCGATCCCCTCGCCGCGACACTCGCCGGCGACGGCGATGTCCTTGACGTGACCGATGGCCTCGCCGTGGTTCGGGACGAAGTCGGCGACGACGTAGCCGACGACCCGCCCGTCGTCACCGACCGTCGCCGTCTCGCGGGGACTTCCGCGCCTCATCTGGGCGACCAGAAACCCCGGTTCGTCGAGAAAACTCTCGAACGCCGAGAACGGCCACGGCTGGGAAAAGGCCTCCTGCTCGATGTGGAACACCGCGAGCAGGTCGGCCCGCTCGGCCCGGCGGATCGTCACGCCCGACTCCGGGTCGTCCGACGGTGCGGTCGTCGTCACGACTCGACGTACGGAACGAACACATTAATAACTGGCTCGATACCGGCCGCCGTGCCGGCGTGGGGTTCCCCGCGGGACTGCCGCCCATCCCGGCGTTCCCCGCCCCGACGTCCGCTGTCGACCCTCCGCTCTGCCTTCAGACAAAAGATACATAACCGTTACCCACCCATCTCCGGATGCACCCGATTCGGGTGCCACCCCAACCCTCTCCCCACCCCACCCCTCTTTCAGGGTTTTTGCCTCGCACTCGAACCCCGAGCGACCTCTCCGTCGAAGCGGTCGGCGGCTCGCGGCGGGTCGCTCGCGCGCGAACTGGCGCGGACTGACGAAAGGAGGGACGTGACGCGACTGCCTAGTCGTCGGCGGGGGCGGCGTCGCCGGACTCGTGTTGCTGTTTGACGTGGGTCAGCTTGCCGCCGGCCGCGAGGATAGTCCGCTCGCGCTCGGAGGCGTCGAGGTGGGCCGTCGCCTCCCAGTCGTCGTTGACGCGGACCGTGAACTCCTCTTTGCCGGAGCGGATGGCGTCGTCGACGTCGTCGACGATCTCGACGTCGTCACCCTGCTCGATGTCCTCGTAGACGTCCGCCTCGATAGTCAGCGGGACGATCCCGAAGTTGAAGAGGTTCGCCTTGTGGATGCGGGCGAAACTCTGGGCGAGGACGGCCTCGATGCCGAGATACATCGGGCTGAGCGCGGCGTGTTCCCGCGAGGAGCCCTGGCCGTAGTTCTCCCCGGCCAGCAGGACGCCGCCGTCGGCTTCCTTCGCGCGCTCGGGGAACGTCTCGTCGACGCGGGTCAGCGTGAACTCCGAGAGCTTGGGGATGTTCGACCGGTACATCAGCACGTCCGCGTTGGCGGGGCTGATGTGGTCGGTCGTGATGTTGTCGGGCATCTTCAGCAGGACCTCGCCCGCGATGTCCGAGCCCAGCGGGTCGCGGATCGGCACGTCGCCGATGTTCGGTCCCTTGATGAGTTCGTCGTCGACGGCCTCCTCGGGCGTGATGAGGTCCGACCCGCTGACGCCGACGTACTCGTCGGCCAGCTCGAAGCCGGGGTCCTCCAGGCCGTCCATCTCCTCGGCAAGGTCGCGCGGGTCGACGATCTCGCCGGCGAGCGCCGCCGCGGTGGCCACCTCGGGCGAACAGAGGTACACCGAGTCGTTCTCGATGCCCGAGCGCCCCTCGAAGTTGCGGTTGAACGTCCGCAGCGAGACCGAGTCGGAGGCGGGCACGTGGCCGTTGCCGATACACGCGCCACAGGTCGCCTCCGAGAAGTTGACGCCCGCGGCCATCATTTCGGCCGTCCACCCGTTGCGGGCGAGCATCTCGCTGGCCTGCTTGGACCCGGGCGCGACGATCATCTCGGTCGTCTTGGCGATCTCCCGCCCCTCGAGCATCTTCGCCGCGGGGAGGACGTCCTCGTAGGCGCCGTTGGTACACGAGCCGATGATGACCTGGTCGACCTCCCGGCCGGCGGCCTCGCGGACGGGCACGACCTTGTCGGGCATGGAGGGCTCGGCGATGAGCGGCTCGACCTCGGAGAGGTCGAGAGTGATCTGGTCGTGGTACTCGGCGTCCTCGTCGGGTTCGACCTTCTCGAAGTCCCCGGGACGACCCACGCGTTCGAGGTACTCCTCGGTCCGCTCGTCGGTCGGGAAAATGGAGGAGGTCGCGCCCAGTTCCGTCCCCATGTTGGTGATCGTCGTCCGCTCGGGGACCGACAGAGACTCGACGCCGGGGCCGGTGTACTCGAAGATCTTGCCGACGCCGCCCTTGACCGAGAGGCGCTGCAGCAACTCGAGGATGACGTCCTTGGCAGTGGCCCACTCGCCGAGTTCGCCCTCGAGGCGGACCTCGACGACCTCCGGCATGTCGATGTAGTAGGCGCCCCCGCCCATCGCGACGGCGACGTCGAGGCCGCCGGCGCCGATGGCGAGTTCGCCCATACCGCCGGGCGTCGGCGTGTGGCTGTCCGACCCGAGCATCGTCTTGCCGGGCGCCGCGAAGTTCTCCTTGTGGACGTTGTGACAGATGCCGTTCCCGGGCCGCGAGAAGTACGCCCCGAACGTCCCCGCAGCGGAGCGCAGGAACCGGTGGTCGTCGGTGTTCTTGAAGTCGAACTGGTAGGTCTGGTGGTCGCAGTACTGCGCCGCGAGTTCCGTCTGGGTCTCGTCCAGGTCGAGGGCGTCGAACTGGAGCCAGACGAGCGTCCCCGTCGTGTCCTGTGTGAGGACCTGGTCGATCTCGATACCGATCTCCTCGCCGGGTTCGAGTTCGCCTTCGACGAGGTGGTCGTCGAGAATCTTCTCCGTGAGTGTCTGTCCCATAACGCGTGATAGTCGAACGCGCGCAGGTATAAATCCCGCGAGTCCCCGCAACACTGTCGCAGTACCCCGGTCGTCGTCGGGTTCGACAACCACGACAGACCCGTTCCGAGCGGGTGTCATACTGTCGGACACAAGTACGTGAACACGCTCGTCGGGAACACACTATCGAAACGCCCGTTCCAGGTCGAACGAGCCACCGACGGTGGCCTCACGTGTGTCCGACAGTACAGGCGCGTCCCGTCCGGACGACCGCTCCTGTTCCGCCCCGACGACAGGCCCCGCCGGCCCGGACGTCTGCCGCCATCCGCTCGCGCGCCGCCGTCTCGGGGACGTCAACGGCCGTATTCGACGTATGCAGCGTCCGGTGGTTCGACCGAAGTGGCGCCGAAACGTTCATTCCCGGGAACAGAGATAGGCGAGTCATGCTGTACAGACCGTCGGCGCTGCCCCCCGACCGCCGGGAGAGGTTCGAGCGTCACGCCGAGGGCCTCCGGAAGCGCCTGCTCGACCACGTCGAGACGCTCCTGACCGAACTCGACTCGGAGGCCGCCGGCAGACTCGTCTACGAACTGGCGTTCAAACCGGGCGAGGCGTTGCCCAAACGCTCGGAGCGGCCGAAACTCGACAGCGCCCTGCTGGCCGAACAGGTGTATCTCCAGCACGACCCCGACGGAGAACTGCTGGACCCCGTCCTCGAGTACACGGTCGCGACACAGGAGTACTTCGACATGCTCGACGACCTCGTCGACGGCGACGCCCGCGAGGACCGCCGGGCCGAGGTCGTTCTCGCGACCCAGTTGCTGTTACCACTGGTCGTCCGCCGGCTGGACCGACTCGACGCGACTGCTTACTGGTGTGGGGAGACGACACGCCTGCTCGAAGCCCCGCTCGAAGAGGTGCGAACGGAACCGAGCGCCGCCGCCTACCGCGACGGACTCGAGGTGCAGGCGACTCTCTACGGCGCGACCGCCGGCATCGCCGCCCTGGCCGGTGGCGCCGACGAGGCGGCCGCCGAACGGGCGAAAGCGGTCGGCAAAGCTATCTACCAGCACAAACAGGTCGTCCTCGACTACGAGCAGTTCCTGGCCGGCCACGCCGAGCGGTGGAACGCCGGCGCGCTCTTCGACGACGAGGCGGCGGTCCTCACGTACCTCCGCGACAGACGTGCGACGGTCTCTCGACGCGTCGAACCGTACGACGACACCCGTGCCAGCCTTCTCGAGGGACTCGTCGCGCTCGATACCGACGCGTGGCTCGCCGGTTTCGACGGACGAAAAAAATAACGCTCCCGGGTCGCTGTTACCAGGTGAGCTGGGGCTCCGGGATTCCGGCCGCGTTCTTGCGGCGCGTCTCGAGGTCTTCTTCGAAATCTATCCACTGGCGCTCCGTGTGTGACAGTTCGGTCAAACTTCTACCCCCAGGTAGGGTCACCTCGTGGCCATCATATAAATCCTGTTGTTCAGGAGGATTTTGTTACCTATCGTATCGTTCAGACGTGTTTTTCTACCATCATGATTGTCGGCGGCGGCTCGAACGGGGCGAGAGGAAAATGTGGGGTGGGCGGTCGCAGCGTGACAGGGCGGGAAGTCTCAGGTGGACGTGCTGTCGGCGGGCGACCCGTCCGGAGGTGAGTCGACGGCAGGTGACCCGCCGGGCGACCGTCCGTCCGTGGCAGGCCGGTCGTCGGGCGTCCGGCCGAACCACTCGCTCCCGGTGTCGTCTGTGACGTCAGGCGGTGGCGGTTCGGCCGTGCCGTCGTCTATGTCGGGGACCCACAGAGTGACGCGAGTCCCGCGGTCCGATGGCTCGAACTGCACCGCGCCGCTCAACCGACTCATGCCCCAGTGGATGGCCCACAGGCCGACGCCGCTCGCGTGTTCGAGCGCGGTTTCGACTCCCGACCGGAGAACGTCGAGTTCCGCCCGCGGGATCCCCGGACCGTCGTCGCTCACGTGGACGAGACACCCGCCGTCACGGTCTTCGACGGCGACGCGGACGTCCGGCCCGCGGTGGCCGCCCCGCTCTGCGCCCGGTTCGCCGGCCGGCGAGTCCGCAGCTGTCGCGTCGCGCTCGAACGAGTCGCCGCGAGTCCGCGAGGGGTCGTCCGCGCTACTGTGGACGGCCGCGTTCTCGAGGACGTTCTCGACGACGACCGACAGGACGGTGGAGTCGGTGCGGACCCGACAGTCCGACGGAACGTCCGTCTCCACGGTCACGGGGACCTCGTCACGGATCGACTGCACGGCGTCGTTCAGGAATTCGTCGAGTGGGACCGCTGTCGGTTCGACCGACCGGGTCATTATCGCCTCGACGTCGCGGACCTTCTCGCTGAGCGCGAGGACGGACTCGCCCGCCGAGAGCGCGATCGCGGCAGTCTCGGCGTCTTCCCCCTCGAGACGGTCGGCGAGGACGGCCGTCGGTCCGACGACCGCGTTCATCGTGTTGCGGATGTTGTGCCGAAACACGCGGTCGAGGACGGCGAGTCGCTGCTCACGGCGCCGCTTTTCGGTCACGTCGCGGGCGACAAGCGCGTACCCGGTGAGACGGTCGCGTGTGTCGTACACCGATGAGACGGAGACGGCGAGCACTCGACCGTTGGTGTTGACTTCGACGCTCTCGACCTGTTCGTCGACTTCCGAGAGCGCGTCCGCGATGGCCGCGAGCGGGCGAGCGAGGACGGCGTCTCTCCGGCAGTCGAACAGCCGACAGGCGCGGTCGTTGACCGCGACGACGTCGCGGTCGGCCGTGGCGACGACGACCCCCTCGTCCAGACTGTCGAACGCTTCGTCCATGCCGATGCGGCGCGATGCGAGCGACAGGTCGAACAGCCGGTGGGTGAACAGGCTGTGGGCGTACGCGAGCCCGAGCATCGAAAAGCCCAGTGAGAGCGCGGGGAACTGTTGGCTCTCGCCCAGGGCGAGCAACACTCCCAGGAGGCCGGCCGGTGCGAGCGTCCCGACCAGCAACCAGACGGCCTGTCGGGAGTAGAGCCGGTCGTGGCCGACGAGCATCCGTCCGAGGAGCCACAACCCGACCACGACCAGCACCGCGAAGTACGCGAGGTTGACCCACGCCAGCGGTCCGGGCGGACTGACGACTGCGAGACCGCCGGCCTGGCGAACGACGTCGAGTTCGCTGTAGTACAGGTCGTGGAACGACGACGTGAGTATCGCGGTGATGACGACCGCCGGGATCGCCCAGACGACCCCCAGCCCCCGGCGGTCCAGCAGGTGCTCTCGACCGGTGTACGCGAGGACGAAACAGAACCACAGTGCCGGAACGATGGTCGCCATGGTCGTGCTGGCGTAGTCGGCAAAGAGGACCGCGAATCGCGACTCAAACAGCACCCCGAACAGGTCGATTACGATCCAGACCGTGTTGGCTGCCATCGTCGCCGCGAACCAGTCCGCTCCTGCGTCGATACGGTGTCGCCACCCGAACGCGGCCAGGACCGCTGTCAGTACCCCTGTCGCGAGGAGGATACCGACCGTCAACAGCTCGTGGGTCCCCACATGACCGACATACCGCTACTAAGATATTAATTGCTCGCTGCGATGGCGAACACAACGGCTTTGGCCCGGACGCACGCACCGTTGGTATGTTCGAGAGCGGGCGGTACGTGGCCGACGCGCTCGGTGGCGTCGACGGCGACCAGGTCCAGCCCAACGGTGTCGACCTCAGGCTCGGGGCGGTGTTCGAACAGGTCGAACCCGGGCGGGTCGGCACCGACGACAAGACCATCGGTGAGCGTCGCGAAGTCGACCCCATCGAGGAGGGCGTCGACGGGCCCGACGACGGGACTGCCGTCTACCGACTCGACCCCGGGGGGTACGTCGTCCAGTACGCCGACACGGTCCGGATCCCGGAGGCGCACGTCGGCTTCCTGTATCCCCGGTCGTCGCTGTTGCGCAACTCGTGTATGCTGGACACCGCGGTGTGGGACGCCGGCTACGAGGGGCGTGGCGAGGGGCTACTGGAGGTCTATCACCCGGTCGAACTGGAACGGGGCGCCCGCATCGCCCAGCTCGTCCTCGCCGAGGCCACCCACGCCGACACCTACGACGGGGACTACCAGCACGAACACCTCGACTGACCGGGCCGCGCCCTCCTCGCCGCCGACATTCTGTTCACGAAGAAATGACGTTCAGAATACCTGTTTCGGTTACCGGTCCGGATACCGGCCGACCGGGGCCTGATCCCTGGGATACCAAGCCGCAAAGTTAATCTCGATGGTGGTAATGATCGCTTATGGTGTTGGGGAGAGATCGGACCGGACCGTGCCTCTGACATCCACAACCCGGACGACACCTCCAACACCGCACTCGGGGCGCTCCCCGTTTTCGCGCCGCCGAGACCGACCGGTCGAGCCGCGGCACCGGGGTTGTCCCGTCCTGTCCCCTCGGACCGTGCTCCGTCCACCGCGGTCGGACCGCGGGCCCGGGAGTTCTTTCAGAGCCAGAAACCGTAAGCGAGGAATTTTATAGCGAGGGATCGACGTGCAGGTATGCCAGGCGACGGAGACCTCTACGTCTTCAGTGCCGAGGGGGACGACGGGCGCTGGGTGAGTCCGCGTCCCGTCGAGGCGGTCGTGGTGGACCTCGTGACAGCGGAGACGGACGTCTCGGAAGACGACGTCGACGACCTCGACGCCTACGTCGACCGGGACGACCTCGCGGCCCACCTCGACGGCGACCCGACCGAACCGCTGACGTTCACCGTCGAGGGCCACG
This sequence comes from Haloarculaceae archaeon, assembly GCA_036626395.1. Taxonomy (GTDB): domain Archaea; phylum Halobacteriota; class Halobacteria; order Halobacteriales; family Haloarculaceae; genus QS-5-68-33. Next base: position 21,456 of record JAZKRZ010000011.1, read on the forward strand.
ACGTCGTGGTCGACCCCGACGGGACCGTCTCGGTCGACATCGAGTAGCCGTCGGACGGCCACCCGCCGTTCGTGACCGGCGGGATACCGGTCGGCGTCGAGAGGCATAGCGACCGGGGTCCGTCGCTCGTGAGCGGTCCCCAGCAGCTAACTCCCTTCGCCGCGACCGACGGGTATGACGCGCGTCGCGCTCATCGCACACGACGACGAGAAGTCCGAGATGATAGACCTCGCCAGGAGCTACGAGCCGGTCCTCTCGGAGTTTGACCTCGTGGGGACCGGGACGACCGGCGGCCGCATCACCGAGGCGACCGACCTCCGGGTCGAACGCAAGCAGTCGGGGGCGCTGGGGGGCGACGTTCAGATCGCCGCCGAAGTCACCGAGGGGCGCGTGGACGGTATCGTCTTCCTCCGGGACCCGCTCACCGCCCAGCCACACGAGCCCGATATCGGTGCACTCCTGCGGATCTGTGACGTCCACGACACGCCGCTGGCGACGACGCGCTCGGGCGCGGAGTACCTGCTGGACGGGCTGGCCGCGGACGACGAGTCGGCGGAGAGCGGCGGCTGATCAGATCCCCTCCAGGACGTTGACGACGTGGTTGCCGACTTCGACAGAGATCGTCGCAGCGGGGTCGGTCCGGACCCGGCAGGTGGCGGTGTCGCGCTTGCCGCTGGCAGTCGTGGCCCGTACCTCGTAGGTGCCGAGGTCGAGCACGCCGCGTTCGGCCCGGCACTCGCCCGGGTCGAGGTCGTACTCGCGGGTCAGCGCCACGCCGTCGTCGTCGCGGACGACGAGTTCGACGGCGTAGGCGGTGTCGTCGTAGTTGCGCAACTGGAGGTCCGTGCGGGGGACCGCGACGGTCGCCTCGATGAGCGACCCCGTGTGGGTGCCGCCACTCGCGGGGTGGACAGGGCCTTCCATGGGCGGGGATCCGTCCGGAACGCATAAACGGGTTGTCGAAACTCAAACAGTCGTTGAAGCGACCGACTCCCTGGGGGGTTTCGTCGTGGCCGGGACGTGGTCGGGTGCAGAGACGGCGCCGGCGTCGCTGTCGACCCGGCGGGGGACAACACCTAACCGCCGGCCGTCCCAGAGGTCGGACATGAGCGATTCGTCGCTGCGCGCGCCGGCGGAGACCGCGGTCGAGCAGTGCATGAACCTCCAACCCGGGGAGTCCTGTGCGGTACTCACCGACGACGAGCGCCAGGCCATCGGCGAGGCGCTGTACGCGGTGGCGAGCGAAATCACCGACGACGCGGTCCTCGTGCGCTACCCGCCCGGCGACCAGCACGGCGCGGAACCGCCCGAACCCGTCGCGGCGGCGATGGCCGGTGCCGACGTCGTCCTCGCGCCCACGACGAAGAGCCTGAGCCACACCGAGGCACGCACCGCCGCCAACGAGGCGGGTGCCCGCGTCGCCACCCTCCCGGGGATCACGGACGGCGTCTTCCTCATGGGACTGGACGCCGACTACGACTCCATCAGGCAGGAGTGCGAGCGCGTCCGCGACCAGGTCGCCGGCGCCGACCAGGTCCGCGTGACGACGGCCCTGGGAACCGATATCACGTTCGAACCGGGGACGCGGGAGTGGCAACTCGACACCGGTATCGTCCACGACCCCGGCGAGATGTCGAACCTCCCCGCCGGCGAGGTGTTCGTCAGCCCCGAAACCGCCACCGGCACCTACGTCGTCGACGGGACCATGATGCCCCACGGGAAACTGGACGGCCAGACCCTCGAATTCGAGGTCGAAGACGGGTACGTGACCCGCGTCTCGGACGACGCGGTCCGGGCGGAGGTCGAGGACGCCGCCGCGGAGGTGGGCGACGCGGCGTACAACCTCGCGGAACTGGGCATCGGGACCAACCTCGCCGTCGAGGACCTCGTCGGGTCGGTCCTGCTGGACGAGAAGGCCGCCGGCACCGTCCACGTCGCCATCGGCGACGACCACGGCATCGGCGGGGACACCCACGCCCCCATCCACCTGGACGGGATCGTCACCGACCCGACCGTCTACGCGGACGGGGAGATCGTAGACCTCCTGACGTCGAACGGGGAGCGACGCGACCCGTGAGACAGTGTGGAAGTGGAACTTCCACAGACGGAGTGAACGACGAAGCCACGAACGCGACGGCGGGACCGAACGACTGCGGTCGGCGTGACTCCGAGACGTGTGGAGCCACACGTCGGTCGACACGGCGGACTTTTAGGCGTTCGCCGTCAATACGGACGTATGACAGAAACCACGGAACGGGCCGCCGTCGCCTGTCCCTCCTGTTCGCCGGACCTGGAGACCGTCCACGAGGTGTTGACGACCGGCGGGGGGCGGGCCACCGTCCGCTGTACCCAGTGTGGCCACACCCACAAGCGCGACCTGGCGACGCCCGCGGAGTTCGAGCGCCCGGTCGTCGTCTCGCAGGACGGCGAGTCCTTCACCGCGACTGCCGACGTCCCCGAGGACGAGACCCTCGCCGTCGGCGAGGAGTTCCTGCTCGACACCGAGGCGGCGATCATGACCGTCCGGATCACGAGCCTCGAAGTCGGCGAGGGCCGCGTCGAGGAGACGACCGCGGCGGACGTCGACACCATCTGGACGCGCGCCGTCGGGAACGTGACCGTCGACGCGACGGTCCACCCGAAGAGCGGGGCGGGCGACGAGACGCGCAGCGAGACCTTCCAGGTCCCCGGCGACTACGAGTTCGTCGTCGGCGAGACCGACGACCTGGGCGGCGAGGCGTTCACTGTCGAGGGCATCCACATCCGCGCCGACGCCGTCGGCTACGACTTCGACAAACTCGACCACCGCGGCGACGCCGCCCTCGCGAAGGACATCAACCGGCTGTACGTCCGCGACGAGACCGCAAGCGCCTGGTCGATGTGGTGAGGTGAGCATGCCCGACGAGCGCAACGACCCCGGGGCCTCTGGTGACCGCCTCGGCGACGGCGGCGACTACGAGGCCGCCCGGGACCGCCTCGCCGACCGACTCGAACGCCGCGTCGACGACGAGCGCGTGGTCGAGGCCATCCGCGCGGTGCCGCGCCACGAGTTCGTCCCCGAGTCACGGCGCGGGGCGGCCTACAGCGACCGTCCGCTCCCCATCGGCGAGGGCCAGACCATCAGCGCGCCCCACATGGTCGCGGTCATGGCCGACCTGCTCGACCTCGCGGCGGGGGATACGGTGCTGGAGGTCGGCACCGGCTGTGGGTATCACGCGGCGGTCACCGCCGAACTCGTCGGCGCGGCGAACGTCTACTCCGTCGAGTACCACGAGTCGCTGGCCGTCGAGGCGCGCGAGCGACTCGACAGGCTGGGCTACGGCGCGGTGTCGGTCCGCGCGGGCGACGGCCGCGAGGGCTGGCCCGAGCACGCCCCCTACGACCGGGCGTACCTGACGTGTGCCACCCCCGAGTTCCCCGGGCGCGTCGTCGAACAGGTCAGGCCCGGCGGGTACGTCCTCGCGCCCATCGGGACGGGCAGGCAGACGCTGGTCCGCGGGCGGCGCCGCGCCGACGGGTCGCTCGACCGCGAGGACCACGGCGGCGTCCGGTTCGTCCGGATGCAGTGACCCGGGAGCCGCGCCATTCATTACGGTCGAACGCGGAAGGTGAGGCATGGATCCCGCGGTACTGCGCGACGACATGGTCGACAGCCTGGCACACGAGAGCAAGGGCTGTGTCCGGTCGTCGTCGGTCGCGGACGCGATGCGGACGGTCCCCCGCGAGCCGTTCGTCCCGGACGAACGGGGCGCCTACGCGGACCGGGCCTTCGAGCGACTCGGATCCCGGGTGCTCGCGCCGAGCACCGCCGCGCGCCTGTTCGAGGCGCTCGGCCCACGGGAGGGGGAGTCGGTGCTCGTCGTCGGGGTCGGGGTCGGCTACACGGCGGCGGTCCTGGCGGAACTGGTCGGCGAGCGCAACGTCCACGCCATCGACATCGCCCGACGACTGGTCGTCGAAGCGCGGGGTAATCTCGCCGAGGCCGGCTACGAGGGCGTGCTCGTCGACCGCCGCGACGGCGCCGAGGGCCTCCCGGAGTACGCGCCCTACGACCGCATCCTGCTGGAGGCGGCGGCGGTCAGTCCGCCCGCGGCGCTGGTCGACCAGCTCGCCGCCGACGGGCGCCTCGTCATGCCCCACGGTGCCGGCGAGCAGAACCTCGTCGTCGTCGAGGACGGCGAGGTCGCCCAGCGACTCGGCGGGGTCGCCTTCCAGCCGATGCTCGTCGAGGGCGAACAGGCCGACACGGTCGAGCGCAACCGCACCCGCCGCGAGGACCGCGAGTTCGCCCGCCGCGACGCCCGGAGCCGGACCGGCTGGGAACAGGACTGGATCGACTGGGACGGCGACTGAAGACCCCGCGCCGGTCGGTTCGAGGGTCATCCCGTCGCGTTACGCCCCGTGCCCGCGACGACCAGGACGTCCGTGTTCTCGCGGCGGTCGGCGTACTGGCTTCCCGCGGGCGGTTTCACGTCGAGCGTCACGGTCCCCTCCTCCTGGTTGGGGCCGAGCGACGGGGAGATAGAGAGTGTCGCCGTCCCGTTCGCGCCGGTCTCGGCGGTCACGACCGAGTCGATCCGGGCGGTCCCGCCCGTGGCAACGACCGTCGCGCCGGCGACCCGGTCGCCCTCCGGCCCGACGACGGCCACCGTGAGGTCCGTCGCGCCCTCGTCGACCACCTCCGGCCGGGGCTGGACGTCCAGTTCGGTCACGCCCAGCGTCTGGATCCCCCCGAGCGTGTTCATCATAACGCCGAGACTGGCGACGCCGACGACCAGCGCGATGACGAGTCTGATCGGCAGTCCTTCGATCGCCCGTTCGTCCGTGGCGAGTACGCCTGGCTGCATGGGGGCCACTGGTCGCGGACACGCGTATAAACCCTCGCGACCGCCGTCGAACCCGCCGGCCCCGTCGGGCCCGCCGTCGCGTCACCCGAGCGCGTAGAACGTCCCGTCGCGGCTGCCGATATAGACCATCCCGCCGGAGACGACCGGCGCGGGGTCGACGATGTTGTTGCCAGTCTCGAAGCGCCACTCGGGCGCGCCGCTCTCGGCGTCGACCGCGTAGACGTTGTTGTCCTTACAGCCGACGTAGACGGTGCCGTCGGCGACGACGGGCGGGGCGGTGACGGGGTCGCTCGGCTCGGTGAAGCGCCACTGTTCGAACCCGTCGCTGACGCTGCGAGCGACCAGGTCGCCGTCGCGCGTGCCGAGATACACCATCTCCTCGGTGACCGCCGGGGTCGCGGTGACGGCGGCGCTGTGGGACATCGACCACACTCGCGAGCCCTGGTCGTTGAGCTGGACGAGCCTGCCGTCTTCGGTGGGGGCGTACATCCGCCCGTTGCGCATCGAGAGGCCGTTGACCCGGCTCCCGAGGTCGTTCGTCCACCGCTCGTTGCCGTTGCCCGCATCGTAGGCGTAGACGCTCCCGTCGTGACTGGGGGCGTAGACGCTCCCGTCGTCGAAGACGGGGGCGTCCGGGATGACGCCGAACGTGTCGCCGGTCCACTCCCGGACGTTCCGCAGTGACTCAACCCGGTAGAGCGTGTCCTGGAGGCCGAAAAAGACCGCGCCGTCGCCGAACGTCGGCGCACTGATCCGCCCGTTCGAGCGCGTGTCGAAGCGGTAGAGTTCGCTCCCGTCCTCGCGGTAGGCGGCCAGCGTCCCCGTCGACCCGGCGTACACCCGGCCCTCGCTGACCCCGACACCGCCCACGACCGGGCCGGGGAGGTCGAACGTCCAGTTCGTCTCGCCCGTTCGGGCGTCCAGCGCGTAGAGCGTGCCGCTGTCGGTGTTGCGTCGTCCGTCACCGACGTACACGGTCCCGTCGACCAGCGCGGGGCTCCCGTTGACCTGGTTGGACTCCAGGTCGCGCTCCCAGACGACGGAGACGTCCTCGTGCGGGCCGACCGCGTCGGGGTTGTGTCCCCAGTTGTGGTCGTTGTACATGAACGTCGGCCAGTCAGTCAACTCGACCGGCTCCGGCGTGGCGGTGGCCGTCGCGGTGTCGGTCGGCGTCGACTGGGGGGTCGTCTCCGGCGTTCCAGGGCCCATCGGCGTCTCCGTGGGGGTGGCCGCGGGCGTCGACCCCTCGGTCGGCGTCGGCTCCGGCGTCGGCGTCTCGTCGACGTCCGCGGCGGTCGGCGTCGACGACCCGTTCCCGCCACACCCGCTGAGTCCCGTGGCCGTCGCTGCCGCCATCGCCGCCAGAAACCGCCGTCGGCTCGAACTGTCGTCCATACGCGCCTTTCGGGGAACTGATTCATATCGTCTTGGGTTCGTTCGGTCACGGATCGTGTGACTTTTTCCCATACCAGTAGACCTATATAGTGCTGTGGTATACCATAACACGTATGGCATCAGCACCGAGCACAGACGACGACCTGCTCGACGAATTCCTCGCCCAGCGCGGTCACGACGTCGAGAGCTGGGACCGGAGCTACAACAAAAAGCAGTGTCCCGACTGCGGCGGACTCCACGACTCCGGCGCGACAGCGTGCTCGGTATGCGGCTGGTCACCGGTCTGAGCCCGGCGCAACCCTCGTGTTCTGTGGCTCCCGGTTCTCGCGTGGGGTGGCAGTTCCCGGGTAGTCCGACGACCGCGACCCTGTCGGTCGCGGGTTCGAGGAAAGTGGGGGAGTCGAAGTCACACCGGCGAACGACGCACGGAGGCTACGGTGCCGGACCGCGACCGGGGTCGTTCCCGCAGACGCGCGCCGGGGGGAAGGCGCGGCCGAATGGGGGGGAAGGTGCCGGGGGAACGCCCTCCTGTAGCGTACTCGAACCGGTGGGAGGACCGAAGGCAGGCACCGACCCGGGGGGAGTCGTCGGATACCGACGAGGTGTGCTGCCGGAATCCGATGCCGACAGTTCGGGCCACCCCACGCCCACGCCCCACCTCAAGTGGCACACACGGATGCGCACAGTGCGAGTCGTGGGTCGGTGCCTGCCTTCGGTCCGCATCAACACGTTGTGGAGGGAGTATATTAATGGGTCAGCAGCGTTTTCTCGCGCTGAAAGCGCCCGCCGGGAACCGACGCGAGCGACTCGTATGCGTCGCCGACGCCCGCTCGACACGGGTCCGGAGGCGTGTTGCCGTGGTCGCGAGCGTGTTCGTGACGGTTCTCGCGGGGTCGCTGGGTACACGGTCGGTCGGGGTGACCGCGCGGTCACCCGCGGCGTTCCCTCGAAAGGACTTAGTAGCCGTTCCGCTCAAAGACGGGTAGTGGACGACGAACAGAGCATCGAGGAGATCCTCGACACGATCGGCGACGAGCACGCTCGCCGGGTGCTCGCGGCGATCAGCCGGGAGCCCCGGTCAGCCAAGGAGTTGAGCGACGAGTGTGACCTGTCGCTGCCGACCGTCTACCGGCGCATCGAAATGCTCAACCAGTACAACCTCGTCAAAGACCAGACGCTCGTGGCCAAGGACGGGAACCATTACAAGGTCTACGAGTCGAACTTCGAGTCGACGGTCATCTCGCTGGAAGACGACGAGTACAGGGTACGCATCTACCGCGAGGAGAACCTCCCCGACCGGTTCAGCCAGCTCTGGGACGACCTCAACCCCGAGTAGGTGACCCGTCCCCGCCGACCGGACGCGACCGTCGCTCCCGTTGGGGGTAGTATTAAGAGACCGCTCTGGGACATATCACACAGGCCGATGGTCGAAATCGCTGCAGCGCTCCGGGGGGTACTGGTACTCATGCGGCTGGTGGTGTTCGGGCTGACGCTCGGCATCACGCTCATCAGCTTCCAGGCCTACCGCAAGAAGCCCTCCGAGCGCCTCCAGTACGCGTTCATGGGGTTCGCCTTCATCAGCATGGGCGTCGCCATCACGAGCGTCATCACCCAGCTCGGGGGCAACGGGACCAGCGAAGTGGTCCGCATCTTCTTCGGGATGACCGAAACCATCCCCTTCATCATCGGGTTCACGATGCTGTACCTCTCGCTGTACCGGTGACGGGCGGGCCGGTCGGGGAGACCGCCTGCGTCCCCACCGGTCGAGAGGCGCGCCCCCCGCTCGCGCGCTCACATTTCACGCGAGTCGAAGCAGGCGAGTCGAAGCCGCGTCGTTTATGGGGGACAAGCCCGTTTCACTGTCCAATGACTGGTTCGTCCACCGAGGTGACGCGCCTGTTCGGTGGTCCCGGGAGCGGGAAGACGACGGCACTGCTCGACCGCGTCGAGGAACTGCTGGACGAAAGCGACGACGTGACGTTTCGCGACGTGCTGGTGGTGTCCTACACCCGTGCGGCCGCGACGGAGATCCGCGAGCGCCTGGCCGAGCGTCTGGACGAGTCGCCCCGGGCGCTGCGCGGGAACGTCTGTACGATGCACGCGAAAGCCTACGAACTGCTCGACCTGTCCCGGGGGGACGTGGTCGGGGAATCGGACAAAGAGGAGTTCTGTGACGAGTACGGCATCGAGTACGAGGACGAGTACGAGGGGTCGCGCCGGCGGTCGGCGCGGTCGACGACGCTCGGCAACAAGATCATCGCCACGAGCCAGTGGCTCCAGCGCACCCGGAGAGACGTCGCCGACTGGTACGACGTCCCGTTCAAGTGGGACGAGGAGACGGTGCGTCTCCCGCCGGATGTCGACGACCGCGCCCAGACGGGCAACAAGTACACGCCCACCTGGTCGAGCGACGACGACCGGGTGAGCGTCCCCGAGACGATCCGCGCCTGGCGCCAGTACAAGGGCGAACACGGCGTCGTCGGCTTCGCCGACATGCTCGAGCGCGTCAACCAGCGCTCGCTGCTCCCGAGCGTCGACTACCTCGTCATCGACGAGTTCCAGGACATCACCACCCTGCAGTACGAGGTGTACTCGGAGTGGCGCCCCCACATGGACCGCGTCATGATCGCCGGCGACGACGACCAGGTCGTCTACGCCTGGCAGGGCGCCGACCCCGACCTCCTGCTCGAAGAGGAGGTCACCGACGACAACATCCTGCCCAACTCCTACCGGTTGCCCTCGCGCATCCTCAACGTCGTCAACAGGGAAGTGAGCCACATCGAGAAGCGCCAGGAGAAAGACCTCGACCCGCGCAAGGAGGGCGGCCGCGTCGAGGGCGTCACGAACCCCTCGATGATCGACCTCGTGCGCAACGTCCGCCGGACTATCGAGGAAGACGAGGAGGGGACCGCGATGGTCCTGTTCCGGGCGCGCTACCAGATGTTCCAGTTCATGGACGAGTTCATCGGCGAGGGCATCCCCTTCACCTGCCTGACCGACCAGCGCATGTGGACCGACCGCCTCTCCCAGTACGTCAGCGCGGTCGAAGCCGTTCACGAGGACGAACCCGTCACGGGCCTGGAAGCGCGCCGCCTCGCGGACATGCTCGCCGATTCCGCGTTCGGCACCGGCGAGCGTGACGACCTGTTCGACGAACTCGACGAACTCGAGGAGGACGCCGACACGGACGACCTGGAGGAGATCATGGTCGAACCCGACACCGTGACGGAGTACGCGCCGTTCATGCCCGACCCGCGGGCGGCCGCCGACATGCTCCGGAAGGTCACGAGTTTCCAGGAGCGCAGCATCGAGGCCTACTTCTCGGGCGAGTACGAGGGCATGGACGCCGACCGGGTGCGCGTCGGCACCATCCACAGCGCCAAGGGTCGCGAGGCCGACCACGTCTTCGTCGCGACCGACCTCACCGAGAAGGTCGTCGAGCAGATGGCCGCCACCGTCGAACAGGAGGGCCGGGACGTGCCCGGCGTCGACGAGTTCACCAAGCGCACCTCGCCCGTCCCCACGCTCACGGACAACGAACGCCGCGTCTTCTACGTCGGGATGTCGCGAGCCCGCGAGCGACTCGTCCTCCTCGAGAACCTCGTCGACGGCGCGCCGACGCTGCCTATCGACGTTCTCCTGAACAACGAGCCCACGGGGGCCTCGGTCGAGGACGTGCTGGAGGACGCCCAGGAGCAAGACGCCGTCGCCGCGGACTGAGTCGCGCGATCCAGTCTTCGCGGCCGTTCGTCTCGGAATCTAGCTGGTCGCCAGTCGGGGCGACGAAGTCAAAGAGCGGTTACTCGATCTGGCGACGGCGCACGCTGAGGGGGCGACGTTTGTCACCCACAACAAGAACGACTCCGACAAGCCACCGCTCCGCTCACTCACCGACGTGGACATCGGCCGTACGGGCGAGTAATACTGTCGGACACACGTGAGGCCACCGTCGGTGGCTCGTTCGACCGGGAAC
>JAZKRZ010000012.1:0-30810 GCA_036626395.1 Haloarculaceae archaeon
AGGTGCCGGTCACCAACATGTACCGCGACGAGATCCTGCTCGACGACGACCTCCCCATCAAACACCAGGCGTACACCCCCAACTTCCGGCGCGAAGCCGGCGAGCACGGCACCGAGACACGGGGTATCGTTCGCGTCCACCAGTTCAACAAGGTCGAACTCGTGAACTTCGTCGAACCCGAGACCAGTTACGACCGCCTCGAATCGCTGGTCGACGAGGCCACCGAAGTGCTCGACCGCCTGGAACTGCCCTACCGCGTCGTCACGCTCTGTGGCGGGGACCTGACCTTCGCCTCCGCGAAGACCTACGACGTGGAGGTGTGGGCGCCCGCCGACGACATGGACCACGGCCCCGCGGCGGGCGGGCGCTGGCTGGAGGTCTCCTCGGCCTCGAACTTCGAGGACTACCAGGCCCGGCGCGCGGGGCTCCGGTACCGCCCCGAGCGCCACGAGTCCGCCGAGTACCTCCACACTCTCAACGCCTCGGGACTCGCACTGCCCCGCGTGATGGTCGCGGTGCTGGAGTACTACCAGAACGAGGACGGCACCGTCACCGTGCCCGAGACCCTGCGCCCCTACATGGACGGTCAGGAGGTCATCGAGGGTCACGACCCCGTCGGCGAAGCCGCCGTGGGTGCCGGGGAAAGGGAGTAGGGCGTCGCCGGGGCGAACGCGAAGCAGTCCGGTTTTCCTGGCGAGTCTCTCGGCGAAAAACCGGGGAGAGCCCCGAGCGACGCGGCGGGGGTGCTCGGCACGCGGCGACGAGTCCGGTCGGTTCGGCCCGACTTCGCTTCGGCACCCAGTACACGAGCATGGCCGAGTGTGCGGTCAGTGACGCGAGGAGCGACCCGGTCGCACCCGGGGGCGGTCCGACGGGGAGCGCCGGCCGCCGGAACGGCTTAGTGTGCGGAGAGTGACAGCCGACTCGATGGTAACGGGGTCGCACCTGCTCGACGCTGGGATAGTGCTCGTCACCACGGGCGTCATCTGGGTGGGGAGTAGCTGGCTGGAGGGTGCGAGCGAGCGGCTCTCGGAGTACTACGGGCTCCCGCAGGTCGTCCAGGGGTCGGTCGTCGCGGCGGTGGGGTCGAGCTTTCCGGAGCTCGCGACGGTCGCGTTCGCGGCGCTGTTGACGAACTCGCTCGGGCTCGGCGTGGGCGCGATCGTCGGGTCGGCGATCTTCAACGTCCTCGTCATCCCGGCCGTCGCCGGTCTCGCGACCGAGGAGGAGGTCCAGTCCAACAGGACGCTCGTCTACAAGGAGGCCCAGTTCTACATGCTCGCGGTGTCGGTCCTCGTCATCACCTTCGCGATGGGCGTGATCTACTACCCCGACACCTCGGTCGAGTACCTCGCCGGCACCGTCACGCGGCCGCTGGCGCTCATCCCGCTCGGCCTGTACGGGCTGTACGTGTTCATCCAGTTTCAGGACACCGCCGACCACGAGAGCGACCCCGACGCTGGCGCGGACGTCGACCCGCGCCGACAGTGGGGGCTCTTGCTCGCCGGCCTGGTACTCATCCTCGGGGCCGTCCACCAGCTCGTCGAGGCCGTCGAGGCGCTGGGGCTGGCCTTCGGTATCCCGGAGTTCATCATGGGCGTCACGGTCGCCGCTGCCGCGACGAGCCTGCCCGACGCGCTGGTGAGCGTCCGCGCCGCCCGCGACGAACGCGGCGTCGCCTCGCTCGCGAACGTCCTCGGTTCCAACACGTTCGACCTCCTCGTGGCGATCCCGGTCGGCGTCCTCATCCTCGGGAGCGCCACGTTCGACTTCGCGATGGCCGTCCCGATGTTCGCCGTCCTGACGCTGGCGACGGTCATCCTCTTTACCGTGTTGCGGACGGACCTGCACCTCTCGACGGCCGAGGCCGCCGCGCTCCTGACCGCCTACCTCGTGTTCGTCGCCTGGGTCGTCCTCGAGACGCTCACGACCGTCGTCGACTACCTGCCGAACGCGCGGGCGTAGGCGGGCGGTGTCAGCGGGTTCGTGACCGTCACCGCCCCCGGCAAGGCCGGCCGCTACCGGCGAGCGCCGACCAAAGCGACCGATAACCCGCGAGCCTTTTAGGTTCGGTCGTCAAGGGGGGAGCATGTCCGACGCGGCCGAGCCCGGGGTCAACGTCCCCCGGGGCGAGTTCGGGTTCGACCACCGCCCCGCGACCGACCAGTCGTTCGAGAACGCGCTGGCGAAGGCCCGCGACGGCGACAGGCTGACTGTCGACGACGGGATCGAACTCCTCACCACCGGGACCGACCGCCCGGGGATCGACCGCGAGCGAAAGGAACTCGTCCTGGAGGCCGCGGACCGCCGCCGCGCCGAGGTCGTCGGCGACGAGGTGACCTTCGTCGCCAACCTCAACAACAACGTCACGACCGCCTGCAACACCGGCTGCCTGTTCTGTAACTTCAAGGACCGCTCCGAGCAGTTCCGCGCCGAAAACGACGAGTCCCACAGCGGGTTCACGAAGACGCCCGCCGAGTCCCGCGCGATAGTCGAGAGCGCCCTCGAACGGGGCATCTACGAGGTCTGTTCCGTCTCGGGACTCCACCCGGCGTTCGCGCTCGACGCCGAACACCGCGAGGTCCTCGAATCGAGCGCGCGGGGCGACCTGAACTACCGCCCGCCCGCCGAATACGAGAAAGACCCCGCGACCTACTGTGCGCAGATCCGGGCGATGGACGTCGGTGGCGTCCACGTCCACTCGATGACGCCCGAAGAGGCCTACCACGCCCGCCGGGGAACCGACTGGTCCTACGAGGAAGTCTTCGAGCGCCTGCGGGACGCCGGACTGGACTCGGTGCCGGGCACCGCGGCCGAGATCCTCGTCGACGAGGTACGCGACGTCATCTGTCCCGGCAAGATCCGCACCGACGAGTGGCTCGAGGCCATGGAGGCCGCCGCGACCGCCGGCCTCGACACGACCGCGACGGTCATGTACGGCCACGTCGAGAACGAGGCCCACCGGGTCGAGCACCTCGCTCGCGTCCGCGAACTGCAGGACCGTGCCGGCGCGATCACCGAGTTCGTCCCCCTCTCGTTCGTCCACCAGAACACCCCGCTCCACGAGCGCGGGATGGTCGAGGCGGGCGCGACGGCCGACGAGGACGAACTCATGATCGCCGTCTCGCGCCTCTTCCTCGATAATATCGAGCACATCCAGTCCTCGTGGGTCAAGTACGGCGACGAGCAGGGCCTGAAGATGCTCTCGTGTGGCGCCGACGACTTCATGGGCACCATCCTCAGCGAAGAGATCACCAAACGCGCCGGCGGCGAGTTCGGCCAGTACCGCTCCTTTTCCGAGTACGTCGAGATGATCGAGGCTATCGGTCGCGTCCCGGTCGAGCGCTCGACGGACTACCGCCAGCGCCGGCGCATCGACCCCGACGACCCGCCCCACGGACCACGGCTCGGGCCGCGCGCGGACGGCACGCCGCTCGTGGAGTGACCGGGAGCAGGCGACCGGTCGGCCCCGCGCGACGACGCCGAGACGGCGTGGGACCCCCGCGAGCAGGCGGACACCGACGCGGAGCGAGAATCCCAGCGCGAGTCCGCCGACTGATGCGTTCGGTCGGACGGCAGTTTCGGAACTCGCCGGTTCGCCCGGCGAAGTACTGGGATACAGTCAGTCTCCGCCGTCCAACGCCGTAGTCATCGAGGGGAGCGCCACGTCGATGTCGACTCGCCTGTAGACCGACCAGAGTATCACCAGCGCGAGCACGAGGAGGACGCCACCCCCGACCGCCGCTTCGACGTAATCGCCGCCCGTGACGTTGTAGTAGGTCGGTATCCCGAACAGCATCAGCATGAATCCGACGAAACCCACCACCCCGACGGTCTTGAGACCGAGCACGAGGAGCGATTCCACTGTACTGCCGAACGTACTTGCGGCGTCCGGAACCGCCATACACAGGTGTTGCCGGCAGGGTATAAAAAACGGCGAGCGGAGCTTCGTTCTCCGAACTCTGCGTTTCCCGGGACCCGGTATCAATCGGCCGCGCCGCCCGCCAGTATCGACCGGTAGCGCTCGCCGGCCTCGTCGCCGGCGTCGATGGCCCGCTCGATGCGCTCGGAGACCCAGCGGTCGGCCTCGCGAGGCGGCGGCGCGGGGTCGACGCCCGTCCGCCGGAGGTCGGGCGAGAGGAACCGCTCGTAGACCGGGAGCCGTTCCCGGAGCGGGACGCCCGCGTAGTCCGCGACGTCTTCGAGTTCCTGGAGCGCGGGCCAGGCGTAGTCGGGGTTGATGTGGTCGTCGGTGACCGGCGAGACGCCGCCCAGGTCGTCGACGCCGCAGTCGACCACCTCGCGGGCGTCGGTCAGGTTCGGGGGGACCTGCACCGACACCGCCTCGGGGAGCGCGGCGCGGGCCATCGCCACGGCGTGGCACAGCGTCCCCGCGTCCGGCGTCCCGCCGCGCCAGCGCTCGTTTTCCTTGACGGGCTGGACGATCACCTCCTGGACGTGGCCGTAGCGCTCGTGTAACTCCCGGATAGCGAGCAGGCTCTCGGCGCGGTCGGCGGGCTCCTCGCCGATCCCCACGAGGATCCCGGTGGTGAACGGGACGCCGAGTTCGCCCGCGGTCCGGATGGTGTCGAGACGCTGTCCGGGCGACTTCGCGCGGGGGCCGCCGTGGGCCCTGACGTCGGCAGTGGTCTCGAGCATGACGCCCATGCTCGCGTTGACGTCCGCGACGAGGGCCATCTGCTCGCGGGTCTGGTCGCCGGGGTTGGAGTGGGGGAGCAACCCCTCTTCCAGGGCTATCTCGCAGGCCTCCCGGAGGTACTCGTGGATGGAGTCGTGGCCCCACTCGCCGAGCTGGTCGTGGATGCGAGTGTAGCGGTCGTCGGGGTCGTCGCCGAACGTGAACAGCGCCTCCGTACAGCCGGCGTCGGCGCCCATCGCGACGAGTTCCCGGACCGCCTCGGGGGACAGCAGCGACGCCTGGCCCGGCGGGTCGTAGTAGGTGCAGTACGTGCAGGTGTACCGGCAGGCCGTGGTGAGCGGGACGAAGACGTTGCGCGCGAAGGTCAACTCGTCGGCGGGGTCGACGTCGGCAGGTCCGACCGAGAGGAGGTCCTCGACGGCTGCGTCGCGTATCGACAGGTCGACGCCGTACTCGGCCGCGCCGGGGATCACGGTCGGTGCTCGGCGTTCGACGGTCAAAGGGCTGGCGCTCGCGGCGAATCGCCGTGCCGGTCGGTGACGCGGTCGTGTGCACAGCCCCGCGCCGGGGCAGCGACCGGTCGGGGGTGGGGAAAGATGGGCGGGCCCGTCGTCTGACGGGCCGGAAACGGAGGAGGAGCGTCAGCTTGGCACGGTCCAGGTGCGTGGCGCGAGCCGTCTGCACGGGGAGTGGCCCGTGCGTTCCACGGTTGGTTCGTGTCGAACAAAACGGTTGTCCAAATTTCGGCCCGAATCCGACTAGGTTGGGCCAGCAGGACGTCTCGCCTCGACCCGGCCGTCGGTCGTCGTCACGGCGAAGCCGGCCTCGCGGAGCCACGCGGTCGCGCGCCCGTCGGCGTGGAGCAACACCTCGACGAGGTCCGCGGGCTCGTCGACGTCGGTCGCCAGCCGGAAGGAGTCGACTGTCGCGGTGTCGGCGCCGACTTCGCGAGCGATTGCACGGTGGTCGCGGATCGAGGCGCCGTGGTAGTCCACGCGAAACCGGGGGTCCCGGACGACCAGGGCGTTGGTGCCCCCGCCCCGGCCCGGCACGAACACCACGTCAGCGTCGGGGGCAAAGAGCCGGTCCAGCGCCGCCGGCGTCGCAAGCGCGAGGTCGGCCATCACGACGCCGACCGGGTCGTCACGGCCGCCGGGAAGCCGGTCGTTGACCGCCTCGGTGAGCGGGCGCTCGTCGACGACGACGGGGGCCCCGCAGTCGACCGGCCCGGTGGCGAGGACCGTCGGGTCGTGACGGGCCGGGAGGGCGTCGAGGACGTCACGGAGCATCGCGCGGGCGAACGCACGCCGCTCGTCGGCGTCGAGAACGGGGGAGAGGCGGGTTTTCGGGTCGACAGCGCCGAACGGCACGACGACGCGCATCTACTGGAGCTTCGTGTCCGGCCCCTGGTTGGCCCGCCAGTAGTAGACGCCCCCGCCGATGAGGACGAGGACGAGGACCGCGACTCCGGCGTAGATGAGCGTCTGGGTCTGTTGCTGGGACTGCTGGACCTGTTCGGCCTGGCTCTCTGCGTCGTTCGCGAGGTCGATCGCGTTCCCGAAGTTGCCGTTCTCGTACGAGGAGACGGAACTGTTCAGCGTGTCCCGGGCCTCCGGATTGCCCCCGGAGTCGTTGATCGCCATCGACGCGTTGTCGATCGCCCGGCGCGCCTCGCGACTGTCGTTGGTGTAATGGTGGATCTCGGTCGTGTTCAGCGTCGACTCGCTGCTTCCCGTGACCGCGACCAGTTCCCAGAGCGTGTAGGCCTGGGGCGGGTCGTACGTGTGGTTCTCGACGGGGGGCGTGTCGCCGGTGAGGTCGATCCGGACCTCGTCGCCGCCGTTGTCGAGGCTGAGTTCCTGTTCGAACGTCTGTTCGGCGTACTGTTCCTGGTTGATCTGGTTCTCCTGGTCCAGCACTGTCACCACCCAGCTGACGTTCTCCAGTTCGGTCACCCCCTGGAGCGTCCACTGGTCGGGCTGGTCGGTGAAGGGGTCCTCGATGACGACCGTCGTCGAGACCGTCACGCCGACGCGTGACTCGCTGAACTCCGTCTCGTCGGTCACGGTCAGCGCTCCCGCTGGGCCGGCCGCGGCGAGCAGGAGCGCGAGCAGTGCGACGACTGTGACGCTCTTAGAAGAGCGGATCCAACTCATCCTGATCATCTTCGACCAACTCCTCTAATTGCGCTTCGCTTTGCTCGCGGATGTCGTCGATGTTGTCCTGTGCCTCGATGGCGACCTGCTGGAGTTCCTTTATCCGGGGCACGTTGTGAACGCCCGACAGCAGGATCGAGGCTGCGACGTTGTTCTCCTGGACGGGGTAGTCCCCGCCGCGGACCTCCATGCTCCCGGTCTGCTCTTCGAGCCACTTGCGCCCGCGCTCGATGCCTTTCCTGTTGAGGTGCTCGGGCGGACCGCTCATGACCAGCAGCGCGCGCTCGGCGCCGTCGATCTCACAGGGCAGGGTCAGCCGCCCCAGCGCCGCCTTGCGCACCAGCGAGGTGATCCTGTTGGTCGTGTTGGCGGCGTCCATGCCGCCGTCGTCGATGCCGTCGCCGTCGCTGCCCCCGGTAAAGCGCGAGAGGAGGCCGCTGTCGTTTGTGGGTTCGACGCTCTCGGCGGCGTATCCCACCGTGGAGACGCCCCCGCCCGCGAGCGTGTTGATGATCTCCGAGGAGTCCACCACGCTTTCGGCGACTGCATCGCCCGACCCGACCTCGCCGGCGCCAAAGAGGACGCCGAACCGGCGGACGATCTCGTCGTTGATCTCGTCGTAGCCGCTCTCCATGGACTCGCCGGACTGGCGCCAGGCGTCGTTGTCGAACACCAGCAGGTTGTCCACCTCGCGGACGAACGTCTGGAACGACCGCGCGGCGTTGAGGGTGTAGATGCCACCCTCGTCGCCGCCCGGCAGGATGCCCAGCCCGTACACCGGTTCGGTGTAGATCCGCTTGAGGTGTTTCGCGAGTACGGGGGACCCGCCCGAACCGGTCCCGCCGCCCAGGCCCGCGATGATGAGGAACGCGTCGATCTCGTGGACCGGCACGTTGTCGATGGCGCTCTGGACCTCGTCTATGTCCTCCTCGGCGATCTCCGCGCCGAGTTCGTTGTCCGCGCCCACGCCGTGGCCCTTCACCCGGGCCTGGCCGATGAGCACGCGATTCTTCTTGGGGATCCGTTCTAGCCCGAGCAGGTCGGCTTTCGCCGTGTTGACCGCAACCGCGGAGCGGACGATCCCGCTCCCCGTCGCCTCGTCGTATTCGAGGAACTTGTCGACGATCTTCCCGCCGGCCTGCCCGAAGCCGATCATCGCCAATTTCATAGGTGGTGCTACCGTTGGGAAATAAAGAGTCACAAGGCGGCAATAAGCTTTTTGTCCGTTAATCGAATGTGATAGTGATGGACCGCCGACACGTGTCCGACGGCCGGCCGACGCACGTTCGACGCGGAGGGCAGCGAACAGTCGGACCGGTCCCCGGTGCGGCCCGCCGGGCCGTCAGCCGGCGAGTCCGAGATACGACCGGAACGTCCGCAGGTCGGACGCGTCGACGTCGAAGGCGGCGACGTCGTTGTCGTCGGTGACGTTGTCGAACTGGAGCGACCGGTACTGGTCGCTGCCCATCGGGAAGCCGAGCCCCCCCAGCACCGAGAGGCCGACCTTGGCCATCGCCATCGGGAGCGGGACCACGGTGACCGACCGCCCCTCGGCGTCGTAGACCAGTTCCGTCACTTCCCGGAGCGTGAGGACGTCGGGGCCACCGACGTCGTACGTCTCGCCGACGTGGTCGTCGTCCTCGACGGCGTCGGCGATCATGGGGACAAGGTCGCCGACCCAGACGGGCTGGAACCGGATACTCGTGCCGCCGCCGGGCAGCGGGTACACCGGCACGGCGGGCGCGAACAGTTTCTTCAGCCGCTTGGTGAAGCCGACGAACTCCCCGCCCTCGCCGAACACCACGGAAGGCCGGAAGATCACCCAGTCCAGCTCGGAGTCGCGCACCACCCGCTCGGCGCGACCCTTCGCGCGGATGTAGTGGGTCGCCCCCTCGGGGTCGGCGCCGAGCGCGCTCAACTGGACGAACCGGTCGACGCCGTGCGCCTCGGCGGCCCTGACGCAGTGTTCGGTCCCGCCGCGGTGGACCCGGTCGTGCATCGTATCGCCCCCGTCGGGCTTGAACAGCGGCGACAGCTCCACGAGGTAGACCACGGCGTCCTGGCCCTCGAAGGCGCCCTCGATGGAGTCGTAGTCAGTCACGTCGCCCGTCTCAGTCGCGACGCCGTCGGGCAACTCGTCCTCGTCGGGCGACCGCGAGAGCACTGTCACGTCGTGGCCCCGCTCGGTCAGTTCCTCGCTCAGGTGCGTCCCGATGAACCCGCTCCCGCCGACGACCAGTACGTTCATATCAGAAATAGTGCACCCCAGCCACCTAAACGTTCCCGCCGAACCAGTCCGGTAGTCGGTTTCGGGAGACAGCAGCACAACGACACCGGGGGTCGCCGGCGGGTCGCGTGCCGCGGCGTTTACGTGGGCGCCCACCCAGGTCCGAGTATGCTCGTCACGCTGGAGGGACTCGACGGCAGCGGCAAGAGCTCCGCCGCCGCCCGCCTGCGGGAGTCCGACGCCGTCCCCGACGACGCCGTCTTCACCCGCGAGCCGACGGGGTCGTGGTACGGCGATGCCGTCCGTCGGTCCATCGGCGCCGACGACGCCGACTCGCTCGCCGAGTTGTTCCTCTACACCGCCGACCACGCCGCTCACCTCGCCGAGACAGTCCGCCCAGCGCTCGCCGAGGGGCGGGTCGTCGTCTCCGACCGCTACTCCGACTCGCGCTACGCCTACCAGGGCGCCACCCTCGCCACCCACCCCGACCTGGACGTCGCCGACCCGCTCGAGTTCGTTCGGGAGGTCCACGCCCCCTGGACGCGCCCCCCCGACGCCACGGTCTACCTCGATGTCGACCCCGCGACCGGTGCCGAACGTGCGGGCACGACAAACAAACTGGAACAGGTCGAGTTCCTCGAAGACGTGCGCGACAACTACGAGCGACTCGTCGACGACGACCCCGACCGCTTCGTCCGCGTCGACGCCACGCGCCCGCAGGAGGCGGTGGCGACGAAGGTCTGCGAGACCGTCGCGTCCCTGCTGGAGTGACCGCACCCGGCCGGGACGAGAGTCGGCGTGCGAGAGGACCTGGTTTCTCCCGGTCAACTCTGATTGGTGCCTTCGCGGGCGAGCCGGTCGATTAAAGAGACATAATAAATACGAACTAAAAATAAATTTTCTTGTAATATAGACGTACCGTCAAGATCGGACGCCATCCCCCGCGAAGGGACGGACGCGGTACTCGAGGGAAACGCGAAAACCGGGAGATACGGCGCTTACTGGTGGCGAACGGCTACGGGCGGTCTCCACCGCACCGACGACCGCGGAGCTGCCCGATACGTGCGAGTGGGCAGTCCATCGGTTCGACGGCTTCGAAGCGACATCGGTCCGCCGGAGAGCCCGGGAACGGTGCTCCGACCGCCGAACCGGTCGACCTAGACCGCTCGTGGATTGTGGGTCGGAGCGAGTCACCGTCGTCTCGACGACGACTGGAGAGTATGAGAGCTTTATAAATTTTATTTGTTATATATCCCTTTATTTTTGTCGTTAAAAGGCCCCGACCACGTATCCGAGTCGACGCCGGCCCTCCCCGGGAAACAGATTTGTATGTGGGGTTCGATGGATGCGCGATGGAACTCACACGCCGCGAGGCGGTCGTCGCACTCGCTGCCGCGGGCGTCACGGTCGGTGGGGGTGCAGCGCTGCTGGCTGTCGACCGCGAGGACGGGTCGGCGGACCACGACCTCGAGACGATGCGAGCGCTGGCGCCGGTGCTCTATCCCTCCGAGGTGACCGCGACCGACGGGTTCGTCGAGACGTACGTCCTCGGGCGGGTCGACGGGGACAGGGCGTACCGGGAGGCGGTCGGGGAGGCGGTGGCGGCGCTCGACGAGCGCGCAGTCGAGCAGCGCGGAGCGCAGTTCGCCGACCTGGAACCTGCCGAACGCGAGGGACTCCTCTACGACCTCGAGATGGCGTCGACGGAACCGGACCCCGGGGGGAGCGAGGCCGAACGGATCCGGTACTACCTCGTCAACGAGTTGCTGTTCGCACTGTTCACGACGCCGACAGGCGGGGAACTCGTCGGCGCGGAGAACCCCACGGGACACCCCGGGGGGCTCGCTGCCTACCAGCGGGGGCCGCAGTCGTGAGCGGAACCGACCGGACGCCATCCGAGCGGGCCGACGTCTGCGTCGTCGGCTCCGGGCCGGCCGGCGCGCTGGTCGCGCACTCGCTGGCCGGCCGGGGGCACGAGGTGGTCGTGCTCGAGGCGGGGCCGCGGTTCGACCGCGAGCGGCGCCAGCACCAGATGGCACAGTTCCTCCGCCCGGCCCACGACGAACTCGAGGTCTGGGACATGGGTGGCGAACGCGACGCGTACAGCTCGTCCGGACCGCTCGATTACCCCCTCAACGAGACCCGGGTGAAAGGCGTCGGCGGGACGACGCTCCACTGGATCGGGCTGGTCCCGCGGTACCACGAGAAGGACTTCGAGATGGGGTCGCGGTACGGGCTGGCCTCGGACTGGCCCATCGGCTACGCGGACCTCGGACCCTACTACGCGGCGGCGGAACGCGAACTGGGGGTCGCGGGCGCGACCGACAACCCGTTCGAACCACCCCGCGAGGAACCGTTCCCGATGGACGCCTTCCCTCCCAGTTACGCCGACTCGCTCTACGGCGAGGCCTGCGAGGAACTGGGCATCGAGACACACTCGGTGCCCCACGCCCGCAACTCCGAGCCCTACGACGACCGGGCCGCCTGCCAGGCTTACGGGACCTGTGACCCGGTCTGTCCGTCCGGCGCGAAGTACGACGCCTCGGTCCACGTCGCCAAGGCCGAGCGCGAGGGCGCGCGGGTGATAGACTGCGCGCCGGTCCAGCGACTCGTCCATGGCTCCGACGGCGAGCAGGTCGAGGCAGCGGTGTACGCGACCCCGGACGGGGAGACCCACCGCCAGACGGCCCGACAGTTCGTCCTCGCCGCCGGCGCGGTCGAGACGCCACGACTCCTCTTTCTCTCGCGGTCCGAACAGCACCCCGACGGGCTGGCGAACGGGAGCGGCGCCGTCGGTCGGTACCTGATGGAACACCCGTTCGCGGGCACCGAGGCCGTGGTCCCCACCGACACCCGCCAGCACCAGGTCGGGTTCATGACCAGCGAGTCTCACCAGTTTTACGACCACGAGAACGACACGCCGGGCAGCATCAAACTGGAGTTCATGAACAGCGCCGGCCCCTCGCCGGTCGAGGTCGCGCTCGGGGACGGCTCCTGGGGCGACGACCTGCTGACGGGAGTGCAACTGGAGTTCGGGAACCGGGCGATGGTCGGCGCGCTCGTCGAGCAGCTCCCCGACCCGACGAACCGGGTCACTCTCGACACCTCGCGGACGGACGACCACGGGAACCCGGTGCCCGACATCGCCTGGGACGTCGGCGACCACGCGGTGGCGACCTTGCGACGCGCCCAGGCGATTCAGGAGGAGGTCATAGACGAGATGGAAGGGCGGGTGACCTGGTCGTCGAACCCCCGGGACCCGCCGCCCGCGAACCACCCGATGGGCACCACGCGGATGGGGACCGACCCGGCCGAGAGCGTCGTCGACGAGCGACTGCGGACCCACGACGTGGCGAATCTCACTATCGCGTCGAGCAGCGTCTTCCGGACGGGTGGCGCGATGAACCCCACGCTGACCATCGCCGCCCTCTCGCTGAAGGCCGCCGACCACGTCCACGCTGACCTCTGATACTGTCGGACACAGCTGAGGGCACCGTCGGTGGCTCGTTCGACCGGGAACGAGCGTTTCGATAGCGTGTTCCCGGCGAACGTGTTCACGTACTTGTGTCCGACAGTATGAGGACGCGTCGTGCTCCCGTCGCTCGGCCGGGGGCACGGTCGAGTCGCGGCCGAAACCGCGACATTGACCGAACTGGGGCGGGAAAACCTGAAAACGCCGGGACGGGAGACAGCGAGGCGCCGGTCAGAACTCGTAGCCGGTCGCGATGCCCTTGATGAACGACTCCTGGGTGAAGACGAACAGCATCAACACGGGTAGCGACGACAGCGCGGCCATCGCCATGAGCTGGTTCATCGCGGTGTTGCCGTACCGCCCCTGGAAGACGGGCAGACCGACGCTTATCGTGTACAGCGACTCGTCGTTCAGGAAGATGAGCGCGAAGAGGAACTCGTTCCACGTGAACACGAAGATGAACACCGCGGCCACGCCGATCGCGGGCTTGGCCAGCGGGAGGATGATCCGGAAGAACGTCTTCCACTCGCTGATCCCGGCGACTCGGGCGGCGTCCTCGACGTCCGAGGGCAGCGACTGGAAGAACCCGCGCAACAGGAACGTCGTGAACGCCGAGAACAGCGCCACGTAGATGAGTATCAGCCCGATGTAGCTGTCGGTCAGCCCCATCTGGACGAACTGGATGAAGAGCGGGAGCGCCAGGATCTGCCCGGGGAAGACCAGCAGCGCCATGATCGCGAGGAAGACGACCTTCTGGCCCCGGAACTCCCGTCGGGAGAGCGCGTAGGCGGCCGGCGTACACACTATCAGGGTCCCCACAGTCGCCCCGACGGCGAAGATGGCGGTGTTCAGGAACCACTGGTCCCAGAGGCCGGTCTCGAACGCCTCGAACATCGGGCTGAGGCTCGGCGAAGACGGGAGCAGCGTCGGGGGGAACTCCGTGAGCGCCTGGCCCGTCTTGAGCGCCGTCGAGACCATCCAGAACAGCGGGAACAGGAGCAACAGGACCGTGACGCCGAGGACGACGTAGCTGACTATCCGGGTGGGCGTTCGCGTTCTGATCCGGTCCGCCAGTCCGGTGTTGTCAGTCGCCATTGGATTCGTCCTCCGAGTACCGCACGATGAGCACGCTCAACACCAACGCGATGACGAACATGATGAACCCGATGGCCGAGCCCTTACCGAAGTTGTTCTGGATGAACGCCTCCCGGTAAAAGTACACGCCGAGGGTCGTCGTCGCGCCCGACGGTCCGCCCTGGGTCATCACCCAGATCTCGGCGAACCCACGGAGCGCGGCCAGGGCGCCGAGGACGACGGCAATCGTCAGCGACGGTTTCAACAGCGGGAGCGTCAGACTCCGGAACATCTGCCACCGCGATTTACCCTGTATGCGAGCGGCCTCGTAGATCTCGTCGGGGATCGACTGGAGGCCAGCGAGGAAGATCACCATGTTGAATCCGACGCCGCGCCAGGTCGCGAGGATGATCACTGTCGGCATAGCGTACTGGCTCCGGCTGAGCCAGGGGACCGGACCGGCGATTAGCCCCACCTGGGAGAGGAGGGCGTTGACGATCCCGAACTCGGTGAACACCCATCCAAAGAGGATGCCGACGACGACGATCGGGACGACGTACGGGAGGAAGATCATGCCACGGAAGAGCGTGTTCCCTTTGACCCGTTCGTCGTTCAGGACCAGCGCCATCGCGAGGCCGATCGCGAGCGGCAACACCACGGTCCCGACCGCGTACAGCGCCGTGTTCGTCAGCGCGTTGTAGAACCTGCTGTCGGTCAGCACGTCGACGTAGTTCTCGACGCCGACCCACTCCGTGTTGGTGACCGTGGTAAAGTCCTGAAAGCTGATCAACAGCGCGTAGGCGACGGGGAACGCCAGAAACGCCAGGTACACCAGCATCAGCGGCGTGACGTAGTAGTACGGCGTCCAGTCGATGTCCCGGACGCTGGAGCCGAAACCCGACCGACGTAACCGGTCGTTTATGTCGGATATGGTTGACATTGGTTGACGACGCGGTTACTCACCGAGCACGTCGTTGTTTATCCGGTCGGCGGCGTCGGTGAACGCCTGTTCCGGGGTCTTGTTGCCAGCGAAGGCCGCCTCGACCGCCGGCCGCATCTCCTGGGCGATGCCCTCGTAGTTCGGGTGGATGAGCACCTGCCCCTGGTCGAGCGCGACCTGGGCCTGTTCGATGTACGTGCTGTACGGTTCCTCGGCGTAGGACCCGACCTCGAACCCGCGGGCGCGGGCGGGAAGATTCCCGATCGACTGGGTCGCCTTCATCCCTTCCTCGCTGAGCGTCCACCGGAGGAACTCCTTTGCGGCCTCGAAGGTCGCCTCGTCGTCTTTCGCGTCGCTGATGATGGAGATCGAGTTCCCGCCGAGGAAACTCGACCGCTCGTTGCCCTCCGGGGCCGGGAACAGGGCCGTCCCGAAGTTCTCGTTCTCGTACATCTCCTGGTTGTTCTCTTGGACGTGGCTGATCCCGAACTGGCTGGACGCCATGATCGACGTGTCCCCGCCGGCGAACTGGCTGTGGAAGTCGGGCCACTCGCTGGCGATCATGTCCGTGGTGTACCCCTGGTCGCTGAGGTTCACCCAGAACTCCAGCGCCTCGATGGCGGGGTCCTGGTCTATCATCGCCGTGTCCCCGGCGTCGTTGACAATCCGGCCGCCGTTCGACCAGATGAACGGCCAGAAGAAAAACTCCGCCAGCCCGCCGTTGAACGACAGGCCCAGCGGAGGGAAGTCGTCGTTGACCCCATCGAGCGCCGCGGCGGCCTCCTCGAACTCCGTCCAGGTCTCGGGCGGGCTCTCCGGGTCCAGCCCGGCCTCCTCGAAGTGGTTCTTGTTGTAATAATAGAAGCTGGCGTCGATCCAGAAGGGGAGGGCGACCGTCGTGTCGCCGGCCTCGAAAAACAGCGGGTCGAGCCCGCCGAGGATCTCGTCGCGGAACTCGAGACCGTCGGCGAACGACCCGATGTCGGCCAGCGCGCCGAGTTCGTCGAACAGTCCGAGCTGGACGACGTCGACCCCGATGACGTCGCCCGGCTGTTCGCCCGCCCGGATCTGGGTGATGACGTCCTGGTACCGGTCGCCCACCTTCCGACCCTCGACCTGAACGTCGTCGTGAGACTCGTTGAACGCGGGGGGGTACGTGTCAGCCGAGTCCTGGTCGCGGTCGATGTACGAGACCGTGGTCGTGCCACCGCCACCGTCGCCGCCGCCACCGTCACCGCCGCCACCGTCACCGCCGTCGCCGTCACCGCCATCACCGCCGTTACCGGAACACCCCGCCAGTCCACCTGCGGCGAGTCCCGCACCAGTCGTTTTCAGAATTTGCCGTCTACGCCATTGGCTATCCTCTGCCATGAAACACTCCAGCATGGCGGTACTATTAAATCTGATCCCGTCCGGGTGAGCTGCCGGCGGACCACGTCCTCGCGGCCCGCGGCAGTCTGCCGTCGCGGTCCGTCTCCGGCCCCCTTACCCCTTCGCGCTCGATTGCCCGGTGACGCCGGGCTGGCTCTGCTCGTCCTCGGAGGGAGTCGGGGGGTTGGAGACGGCGGTTCCGTCCCCCGCGAAGAGGTGGTACCGCCCGCCAGTGACCGAGACGCTGACGCGGTCGCCCGGCTCGAAGTACTTGGTCGCCGGGACCTGCGCGATGAACTCGTCGTCGACGCCGTCGACGTCCAGGTAGACGATATTGTACGACCCGAGCTGTTCGAACACGCTCACGTCCGCCCCGAAATCCCCTTCGCTCTCCGAGAGTTCGATATCCTCCGGGCGGACGCCGAGCTCGCCGACGGTTTCGGTCACCGTTTCGGGCTTTGCGGTCGAGAACGCGGCGGTCTCGATGCGGTCGCCGTCGTCCTGACACCCGATGAAGTTCATCGCCGGGCTCCCGATGAAGCTGGCGACGAACCGGTTCTTCGGCTGGTAGTACGCCTCTGCGGGCGGGCTCACCTGCTGGAGACGACCCTGGTTCATGATCGCGATCCGGTCGCTCATCGTCATCGCCTCCTCCTGGTCGTGGGTCACGTAGATCATCGTCCTGTCGAGTTCGTTGTGGATCTTCTGGAGTTCGGCCCGCATCTGGACCCTGAGCTTGGCGTCGAGGTTCGAGAGCGGTTCGTCCAGCAGGAAGACGTCCGGGTCGCGGACGATGCTTCGGCCGAGGGCGACGCGCTGTTGCTGGCCGCCGCTGAGTTCGCCCGGCTTCTGGTTCAACTGCTCGGTGATACCCAGCATTTCCGCCGTCTCCGCCACCTTCCGTTCGATGTCCGCGTCCGGCATACCCTGGTCCTCAAGCGCGAACGACATGTTTCGCCGGGCAGTCATGTGCGGATACAGCGCGTAGTTCTGGAACACGAACGCGATGTTCCGCTGCTGGGGGGACAGGTTCGTCACGTCACGCCCGTCGAAGTGGATCGTCCCCTCGCTCACGTCTTCGAGGCCGGCGATACACCGCAGGGTCGTCGTCTTCCCGCACCCGCTGGGCCCGACCAGCGTCAGGAACTCCCCATCGTCGATCGTCAGTGAGACGTCGTCGACCGCGAGGAGGTCATCGAACCGCTTTGTGACGCCGTCGAGTTCGACAGTCATGAATCCAACGTCGACGTTCCCGAGTTTATACTTTTTTATCACCGACGTTATATTCCGTCCGCGAACCGGTCGCCCCCCTCGGGGCGGTGCGAGCGGACCCACACGCGCATCTCGCCCGGGTCGCGGTGTCCCCACCCGTAGTAGGGGACTGCCGTCACGCTCGTCTCGACCGGCGCGGTCGCCTCGAACGACCGGTAGAGTGACCCCTCCCACGTGGACCGGTCGGAAGCGACCCCGTCCGCGGTGAGCGTGACGACGCCGTCGAGGAGGTCCTCCTCGTAGGACTCGGCGACGTTCGGGTCGGCGGCCAGGGCGTAGTCCGAGAGGGGCTGGTCGTGGTCGGCGCCCTCGAGACAGTAGACGAGCGGCCCTCGCCGGAGTGCGACCCGGCCGGCGTTCTCCCGCACGTCGGGGTGTGCCGCGATGCGGTCGACGTCGAGGTCGAGGTCGAGTTCGACCGTCGTCGACCCGGTCCACGTGCGGGCGAGGGTGACGAAGTCGTCCTCGACGGTCGCGTCCGTGCTGGTCCCGTCGACGGAGAGGGCGTAGTCGTCACACCAGTCGGGCAGCCGCAACTTCAGCGCGAACTCGACGGGTTCGACGGGGTCGACCTCGACCTCGACCGTCCCGCTCCAGGGGTAGTCGGTCGTCTGGGCGACCGCGACGTCCGTCCCGTCGACCGCCGTCTCGGCGTTGCTCCCCACGTAGAGGTTCACGTAGAGCGCCTCGTTCCCGTCACGCAGGTAGGCGTACTGGCCGAGTGTGAGCAGGAGTCGCGGGACGTTCGTCGGGCAACAGGCCGTCTCGAACCAGGGCTGGCGCTCGGTGGCAAAGCGGTGCTCGTCCTGGTCGTGGAGTGCGTGTTCGTCGCCGTTTACCTCCAGCGGGTTCGCGTAGAAAAACCGGTCGCCCGACAGTGACAGCCCGGCAAGCAGGCCGTTGTACAGCGTCCGCTCCATGACGTCGCCGAACCGCCCCTCGCCGGTGAGCTGGAGCATCCGGTGGTTCCAGAGGACGTTCCCCAGCGCCGCACAGGTCTCCGCGTAGGACGTCTCGTTGGGCAGGTCGTAGTCGACGGTGAACCGCTCGCCCTCGTGGCTCGACCCGACCCCGCCGGTGACGTACATCCGTCGTTCGGTCACGTTCGACCACAACTTCTCGAGCGCGTCGACCAGCTCGCGGTCGCCCGTCTCCATGGCGACGTCGGCCATCCCACAGTAGAGATACGTCGCCCTGACCGCGTGTCCCTCGGCGGTGTCCTGCTCGCGGACCGGGGCGTGGTCCTGGAAGTAACTGCCGTCGTACTCGCCGCCTTCGAGGACGCGGTCGTACACGCGACCGGTAACCCCCTCCGGGTCGGTCACCTCCCGCTCGAACCGGGAGGGCTCCCGGCCGCGCTCGTCGACGAAGTAGCTCGCGAGGTCGAGATACCGCCGCTCGCCGGTCTCCCGGAACAGCTTCACGAGCGCGAGTTCGACCTCCTCGTGTCCCGGGTATCCCGTCGCGGCGTCGGGGCCGAACTGCTCGTCGACGTGGTCGGCGAGCCGTCGCGCCACGTCGAGTAACTGGTCGTCGCCGGTGGCGCGGTGGTGAGCGACCGCCGCCTCGAAGAAGTGCCCCGCGCAGTAGAGCTCGTGCATCGCGTGGAGGTTCGTCCACTTGGCCTCCGGTTCGACGAGCTGGAAGTAACTGTTGAGATAGCCGTCGTCTTCCTGTGCGCTCTCGATGACGTCGGCGAGGTCGTCGACCCGCTCGCGCAGCGTCGGGTCGCCGTCGACCGCCAGGAGATAACACGCCGCTTCCAGCCACTTGTACACGTCCGAGTCGTTGTAGTACCGGCCGCTGAACTCCCCGTCGGCCTCGCCGGCGGCGATCCGGAGGTTGTCTATCCGGCCCGTCTCTTCCAGACTCTCGTAGACCGTCTCCATCGTCACGTCCCGGAGCGTCTTCAGCCGCGGCGTCCAGAACGGGTCATCGACTGTCACGTCGGTGAACGGGAGTGGCGTCGCTGCAGCCAGACTGTCGTCAGTCATGCTACCCGCTTCAGAACACGAGCGTATATACTTTGCCGGACGGACATCGCCGACCCCACCGCGGTGGCCCGCTTCCTGGAGCGGGGCGGTGTCCGACCGCTGCCCCACCGGCGCTACTCCGGGCAACAGAATTATTACACCCGCAGAACTGCACCTTCTCATGACTGTTCGAGACGACCCGGAGTTAGAGCCGAGAGCGTTCACGCCGCTCCCACTGGGAGCGGTCACGCCGCGTGGGTGGTTGCACCGCCAGCTAGAGATCCAGGCGGAGGGGCTGACGGGCAGCATCGACGAGATCTGGGAAGACCTGGCGGACAACGCCTGGCTCGGGGGCGAGCGTGACGGCTGGGAGCGGGGGCCGTACTACGCCGACGGGCTCGTGCCGCTCGCCCACCTGCTCGACGACGAGACGCTGCTGGCGAAAGCCGACGAGTGGGTCGAGGGGTTCCTCGACTCCCAGAACGAGGACGGTCAGTTCCACCCGACCCAGGTCTGGGAGGCCGTCGACGCGGCGGACCCGTGGCCGCGATACGTCATCTGCAAGGTGCTGCGCCAGCACTACGAGGCGACCGGCGACGAGCGGGCCCTCGACGCTATCGTGTCGTTCGCGGACTATCTCCTGGAACACCCCGACGACTGGTCGATCGACGACTGGGCCGAGATGCGGTGGATGGATATGGCGGTGACGTTTCACTGGCTCTCGGAGGAGACCGGCGAGCAGTGGGTGCTCGACCTCGTCGAACTGTTCGTCGGGCGCGGCTTCGATTGGACCACCCACTTCCGCGATTTCGAGTACAAGCGCAAGCAGTTCGACGACCCGACGATGGAGACCCACGTCGTGAACAACGCGATGGGGGTGAAAGCGCCGGCGGTCCGCTACCGTCAGAGCGGCGCGGAGACCAGTCGGCAGGCGGTCACCGACGGGGTCGCAAACCTGGACCGGTTCCACGGCCAGGCCACCGGCCTGTTCACCGGCGACGAGCACTTCTCCGGCAAAAACCCCTCGCAGGGGACGGAGCTGTGTGCGGTCGTCGAGTACATGTACTCGCTTGAGTACCTCGCCTCCGCGCTTGGCGACCCGGCCTTCGGCGACCGGCTAGAGCGGATCACCTACAACGCACTCCCGGCGACGTTCACCCCCGATATGTGGGCCCACCAGTACGACCAGCAGGCCAACCAGGTGCTCTGTGACGTCGCCGAGCGGGCGTGGACGAACGGGCCCGAGGCCAACATCTTCGGACAGACGCCCCACTTCGGGTGCTGTCACGCGAACTTCCACCAGGGCTGGCCGAAGTTCGCTGCCAGTCTCTGGATGGAGTCGCCCGACGGCGGCCTCGCGACGGTGGCGTACGCGCCCTCCGAGGTCACGGCGACGCTCGACGGGCAGCGAGTAACGGTCACCGAGGAGACGGACTACCCCTTCGCGGACGACGTCACGATGCGTGTGGACGTCGAGAGGCCGACGGCGTTCCCGGTCCACCTGCGGGTTCCGGAGTGGGCGGACGACCCGGTGGTCACGTTGCCGACTGGCGAACGCCGGTCAGCGGACCCGGGGACCTACCACACTGTCGACCGGGAGTGGGAGACGGGCGACGAACTATCCATCTCCTTTTCCCCGGAACTGACCGCCGAGCGCCGATACCACGGCAGCGTGGCGCTGTCGCGTGGTCCCCTCGTCTTCTCGTTACCGGTCGCGGCCGAGCGGAAACTGGTCGGCGGGACGCCGCCGGCCGCCGACTGGGAACTCTACCCGACCGAGCAGTGGAACTACGCGCTCGACGTCGACACGGGTCACCCGGACCGGTCGGCGGACCTCGAGCGGGACTCGCCCGGTGACGTCCCGTTCTCCCCCGATGACCCTCCGGTCGAACTGACCGTCGAAGGTGCACGCGTCCCGTCGTGGCGACTCGAGAACAATTGGGCGGGGGAGATCCCCTACAGTCCCGCCGCCGCGACCGGCGACAGGGAACGACTGACGCTCGTTCCGTACGGCGCGACGAACCTCCGCGTCACGGAATTCCCGCTGCTGGAGTGACCCGGGCGTTCTACTTTTATTGATGCGTGTCCACTGACCACACATGCCGGAGAGCGACACCCCGCCCGTGGAGTCCTCGCGGAAGCTATTCAGCGTCCTCGAACATCTGGTCCAGACCGGCGGAGCGGGGCCCACCGACATCGCCCGGAGAACGTCACTGCCCAAGAGCACCGTCCATCTCCATCTGCAGTCACTGCTGGCGACCGGACACGCCGTCAAGGACGGCGACGTCTATCGACCGTCCCTGGAGTTGCTCGAGTTGGGCGAACGGGTCCGGTACGGCATCGCCGCGTACCGGAAGGGACGAGCGGAGGTCGACTCGCTGGCCGAAGAGACGAACGAACTCGTGAACCTTGGTGTCATCGAGAACGGGAAAGTCCGGCTGGTCTACCTCCGCGAGGTGAGCGGGGGCGGGTCCGACTCGTCGGCCCCGTCGGTGTCGACGGAGTTCGAAGCCGACACGTCGGACCGGAGCGTCCTCGGCGAGGATTACAAGCACACTCCCGGCAGGACGCTCGACATCCACGCGACCGCGATGGGAAAGGCGATGCTCGCGGAGATGTCCCGCGAGGAGGTCGAGGCGGTCGTCGACTCCCACGGACTCCCCAGGCACACGGACCGGACGATCACGTCCGCCGACCGACTGTTCGAGGAACTCGAGACGGTCCAGTCCAGAGGGTACGCCGAGGACGACGAGGAACGGGTCGACGGGCTCCGCTGCGTGGCCGCCGCCATCTCCGACCCCGACGGTCCGGTCGCCGCGGTGAGCGTCAGCGCGCTCTCGAACCAGTGGTACGGCGAGTATTCGACCGAACTCGCGAACCGGGTCATGAACACGGCCAACATGATCGAGATCAAACTCACCCACTCCTGACTCGCGGGAGACCGCGTTCCGCTCTGTTCAGTCGGGTTGAACAAACATGTGACCTTACTCTGGACCTCCGGCGAGCGGAGCGCACAGGAACGGAAAGAACCCGATTCTTCCGCGGTTCTCCCGCTCGGGAACCCTTCGAATTACGATAATAATTCTGTAATTCAATGGGCCGTCGAATCGCCCCAGATACCGTACGTTTGTTCAGTAAGGTTGAACAGCTCGCGACGAGGTCGGTAACGGAAACCGACAATTTCGGGCCTCCCGGTATCGTTCTGTTGGTGTGTCGCCCGAACTCGAATACGTCGGCCGGGTCACCGGTCGACCCGAGCAGGCAGTCCACGGCCTCGGTTCGAACGACCTCGCTGGGAGGGTAGGGGCCGTTTGATCCGGCCGTTCCTGAGGGAGCGTCCGCCCCGCCGACCGCTCGGACGTTCCGGGAACTCGTGGCCGAGGCGTACGACCTGCCGTCAGAGCAGGTGCTCGCGACCGCTGGGGGAGCACGGGCCCTGGTCGTTCCGGGCCGGTTCTTCGACGACGGATCCCGCTTCCGGGTAAGTCTCGCCGGCGAACCGACCGCGATGGCGGACGCGCTCGCCGCGCTCGGACGAGTGTCGGACTCGCATTGAAACGCACGCCACACCAGGCGCTCACGGCCCGACCACACTACGAGCGCCGCCCTGTATTAAGACAAAAGTAATCGGCAATATTATTTCGATCTTCGGAGTTGCCACGACAGCCGGCGCACGCCGACCAACCGGAGTGAATACTCCGGAGAATCGTCGGATATCGGTCCCCGGGCTCAACGTGCGTGACCCCGGTATACAGACCTGAAACGCCGATTTATCCGGCGTCTGATTTCCGGGCGACGGTTCGATGTGACCGGCTTCGCCGGGCGTGACCGCGGCGTCCGCCCGGTCGCCCGTCACCGGCACCGGTCGACCGCACGTAGAGACGAAGAGAGCCAGAAAAAACCCAAGAGAGTCGCAAGCTTCGTTTGTTCGCATGTTCTCGGATCGAATCGGATTCATATAGTTCTACTATAAATAACTCGAAAAATTTTCTGTCTGGTAGTAGACGCGCAGTCAGTCCCGGAACCTGACGGAGCGGTCAGGCGGGGCGGCCAAACGAGGCGGATGGAGCGGTCGGACGGGGCCGCCAAGCGAGGCGGGGGATCAAAACTATGGCCGCAACCGTTCACGCCGGGACTGCTCGGGGTCGTCGCGCTCCCACTTCTCGGGGAGGTCGACCTCGTCGGGGGCGGGCATCCAGACGTAGTCGAAGGTCAGTCCGACGGTCATCGGGAGGGCAATGACGATGGCGACGACGACGGCGGCCGACCCCAGGTCCGGCCCCAGTCCGAAGACGCCGCTCAGAAGCAGCGTCGTCGCGACGAGGACGAACGGGCTGAAAAACAGGGCGTAGAGAAAACCGCCCCAGCGGGTGTGCATGCGCACCCGGAAAAAGCGCGTCAGCAGCGCGACGATGGCGGTGTGGACGAGCAGAATGAACCCGAGCCCGAACGCGTCCAGCAGCGTGACCATACCGTCCGTTGGGCCGGCACCGTCTTTGACGTGTCGATACCACAGGACTCGCAACGCGGTGGGTGTTCGGAGGCCTCGGCAGGAGTGTGCATCCCGAGACGCTCTGCAACCGCGCGAGCGCTCATACTGTCGGACACACGTGAGGCCACCGTCGGTGGCTCGTTCGACCGGGAACGGGCGTTTCGCTGGCGTGTTCCCGACGAGCGTGTTCACGTACTTGTGTCCGACAGTATCAGGCGAGACAGATGTAGGTCTTGGTGTCGGCGACGCCGTCGATGCCGCGCAGGCGCGTGGCGACGCCGTGCATCAGGTCGTACACCTCCTCGCCGACGGCCTCGACGATGATGTCGTACTGGCCGGCGACGATGTGGGCCTCGTCGACCCCCTCCAGCTCGCGGATCTGCGCCAGCAGCTCCTCGGACTTTCCAGCCGCCGTCTTCACCATGATGAACGCCCGCACCATTGGCGTGTGGTACTCTCCCACACGGCAAAAAACCTTCCCCCGGCGTCGGCTGACGACCGCGGGGGGTCGCCTCGGCCGGGACGGACCGCCCGATTCCGCACCCGCTCGCCCCGCCAGTCCTCGGGGGCACACGGAGACAACTTTATTCACTCCGCTCGTCGTAGGGAGTACCATGCGATTCGTTATCGTGGGTGCCGGCCGGGTCGGCCTCCGGACCGCCCGGGCACTCGAAGAGAGCGGACACGACGTGGTCCTCATCGAGCGCGAGCCGGCGAAAGTCGAGCGCGCTCGCGCGGAGGGGTACGAGGTGATAGACGGGGACGGGTCCGACGAGGCGGTCCTGCTCTCGGCGGGTTTGGACGACGCCGACGCGCTGGGGGCGCTGACCGGCGACCTCTCGACGAACTTCGTCGCCTGCATGGTCGCGAAACACTACGACTGTCGCACCGTCCTCCGGATCGACGAGGAGTACCGCGAGGAGACCTACCGCAAGTACGCCTCCGACGTCGACGAGGTCATCTACCCCGAACGCCTCGGCGCCATCGTCGCCAAGAACGCCCTCCTCGGTGGCGACATCCACGCCGTCGCCGACGTCGCACAGAACCTCCAGCTCGTCGAACTCACCGTCACGGAGGAATCGCCGATGCGCGGGTACACGCTCAGCGAACTCGAGTTCCCCGCCGACAGCGAACTCCTCGCCTTCGGCAAGGTCGGGGCGGACCTGACCATCCCGGACCCCGACCAGTCCCTGGAGTCGGGCGACCGCCTGGCGGTGCTGGCGGACTTCGAGCGACTGGGCGAGGTCAGACAGCTCGTCGTCGGCGACGCACAGACGGTCCCGGGGGGGGCCTGAGATGGTCCGCGCCTACGTCATGGTCAAGGCCCACAGCGGCGACGCCGAACGCCTGCGCGACGAGATCAGGGACGTCGAGGGAGTCGTCGACGCCTACATCGTCGCGGGCGACGTCGACTTCATCGCCACCGTCGAGGTCGACTCCCCCGCGGACGTCAAAACCGCCGCCGCCACCCACGTCCAGAGTATCGACGGCGTCGAGGACACCCAGACCTACGTCGCGATGGGCTAGAGGAGTCACTCGCGACCGGACCGACAACGACTCGAAACGGGCTCCGGCGGTCCGTCGGGACGGCCGGACGCGGGTTCCGTCGACCGACGGCGGCGAGTGTTGGCGCTCCGACGGCGGTGCCGGCTCCTGGCGTCGCCCCGTCACTCGGTCGTGCGGAACGCGCGGTCGCCGGCGTCGCCGAGACCGGGGACGATGAAGCCGTCGTCGTCGAGGTGGTCGTCGATGGCGACGGTCAGCAGTTCCGCCCCGGGGAACGTCTCGCCGACGCGGACGAGCCCCTCGGGGGCGCTGACCGCCGAGAGGACGAACAGGTGTTCGGGCTCGGGCGCGCCGGCCGTCACTTCCGCCAGGACGGCGCACATCGTGCTCCCGGTCGCGAGCATCGGGTCGGCGACGATGACGGTGTCTACCTCGCGGATCTCGGGGAGTTTGACGTAGTCGACGCTGATCGGGAAGGACCCGTCGGGCTCGCGCCCGGCCTCCTCGTCGCGGCTGGCGGAGATGACCCCCTGGCGGGCGCGCGGGAACGCCTTGAGGAGCCCCTCGACGAACGGCGTCGCCGCCCGGAGGACGTTGACGATGACGACGTCGTCCAGCCCCTTGACGCGCTCGCCGGTCGTCTCGGTCAGGGGCGTCCGGACCGGGACGTACTCGGTCCCCATCGCGCCGTCGATGATCTCGTAGCCACAGATCCGCCCCAGTCGGACCAGCCCCTTGCGGAAGGCCACCTGCTCGGTCTCGACGTCGCGGATCCGCGTCAGTTCGTCCGTCGCGAGCGCGTGCGTGACCACCGACGCGTCGCCGCGGTCTTCGATCGCCATGTCTCCCCGTGTGCGGGGCCGCCCCAAATATCCACCGCGCGTCCCGACCCCCACCCGGGCCGCCGACTGCCCGGCGGGCGACGCCCGGAACGGCCGATACACTAACAGTACGTGCCCGCGAACGCGCGCGTATGGCCCGGTACGAGCGGATCCTGGTGCCGACGGACGGGAGCGAGCCGAGCGAGACGGCGGTCGAACACGCCGTCGACATCGCAACACAGTACGGCGCGACGGTCGACGCGCTGTTCGTCGTCGACCAGCGCTATCCGGCGGCGAGCCACTGGGACATGTACGTCGAAGAGCAAGAGGAGACCGGCGAGGCGGCACTGGACGCGGCCGTCGCGACCGGCGAAGTCGCGGGCGTCACCGTCGAACGACACCTGCGACGGGGGAACCCACACGAGGAGATACTCGACGCCGCCGAGGACTACCGGAGCGACCTGATCGTGGTAGGGACACACGGCCGCACGGGACTGGACCGCTTTGCCAGCACCGGGAGCGTCACCGAGCGCGTCGTCCGCATCACCGCCGTCCCGACGCTCGTCGTCGGCGGTGCGCGCACGCCCGAGAGGTGACGCCCGCGGTGTGCGTCCCGGTGGTCACGACGGGTGCGAGCGTCGCGACCCTCGATCACCCCCGCATCACGAACACCCACGTGATCACGAAGAGTGCGACCGTCGCGACGGCGACGTTCGGCCACGTGAACTCGCCGACCCCGATGAACGCGAGCCCCCAGACGACGATAGTGCTGAAAAGTCCCGAGAGCACCAGGTTCATCGCCACGTCACCCCGGCCGGGCGGCGCCGCTCCCGCCCGGAGCACGCGGCCCGCGAGCAAGCTTTAACCGCCATGGACGACAACCCCCTGTGAACAGCGATGGATTCGAATCGAACCGAAGCCTGCGGTCGCTGCAGCATGACGAGCGTCGTCGAGATGACCGACGACGAGTCGGCCGACCACGACCCGTTCGGCGACGAGCGCATCGAGGTCTCCGAATCGGAGATGCGCGTGGCGGCCGCGCCGGCCGTCCTCGCGGGCCGCGTCAAGCGCAAACTCGACGAGGTCGCCACGGCACTCACCTACGGTCGATAACCGTGGAGGAGAGCGTCTCTGGGTTCGAGGTCCGCGGCGGCTGGGTCGACGTCGTCGAGCACGGCGAGCGGGTGGTCCGCGCGCTGAAAGACCTCGCCGAGGACGGCGAGGACGTCGACGAGGGGGCGCTGGAAGCGTTCGACGAGTGGCGCCCCAAGAGCCACGAGCGCCTCGACGAGGACGTCAGCGAGAAGACCGCAGACCAGGCCAGCGTCGCCGAGGGCGAGGGGGAACAAGCCGGCAAGGACGTCGACGAGGACCTCCAGACCGCCGGCGAGAAACTCACCGAGTCCTACGAGAACCTGGACGAACCCGACGAGGCCGTCGACAAGTGGGGCGAATCCGTCGACTACGTCAGGCGAGCCGCCGACTCCGCGGGTCGCAAGGCCGTCCGCACCGTCGAGGACGCCGTCTACCGCAACGTGATGACGAGGATCGCACCCTACTACTTCGACAACGAACTCGTCAGCGCGAACCTCCAGCGCGTCTCCGACGACGAACCGGAGTACGTCTTCGAGATCAACGTCAACGACGACGACCTGAAGATCCGGGTCTCGAACAGGCTCGCCGACTACGAGCAGTCGGTCGACCGCTGGCACGTCGACACCGAGAAAGAGACCGGGGTCGCCGAGGCCGCCGAGGGCGTCGAACTACCCGAGACCGACGTCGGCGACGACGCCGACGCCGACACGACCTGACCGCGTTCCCCGTCTGATACGGACCGTTGTACTTCGTTACCGCCGTCGCGAACCACGGTGAACGCATCGGGCCGTGACTCGTCCATACGTCGACGGCATCGCCGAAAATGGGTACAACCGTCCGTATGAGAGGCCGGCCGACAGGCTGTACGCGTCGACGAGGGGGTCGCGACCGGCAGGCTATTAAACCGACCCACGTTACCCGGGAGACAGAATGGCTTCGGTGGTAACGCTGGTCGTCGCGGCCGGGGCGAGCCTGTTCATGGCGTGGGCCATCGGCGCCGGCTCCTCGGGGTCGACGCCGTTCGCCCCCGCTGTCGGGGCGAACGCCATCTCGATCATGCGGGCCGGCTTTGTCGTCGGCATCCTCGGGTTCGCCGGTGCGGTCCTCCAGGGTGCGAACGTCTCCGAGGCGGTGGGCGGCGAACTCATCCGCGGGGTCGCGCTCTCGCCGACCGCGGCCGTCATCGGGCTGACGACCGCCGCGATACTGGTCGCCGTCGGCGTCTTCGCCGGCTATCCCATCGCCACCGCCTTCACCGTCACCGGCGCCGTCGTCGGCGTGGGACTCGCCCTGGGGGGCGACCCCGCCTGGGCCAAGTACCGACAGATCGTGGCGCTGTGGGTCGCGACCCCCTTCGTCGGCGGCGGCATCGCCTACGGCACCGCCCGAACGCTCCGGGACGAACGCGTCCCCGAAAGCGTCGCCGTCCCGCTGCTCGCGGGCGTCGTCGGCGCGATGCTCGCCAACGTCGAGTTCACCTTCCTCGGCGACGCCGGCGAGCAGGCCTCGCTCGTCGCCGCCGTCGCGAGCGGGGTCGACCTCGGGCCCCTCGCCGTTCGCGCGGCGGTCTCGCTGCTCGCGGCGAGCGTCGCGGCGCTCGCGCTCTGGTGGGACGTCCGCGGCGACGAGGCGCGCGGCCAGCGACACTTCCTGCTCGCGCTCGGCGGCCTCGTCGCGTTCTCGGCAGGTGGCAGTCAGGTGGGGCTGGCAACGGGACCGCTCCTCCCGCTGGTCGAACCGTTCGGGGTCCCGATCCTCCCCGTCCTCGTCGGCGGCGGGATCGGGCTCCTGGTCGGTTCCTGGACCGGCGCACCCCGGATGATCAAGGCGCTCTCGCAGGACTACTCCTCGCTCGGGCCGCGCCGCTCCATCGCGGCGCTCATCCCCTCCTTCGCCATCGCGCAGACCGCCGTCTTCTTCGGTATCCCCGTCTCGTTCAACGAGATCATCGTCAGCGCCATCGTCGGGAGTGGCTACGCCGCCGGCAACAGCGCCGTCAGCCGCGAGAAGATGGGCA
Source organism: Haloarculaceae archaeon (assembly GCA_036626395.1). Classification (GTDB taxonomy): domain Archaea; phylum Halobacteriota; class Halobacteria; order Halobacteriales; family Haloarculaceae; genus QS-5-68-33. Next base: position 29,077 of record JAZKRZ010000012.1, read on the forward strand.
AGACGGTGCTGGCGTGGGTCGGGTCGCTCGCGGTCGCGCTCGCCGTCGGGTACGGCGCGTTCACCGCCGTCACGGCAGTGCTGTGAGGGACGCGGAAAACAGCGGCGTTACTCGGCGTCGCCGAGGATCTCGGCAGGGTCGCCGTCCCCACGGGAGACGATCCGGGCGTTGATCTGGCGGGTGTCGTCGCCGACCTCGCGACCGCGGACGGTCACGCGGCGGCGCTCGCCGTCGCGGGTCGGTTCGTAGCCGGTGCCGCCCGCGAGCAGGACTTCCGTGAGCGCCGTCCCCGTGACGTCCTCGCGCATCGGTCGGCCGGTATTGTCCGAGCCGCCGGTGATCTCCAGCGAAAAGCCCGAGAGCCCGACGGCACCGCCGTCGACCTCCTCGCCGATCTCGCGACCGATGAACCGGTTCGCGTCCTGTCCGTCCACGTCGACCTGGTAGGTGGTGCCGTCGTCCGGGTCGGCGACGGCGACCGTGAAGTCAGCCATACCGGGGAGAACACGTCGCCGCGTAAAAAGCCCTCTTTTTCGCCCCGACGGCGCCTCGGCCGCCCAGTTCCCGTTTTCCCCGCGCAGATCGAGGTGAAACCCCGTCTTCTCGTCGGAGCCGAACCCACGCGACTCGTAGAAGTCATGTTTCCACTGTTGGTCCGACCCGGTCAGGAACATCATCTCGTAAGAGTCCCCGTCCGCGGTACTCCTCGTGGGTGAGGACGTTCTCGACGACCGCCCCGGGAGAGGTTCCTCGTCACCGAGAGCACGCACGTCGCAACGAGTCGGTCGTCGAGGTCGCCGTCGCGCCCGAGTCGGGCCCTTCCCATGTGGGGGCGACCACGCCTCTCCGGTATAGGTCCCGGGGATCGAGACTCCGACGAAGAAAAAGTATTTGACAGGTTCGGGCGAACCGGCGGGCATGAGCGGTTGGTCTCGCGGTGCTGTACGTCCTCTGGCGCTTTCTCGTCGCGCTGGAGGCCATCGCCGACGGCGTCCACCGCATCGCCGACACCCGCGAGCGCGAGCGATGATCAGGCCTGTTCGATCCCCACCAGCGTCGAGACGCGAGCGTTCTCCTTGAGTCTGAGGCCGGCGCCGCCCACCGACAGCGGGACGTGACCCAGCTGTGCGGTCCGGAGCGTCGGGTGGAACGCGCCACGGGCGCGGACCGCGTCGCGGGTCTGGACCACCGCGACGGTGTCGTCGGGCACGGCGAGCGATTCGTTGTACGTCAGGAGGTACTGCCCCGCGTCGAGGTGCCACCACTGGTAGTCGTCGTCGGCGTTGCGGTACTGTCGGTCGTGGGCCGCCAGGTCCGCGGGTTCGAGTTCGCCCCCGCCGAAGTCGACGCGTCCTGCCTCCCCGATCTCGTACACCTCGGTAACGGTCAGGTCCAGCCCGCGGCCGTCGGTCTGGGTCGGTTCGTGGACGATACCCTCGACGAACGCCGCTAGGTCGGTCATAGATGGGGGATCGACCGACGACGGCAAAAGCGTGGGGCCGGGCCGTGGGGGTCCTCCGGAAAGCTGGCCAGCGAGCGGACCGACTCGTCGACGACGTCCCCGTGGTCGGCCGGAACAGTGTTTCAGAGTCAGCGACACTCTGTGGGCCTTGATTATCCCCCGGCCGGTACGTGTAGGTAGCCTCGGTCGGAGGCGGGCAGAAAATATCCGACACCACCAGTCCCCCCCCCCCCCCCCCCCCCCCCACCCCCGCACCCCCGGGGGGGGGCGCG
>JAZKRZ010000013.1:0-30327 GCA_036626395.1 Haloarculaceae archaeon
CGGACCATGGGTGACAGAAACTTTGGACGGCAGGGTAAGCCGGAAACTAAGGGATATCACTCCTGAACAGCCAGTCCGATACTCGGTCGGATTCGAGGTGCTCTCCGGGCCAGTCATCGATGTCTATGTTGGTCCCAAAGAGGATTTTTTCGACCAGAGCCCCCCGGAAGATCGAGACGAGTATGTGTCATATGTTGAAGAGCACGCTATATCGGGGCTGATTTTCCTTGACGCCAGCGAGGGGAGGGGCCGTGCAAAATTAGAAGTCGGCGAGTATGTCCTCGTATTCAGGCGGCAGGATCTTGAGAATCCGGTCACCTATGAGCGAGCTATTGGATACAAAAGGCTGGAGGAATGAGCCACACTCGGTCACGAGTAGGTTTCTGTCGGAGTGAAGGGATTGTTCAGTGCCGGGATGAACCCCGTTGAGTTTGCCGCATAGATACTCTATATATAACAGTTGCTGAACTGATGTATCTGTGGTCTGGTAGAATAGCGAGTGTTGAATACAGCGCGCTTATTTTTTCACAGAGAGTCTGAATGACGGGATGGGTACGCTGGGATTTGAACCCAAGGCCTCCCGGATGATCGGACCACTGACCGATGGCCACGGGACGTGCCGCGCGGACTCACGTCCCCGGTGAGCCGATCTTGATCCGGGCGTTCTGCCGGACTGAACTACGTGCCCGCATCTCGAAGCTTCAACTACCGCACGAATAAGTTCCTAGACCTGCTCCCAACCCCCAGTCGCCGAGGGCGTCTCTGGTCCGTATCCGAGCAACGACTGGTGGACGACGCTCCTGTGGGGCGACCACAGCGCACGCCTGTGGAGCCACCCGCTGGTCACCGATCCCGGGCGCGACGGGGTGGCCGTCGGAGCTCCACGCGAGTGGACGGTCACAGACAGCGGCCCGGCGGGGCCGAACTTCGCGCACCTGCCCTGGCGTCGCGACCTGGTGGTCGGACCGGCCGCGGACGCGGGGGCCGACCGGACGACAGTGACCGGGTGGGGCGACTGGTCGGTCGACTACCGGCTCGGCGGGAGCGGTATCGAAGTGACCCAGGCCCGCGGGTCGCCGTACCTCTTCTGTACCGTCGAGGACGAGAACGGCGTCAGGATAACCGCCGGCGAGGCCGGCGGAGACGTCTCGGTCGTCGCCGAGGACGGGGCAGCACTGGGCGTGACCGTCGACGGCCGACCCTACGGCCTCTACGCGCCCTCGAGGTCGGCGTGGGAACGGGACGGCGACGCGTTCACGAACGTTCACCGTGGTTCGCGACGGCGGTAACGAATTACAACCGTCCGTATGAGTCCGTCCGGGAGTGGGCCCGAGGTAGTGGTCCGCCCCTAATAAACGATCAACTAATTTACTTTCGTGCCACGGAGTATTTGACGTTCCCACCCCTGACTGAGGTATGGAACTGCTGGACGAGCGACCGGTCCCGGAGGAAGCCCGAGACGTGAAAGCGCGGGCTCGCGAGTTCGCGGCCGAGCACATCGCACCGAACGCCGCCGATTACTACGAGTCCGGCGAGTACCCCCACGAGGTCCTCCAGGCGGGGATGGACGCCGGGCTGGTCGCCCAGGACATCGGCGCGGAGTACGGCGGGACGGGGTTCTCGCTGGCGCAGGTGCTGGCGGTCGCCGAGGAGTTCTACCGCGCGGACGCCGGGATCGCGCTGACCCTCCAGCTCGCGAGTTTCGGCGCCGAGATCCTCGAGGAACACGGCGACGAGCACCTCAAAGAGGAGTACCTCCGGCCCGTCGCCGAGAACGAGGAGATAACCGGCCTCGCCGTCTCGGAACCCGACACCGGCAGCGACCTGGCCGGGATGTCGACTACCGCCGAGAGGGACGGCGACGAGTGGGCGATAAACGGCGAGAAGTACTGGATCGGCAACGGCGTCGAGGCCGACTGGGTGACCGTCTACGCGAAGACCGGCGACGACCCGAACAACCGGTACGGCAACTACTCGCTGTTCGTCGTCCCCACCGACGCGGCGGGCTACGAGGCCGAGCACATCCCCGAGAAGATGGCCTTCCGCGCGTCCAAGCAGGCCCACGTCACCTTCGAGGACTGCAGAGTCCCCGCGGACCACCTCGTCGGCGTCGAGGGGGCGGGCTTCTACGTGCTCGCCGAGTTCTTCAACCACGGTCGCGTCGTCGTCGCCGGCCACGGCATCGGCCTCGCCGCCGCGGCGATAGAGGAGGCCTGGGCGTTCGTCCACGACCGCGAGGCGTTCGGCCGCTCTGTCGACGAGTTTCAGGCCGTCCAGCACAAACTCGCGGACATGCGCACGGAGTTCGAGAGCGCCCGCACGCTGACCTGGCGTGCGGCCGACCAGGTCGCCGGCAACGACGACGCCGGCTTCTGGGCCGCGATGGCGAAGCTCAAGGCGACCGAGACGGCCAAAGACTGTGCCGACAGGGGGATGCAACTCCACGGCGGCCGCTCGGTCCTGACCGACCGCCGGATCGCCCGCGTCTACCGCGACGTCCGCGTCCCCGTCATCTACGAGGGGGCCAACGACATCCAGCGCAACCTCGTGTACAACCAGGCGCCCAGGTGACGCCCCCGCGTCGTGCACGGTGGGATCCCCGCGCTGGATCGACATCGAAGACGATCCGACTCCCGTCAGGAACCCCGCGCTGAACACGAACCCGGCGACTGTCGACGGAACCGGTCAACTCCTCAGACGGACCGTTGTACCCATTTTCGGCGATGCCATCGACGGATGGGCGAGTCACGGCCCGATGCGTTCACCGTGGTTCGCGACGGCGGTAACGAATTACAACGGTCCGTATCACGCGCTGCTCCCGAGGACGGAGTCCCGCGAGTCCGCGAAGACGATCAGAGCGGTTATTTCCTCGTCGATGTCGAAAAAGTCGTGTTCGACGCCCTGTTCGACGTAGACCACGTCGCCTTCCTCGACAGCGTACCTCTCGTTTCCGACGTGAGCCATCCCCGACCCGGAGACGATGAAGTAGAGTTCGTCCGTCCTGTGAGCGGTTTTCTGCTCGGGGTTGGGATACCGCGCGATTTCGACGCTCAACGATTCCTCGCTGAGCACCTCGAGGTAGTGTTCGTCTTCCCGGTCGAGTCGTGTGATCAGGTCGGTGGTAGAAACGCGAGTCATGAGTTACCGGGTGAAGGTATCGGTCCCGCGTCCGATGAAGACTGCGATTTTTCGCACGACCGAAGCGGATGTGACGCCCCGTTCACCGGGGTCAGTTAGCCCGGTCGAGCGAGCGGCCGGTTGGGCGCGGTTCAAGGGGATCACGACCGTCGGTGAGCGCGTTCCCGGCATCTGCCGCGACGGACAAGGGTTTTCTTGCCGCCGACCGACCACCCGATATGAACGAGGACGACGTCTCGGCGCTCATCGAGTCGGAGATCCCCGACGCAAAGGCGACGGTCACGACCCCGCGAGACCCGGACGACGACAAACACTACGCGGTCGAGGTGGTCTCGCCGGCCTTCGAGGGGAAGTCGCTGGTCGACCAGCACCAGGTCGTCCACGACGCGCTCGGGGACCATCTCACGAACGATATTCACGCCATCGAGCTGACGACGAAAACGCCCGAAAGGCGCGATTGAGGAGTTATGTCGGGCGATGCCTTCTCGACAGATAGTGTTACGTGCTGATAACCCAAGTCGGGAGCGATGGCTGCCGACCGGTCGGCCGCCGACGTCGTGATGACGCGGACCGGTCTCTCGCAGGGGCTGGCGGAGGGCAATCCGGTCGTCGGGTCGATGATCGGGACCTTCGGGCCCGCGGGGCTGTGGGTCGTGAAGTTCGGTGCGATGTGCTGGCTCGTCGCCGGGTGGGCCTACCTCGACGACTGGAAGGCGACCGTCTTCCTCGGCTGTTCGCGGTCGTGACGCTGGCGGTCGTACTCAACAACGCCGTCGCGCTACTGGCAGTCTGAGGTCGCTGGCCCGCCGGGACCCCGACCGTTCAGGTCGCGTCAGCGGGGACGTCCGCGACCGCCAGTTCCCCGGAGAGGTCGTGTTTGGTGGTCGTGCTGAGGTCGATACCGGCGTCCTCGCAGCGCTCTTTGGCCCGCTGGATGTACGCAGAGCGGACGACCGAGAAGTCCTCGCGGTCGGGGTCGGCGATCCAGAACCGCGCCTGCAGGACGACAGCGTTGTCACCCAGGTCCGCGGTCCTGACCGAGGGTTCGGGGTCGTCGCGAACATCCTCGTGTTCGTCGGCGACGGCCAGCAGGATCCGCGTCGTCTCGTCGATGTCGTCGGCGTAGCCGATGCCGAAGGGGTAGGCGATGCGGAGTCGGTCGTTGCTCATCCGGTTGGTGACGGCCGTCGTCGCCAGTTCCGTGTTCGGCACGGTGACCGTCTCGTTGTTGAAGGTGCGCACGCGGGTAACCCGGAAGCCGATGTCCTCGATGAAGCCCGCGCGGTCGTCCCACTCGATCCAGTCGTCGATGTTGAAGTTGCGGTCCTGGACGATGAACACGCCGGCGACGAAGTTCGAGAGGACGTCCTGTGCCGCGAACCCGACGGCCAGCGTCAGCGTCGGTTCGACGCCCCGTCGCGCGAGCGCCCAGGTGATGGCTGGTTTGACCACGAGGCGCCCGACGAGATACAGGACCAGCGAGACGACGAGAAACTCCGCGAGTTGCCAGCCCAGCGCGACGTACTTCGGACCCAGTTCCGGCAGCGTCTGCAGGAGAGGTGCGTGCATGACTTCCATCACCGCCGAGAGGGTAGTAAATGTCGTCTCCCACCTGTCCGTTCGTCGAGCGAGTGACCACGGGCGCTGTCCGTCCTCGGCCCGCCCGCTATGAAGTCGCTCTCCCGCACTCAGTCTCGCTCCGGTGCTCATCCCTCGCACGGTGCTGTCGCGCGCCGAGGGTGGAAACTCGGAATCGGCCGGTCAAACGCTGTCGACGAAGTTGCGGATCACGTCGTGGCCCACGGCGGTGAGCACGGACTCGGGGTGGAACTGGACGGCCTCGATAGGGTACTCGCGGTGGCGGATACCCATGACGAGTTCGACGGTGCCGTCGTCGGTCTCTGCCGCCGTGGTGGCCGTGACCTCGAAGCAGTCGGGCACCTCCGTCGCGACCAGCGAGTGATACCGGCCGCCCTGGAACCCCTGGTCGAGGCCGGCGAAGACGCCCTGCCCGTCGTGCTCGATGGCGAAGGCCTTGCCGTGGATGGGTTCGGGGGCCCGGCCGACGCTGCCGCCGTAGGCGTAGACGGCCGCTTCGAGGCCGAGACACACCCCGAGCGTCGGCACCTCCGGGCTCACCTCGGTGAGGACGTCGGTCGTCACGCCGACGTCGCGCTCGTTTTTCGGGTGGCCCGGGCCCGGACTGATGACGATGGCGTCGGGGTCGACCGCGCGGACGTCCTCCAAACTCGCCGTGTTGCGGAGCACCTCGGTCTCGGCGTGCTCGGAGACGTACTCGACGAGGTTGTAGGTGAACGAGTCGAAGTTGTCGACGAACAGGACTCGCGTCGTCTCGGCGTCGAGGTCGGCGGCGCTCATCGGGACACCTCCCTCTCGACGACGGCGTCGTCGTCCGTCCCGCCGGCGTCGCCCGCATCGGCCTCGTCAGCGTCGCTCCCGTCGTCGACGCGCTCGCCGTCCGCACTGTCACCGACTTCGATGGCAGCGAGGGCGTCGAGGACGCCGTCCATCTTCTGTTCGGTCTCCTCGTACTCGCTCGCGGGGTCGCTGTCGGCGACGATGCCCGCGCCGGCCTGGACGGTGACCCGGTCGGCGCTCTCGGGCGGCGTTCCGACCGCGTCACTCTCGGCCGTCGCGTAGGGGCCGCCCGCGCGTTCGACCGTCGCGGTGCGGATCACGATGCACAGTTCGGCGTCGCCGGTCCAGGTCACGTAGCCCAGTCCGCCGCCGTACGGGCCTCGCGGCGTGCGTTCGAGGTCGTCGATGATCTCCATGGCGCGGATCTTCGGCGCGCCCGAGAGCGTCCCGGCCGGGAACGACGCCCGCGCGGCGTCGAAGGCGTCCGCGTCCGCGGCGAGCGTTCCCGTGACTGTCGACTCGATGTGCTGGACGTGGCTGTACTTGAGGACGTTCATGAACTCCTGGACGCGGACGCTTCCGGGCTTTGCGACCCGGCGGACGTCGTTGCGTGCCAGGTCGACCAGCATCGTGTGCTCGGCCCGCTCCTTGCCGTCGGCGAGCATCTCGCCCGCCAGCCGGCGGTCCTCGACGGGGCTCGACCCCCGCGGGCAGGTCCCGGCGATGGGGTTCGAGACGATGCGCTCGTCGTTGACCGACACCAGCGTCTCCGGGCTCGCGCCGATGATCGTCAGGTCGTCGTACCCCAGCAGGTACATGTACGGCGAGGGGTTGACCGCCCGCAACGCCTCGTAGAAGCCCAGCGGGTCGACCTCGCCGTGGAGTTCCCGCGTCCGCGAGATGACGCCCTGATAGATGTCGCCGCTGTAGACGTGTTCCTTGGCGCGATCGACGGCCCCCTCGTAGGCCTCACGTGGCCCGGCGTCCGCCCGTTCGCGGACGAACCCGCCCGTCTCCGGCGCGCCGGCGTCGGCGAGCAGTTCCGACACGCGTTCGGCCTCCGCCGCGAGCGCGTCGTAGCGGTCGCCGGCGTCCTGGCCCTCGCGGAGGACGGGCGTGAACACCAGCGAGATGGTGTTCTCGGCGTGGTCGAAGGCAAGCGTCGTCGTGGTGAGGACGAACTGTGCGTCGGGAAAGCGTGAGTCGGGGTGGTCGAGCCCGACTTCGTCGAGCCAGAGGTCGTAGACCGCGTCGTAGGACAGAAAGCCAACGAGCCCGCCCTCGAGGTGCTGGCGCTCGCTCTCGGGGAAGCCACGCAGAGCCACGTCAGGCAGGGCCGCGCGCAGGCTGTCGAGCGTGTCGCCGCCGTTAGGATTCAGCAGACCGGCATAGCGGTCGTCGAGGACCTCGACGTCCGTCCCGTCGGAATCGACTGTCACGACCGCCTCGGGGTCGTATCCGACGAACGAAAAGCGGGCGTGGCGTTCCTCCTTCGTCGGCGCGAACGCGCCGTCCGGGTCGCTGGAGGCGACCTTCTCGGCGCTCTCGAGCAGGAACGTGTACTCGGCGCCCTCGCGGTCAGTCGTCCGGCCGGTCAGCGCGGCGTAGGCCTCCAGCGGTTCGACGTCGAGGTCGAGGTCGACCGCCGCCCGGACGACGACCGGTTCGTCGGCGTCGGCGCGTTCGAGGAACGTCTCGCGGTCGGGCGCCAGCGCCGGGTCGCCGTCCGCGCCGCCGTCCCCTGCACCGTCGCTCATGCGGCGGGCACCTCCCGGGTGGCGGCGCGGACGAACGCCCTGACGGCGTCGTGGTCTTTGACCCCGCCCTCGCGCTCGACGCCGGTGGCCACGTCGACGGCGAAGGGGTCGACCGTCGCGACGGCCTCGGCGACGTTGTCGGGCGTCAGTCCGCCGGCGAGGACCACCGGCGTGTCGAGTTCCGCGACGCGGTCCCGGGTGCGCGCCCAGTCGTAGGTGCGGCCCGTGCCGCCACCGCCGTCCTCGTCGACGGAGTCGACCAGCAGGGCATCGGCGGCGTCGGCGTACGCCCGGAGTGTCGTCGATTCGCTCCCGGCGTCGACGGTTGCGACGACCGAGGCGCGGTACCCCCCGGCGCCGAGGGACTCGGCGAGGTGGGCCACCTCGTCGGCGTCGAGGCCGTGGACCTGGACGGCGTCCGGGCGGACACGTTCGACGCGCTCGCGGGCCGTCGCGGCGTCGCCGGGCATCGTCACCAGCACCGCCGAAACCAGCGGTGGAACGCCCCGCGCCAGGTGCCGCGCCTCGTCGAGGTCGACTTCGCGGGGCGTATCGACGGTGACGCCGGCGATGAGACCGACGGCGTCGGCACCCGCCGCGACGGCGACGTCGCGGTCCGCGGCGTTGGTGATGCCACAGACCTTGACGCGAGTGCGGCCGGCCTCGCCGCCGTCGGGACGGACGGTCTCGCCGCCGTCCGGGCGGGCGCGCTCGCTCCGGCCGGGGCCGGCGCCGGCGTGACCGTCGCTCATCGGCCCCCGTCGGCGGCGGTGCGGGCACTCGCCTCGCGCAGTTCGTCGAGTTTCGCTGCGGCGTCGCCGGAGTCGATTGCGTCGGCGGCGGCCGCGACGCCCGCCGCCAGCGAGTCGGCCGCGCCGGCCACGTAGACGGCCGCGCCGGCGTTGGCTAGGACGATGTCCCGCTTCGCGCCGGTCACCTCGCCCTCGACGATGCCCGTCAGGTCCGCGGCGTTCTCGGCGGGCGTCCCGCCGGCGACGGCCTCGATGGGGTGTGCGTCGAGTCCGAGGTCCGCCGGCGTGATCGTGTACTCGGTGACCTCACCGTCCTCGACTTCCGCCACCGCAGTCTCGTCGTGGACGGCGATCTCGTCCATGCCCGACCCGTGGACGACGAGCGCGTGCTCGACGGGCATCTCGGCGATGGCGCCGCCGATCAGGCCGACGAGGCCGGGGTCGTAGACGCCCATGACCTGTGCGTCGGCGCCCGCGGGGTTCGTCAGCGGCCCGAGGACGTTGAAGACGGTGCGCAGTTCGAGCTCGCGGCGCGGGCCGATGACGGCCTTCATCGCCGGATGGAACGCGGGAGCGTGCATGTAGCCGATGCCCACGTCCTCGATGGTCGCCTCGACCGTCTCCGGGCTCGTGTCCATGTCCAGCCCGACCTCCTCCAGGACGTCGGAACTCCCCGAGGACGACGAGACGGAGTAGTTGCCGTGCTTTGCGACCGGGACGCCGGCGCCGGCGGCGACGATGGCGCTGGTCGTCGAGACGTTGATCGTGTCGTAGTCGTCGCCGCCGGTCCCGCAGGTGTCGACCAGCGGCCGCCTGTCGGGGTCGATGGTGCGTGCGGCCTCGCGCATCCCCCGGGCGAAGCCCGCGATCTCCGCTTCCGTCTCGCCTTTCGTGCGCAGCGCCGCCAGCAACGCACCGATCTGTGCCTCCGTCGCAGCCTCGAACACCGCGCTCGCGGCCTCGCGTGCCTGTTCCTGTGTCAGGTCCTCGCCGTCGGTGACCGGCTCGATGTATTCTCGCATTGTGAATCACTGATGGACTTTTTCGTTCTACAACGCACAACTCTGTCCATCGATTTAAGCGTGTCGGGAGCGCGGGGGCAGCGGCCGGGCCGCGGGGCGGGCGCGCGATCCGGTCGTCCCGGCGGCATCCGCGACCGGCCACCCGCGGTTGTACTTTTCCGGCGCGACAAGCTTTTTGAGCCGACTCCGCGTGCGATCAGGTATGCAGGTAGGTGTCCTCACAGTCGCACTGGCAGACCAGGACCTCGAAGACGCACTGGCGTACCTCGACGACATCGGCGTCGGGGCCGTCGAACTCGGCTGTGGCGGGTTCGTCGGCGATGACCATCTCCCCCGCGACGAGTACCTCGACGACGACGACGCACAGGCCGAACTCCACGACCTCCTCGAGGAGTACGACATGGACGTCAGCGGGATCTCCACGCACAACAACCCGCTCCATCCCGACGAGGAACGAGCCGCCCGCGCACAGACGGAGATCCGGGAGGCCGTCACGCTCGCCGACCAGCTCGGCGTCGACGTCGTCAACACGTTCTCGGGACTGCCCGCGGGCAGTCCCGCCGGCGAGGTGCCCAACTGGATCACCGCGCCGTGGCCCCCCGAACACTCCGAGGCGCTGGAGTACCAGTGGGAGGAGGTCGCGGTCCCGGTCTGGTCGGACCTGGCCGAGCACGCCGCCGACCACGACGTGAACGTCGGCATCGAGATGCACCCCAACATGCTCGTCTACGAACCGACGAGCATGATGCGCCTGCGCGAGGCGACCAACGAACACGTCGGCGCCAACTTCGATCCCTCGCACCTCTACTGGCAGGGCATCGACGTCACCGAGGCCATCCGCTTTTTGGGCGAGGAAGACGCCATCCACCACTTCCACGCCAAGGATACGGGCCTCTACGAGTCCAACGCCGACGTGAAGGGCTACCTCGACACCGCACCCTACACGGACGAGCCGAACCGCTCGTGGCTGTTCCGCTCGATCGGCTACGGCCACGGCGAACAGCACTGGAAGGACGTCGTCTCGACGCTCCGGATGGTCGACTTCGACGGCGCACTCTCCATCGAACACGAGGACTCGCTGACCTCGGCCAACGAGGGGCTGGAGAAGGCCGTCGACGTCCTCTCGCGGGCCGTCTTCGAGACGACCCCCGGCGAGGCCTACTGGGCCTGACCCGGACGACGAACCGCACTCCGATAGCACGCGACCGCAGCACGAACCACCGACCGCGCGGACATCCCGCGACACCGACTCCGTAACCATCCACGACACCGATCATGACAGACGAACCACTCGACGTCGGCATGCTGGGGTACAGATTCATGGGCCAGGCCCACTCGAACGCGCTCGCGCGACTCCCGATGTTCTTTCCGGACGCCCCCGAGATCAACCGGGACGTCCTGGTCGGGCGCGACGAGGAGGCCCTCGCCGAGGCCGCGGACCAGTACGGCTTCGACAGGACCGCGACCGACTGGGAAGGCGTCGTCGACGAGGTCGACGTCTTCTACAACCTCGGCCCGAACAACCTCCACCCCGAACCCTCCATCGCGGCCCTGGAGGCGGGGACGCCGGTCTTCTGCGAGAAGCCGCTGGCACACACGAGCGAGGCCGCGGAGCAGATGGCCGGGGCCGCCGCGGACGCGGACGTCCCCGCGGGGATCGCCTTCAACTACCGGTTCATCCCCGCGATCCAGTACGCTCGCAACCTGATCGCCGACGGTGAACTCGGCGAGATATACCACGTCCGCGGGCGCTACCTCCAGGACTGGCTCGTCGACCCCGAGGCGCCGTGGTCCTGGCGCAACTCCGCGGAGGTGGCCGGCAGCGGCGCGCTGGGCGACCTCGGCGCCCACACCATCGACCTCGTGCGCTTCCTGGTCGGCGACGCCGAGGGCGCCGGCGATGTCGAACGGCTCAGCGGCCAGCTCCGGACGTTCACCGAGGAACGACCGGTCCCCGGCGGCGACGAGGGCTCGCTGGAGAGCGAGGGCGGCGACACCACCGAGTACCGCGAGGTGACCGTCGACGACGCCTACACCGCCCAGGTCGCCTTCGAGGGCGGCGCCATCGGCACGCTGGAGGCCACGCGCAACGCCAACGGCCGCAAGAACGACCACGCCGTCGAGATCGAGGGGTCGAAAGGAAGTATCAAATTCAGCCTCGAACGGCTGAACGAACTCGAGTACCTCCGCGAGGGCTCGCGGGGCTACGAGACGATCCTCGTGACCGACCCCGACGACCCCTACATCGACCACTGGTGGCCGCCGGGCCACATCGTCGGCTGGGAGCACACCTTCGTCCACGAGAACTACGAGTTCTTAACCGCGGTGTCCACGGGAGGGTCACACGAACCCGACTTTGCCGATGGGCTTCGAGTCCAGCACCTCCTCGAAGCTATCCAGGAGAGTGACGAGCGCGGCGAGTGGGTCGAGGTCTGATCTGACTCCGTAAAGACAACAGAATATCGACGACCCCTGACTATGACCGCTGTTCTGACCGCGGGCCACAGGGTGGCAGTTCATCCATTACCAAGTCAGAGATTCGACCGCTGGCCCTGCGCGCACGCCCATGCCCACGCATCCCGCGCATTACCCGCACGCCACCGCCGTCCCTGTCCACAGGTACCTACCCTTCGCGTTCTGATAGGTTAGGGTAGTATAGTGTGACTTTCCAGGGTTCACCATCGTAATCGAACTGAGTGGTAGCGCTCCCACCGTGTTGTTTCACAATAGCGTCGAGCGCGAAATAGGGGTCGAGTCCGTTGGCAAAATTGTAGTTCACCGTGAACTCGTGCGGGGCCGTCTGGATCAGCTCGGTCAAGCTGACCACCCCGCCTGTTGTATCTCAACCCAGTGATCCGGCCTACGCGTGTATCGACAACCAGCGAAACACTCAATTCGGTGGGCTGACTCGTCACCCACGCCCGACCACCTCCTTTGGTTCGGGTTCCGAATCTTGGAACGCTTCGCCGCTGAGGGCCGAGGTAGCCTTGGAACAGTGAACGGCCCTCGCGGTCTGCGTTCGCGTCACGGCTGACACCTCCCGTCCTGGAGCGCCGCGCAGCGCTTTCTCGGACGGTCGATTTTGCAGCCACAGAACTCACAGATGGGTGGTGAGCGGCCGACGCGATCCTCGCGGATGCTCACGTCGACCACCTCCATTCCCTCCCAGAATCGCAAGACAGCGGTGACCCGCGCCTGCAATTCTGATGAACTCTCTTCTGCCAGGGAGTGTTCTTCAGCCCAGAAGTGGCGAATCCGGCCGGGACAGAGCTCCTACCTTGCGGTCGTGAACCCTGGTCACGACAGAGGAATCGAAGTGGACTCGCCGGGATTTGAACCCGGGGCCTCTCCCATGCCAAGGGAGTGATCTACCACTGATCTACGAGCCCGCAACTCCGAGTTGCCGACCGGTTCTGATAAAGCCATCGAACCGGCGGAACGAGGGCGGACGCCGGCCCACGGTATCACGGACGATATCTGACCCAAACGAATATAACCGGGAGACACATGGCTATCGCAAAGACGCCGTCCGAACGCGGCGTGGCGGGTACGAGCGGGGTTCCGGACGGCAAGAATGGTAACGATGATCACCGGGCACTCGGCGGAGCGGAGAGACGGGGAAAGCGCGTCAGTGACGACGCGGGAACAGTCGTCGCGAGGCGACGGCCCGGCCGGGGCGCTGCGGGGGCAGACGACGCTCGATTTCGCAGTCGGGATGAGTATCTTCCTGTTGACGCTCGCGTTCGTGTTCACGTTCGTGCCGGGGATGCTGGCCCCGTTCGGCGACACCACGCAGGCCGAGACGGCGGCGGCCAACCGTATCGCCGAGAACCTCACGACGGGGACGCTCGGCGACCCCGACGCTCCGTACGTTCTGGACAGGCAGTGTACGGTCGAGTTTTTCAACGCCAGCACGGGGAACTGTGACTTCGACGGGACCACGACCGCCGACCGGGTCGGGGTCGTCGACTGGCAACCAGTCAACGTAACGATCCGCGGCGACCAGAACGACGATGGTGTATCCAATATTCTCTGTTTCGACGGGAGCGACTTCGTCGAACGGAGCGCGTGCACGCCGGCCAGTGGTCATGTCGTGCTATCCGGCGGGCCCGACCCGGCCGGTAGCAGCGGGAAGACGGTCAGCGCCACGCGGGTCGCGCTACTGGACGACCGTGACGTGACCGTGGAGGTGGTGATGTGGTGACTCCGCCCCGGCGCGAGGGCGGGACGCCCGCGCGGGAACGGAAGCGGGAACGAGGACAGGCCCACACGCTGGAGGGGGTCGTCGCAGCCCTGATCCTGCTGTCGGCGATCGTCTTCGCGCTCGAGTTGACGGCGGTCACGCCGCTGTCCGCGAGCACGTCCAGCCAGCACATCGAGAACCAGCAGGAAGCGACCGCACGGGGGATCCTGGGTGCGGCCGCCGAGAGCGGCGCGCTCAAGCGGACCCTGCTGTCCTGGAACGACTCGGAGGGCCGGTTCTGGAACTCGACGGACCGGACCGAGAGCGTCTACTTCGAGACGAACCCGCCACCGACAGAGTTCGGGGGGATGCTCAACCGGTCGTTCGACAGCGGCGGTATCGCCTACAACGTCTACCTGCGGTTCAACGCGTCCGAGGATCCCAGCTTGAAACGACTGGTCTATCAGGGGCGTCCCAGCGACAACGCGGTCAGCGCGTCCTGGCCGGTCACCCTCTACCGGAACGACAAACTCCACGACCACGAGGAGCAACCGACCGGCACGAACGTCAGTGACTCGAGCACGTTCTACGCCGAGGACAGGACCGGTTCGAGCGTTTACAAAGTCATTCACGTGGAGGTGGTCGTATGGCGCATCTGACCGGCGCGCGCGACCGCGGGCAGCTCATCCTGATCGCGGGGTTCGTGCTGGCGGTCACGTTCGTCGCGCTGGCGCTGGTCCTGAATGCGGCCATCTTCACCGAGAACCTCGCCACTCGCAGCGAGTCGGTCGACGCCTCGAACGCACAGACGTACCAGCGCGCGACGGAGAACGCCGCTCGCGAGGCGTTCCACTACGCCCACGACGTCAACAACGGGACGAACGGCGAACTCGACGGGAACGTCACCGACGCGATGGCGGACTACTACAACCAGACGGCACCCGAGGCGGCGCTCAACGGCCGGATCGTGAACGTCAGCGCCGACACGACCGCGGGGACGAACATCAGTGGTGGCGACGGCGGGGACTTCAGGGACGCCAACAACAACCCCGACTGGGACCTCGCAAACGACGTGAGCAAAAGCCGACAGTTCACGGTCTTCGTCAGCGACCCCAGCCAACTCGCCACTCCGGGCGATCCCGAGTTCCGTGTCATCGCGGAAGACGGGTCGGACAGGTGGGTGCTCAACATGACTGTCGACGGGGACGTGACCGTGTGGATCAACGACTCGGGCAGTTACAGCTCCTGTACGTTCTCGCCGTCGGGACCGGGAGGCGGCTTCTGGGTGAACGTCACCGAACAGACGATAGACGACGGGAGTTGTCCGGGGCTGAACTGGGGAGACAAACCCGATACGTACGACCTGCGATACGAGAACGCGTCGAACGTCAAGGGACGGTATTCGCTCATCGCCGACGGCACCCCCGTCACCGCCAACTACGGGTCGGACCCCCGCGCCCGCGACCACCTCTACTCGATGACGGTCGACATCGTCTACGAGACCGACGGACTGGTCTACGAGACGGACGTCCGGATCGCGCCGGGTGAGAGAGATGCGTAGGCCACCCCGGCGCAGTCGGGCGAGCAACGCACCGCGGGACCGGTCACACCACCAATGGGGCGGAGCCCCCGCCAGTCGGGGCCAGTCGACGACGCTCGACTACGCGCTCGCGCTCAGCGTGGCGGCGCTCGTGGTCACGGGCCTCGTCACGGTGGCCACCGACTTCGTGACCAGCCAGCGCGAGCAGGTCGTCAGGACCGAACTGAACGTCGTCGGCGAACAGATCACGGACAAGCTGGTCGCCGCCGACCGGCTCGTCCAGGCGGGCAACCACACCGACCGCCTGGTGATGAACGGGACGATGCCGAGCCGCGTGGCCGGCGTCACCTACACCGTGTCGGTGACGGACACCGGGTCGAGCCGCTGGCTCAACCTCACGTCCCACGGGCCCGACGTCGCCGTCGCGATCAAACTGGAGACCGGGACGGAGGTGGCCACCGGCAGTGTCAGCGGGGGCGGCGTCGATATCGTGTACGACCCGACCGCCGACCAGCTGGAGGTGCACTCGTGAGCTCCTCGACCGGGGGTCGCGGTCGCGGTCGAGTGGGCCCGTCCCCGGACGACCGGGCGGTCAGCGAACTCGTCGGGTTCGTGCTGGTGTTCGCGCTGGTCGTGTCGGTCGTGGGGCTGGTCTCCGTCGCGGGGTTCGGGACCCTGGAGGACGTTCGCGACGCCGAACAGAGCAGAAACGCCGAGCGCGCGATGGAGGTGCTCTCGGACAACATGGCGGACATCCACCAGCAGGGTGCGCCGAGCCGCGCGACCGAGATCAGCCTCGAGGGGGCCTCGGTGTCCCTCGGCGAGGAGACCCAAGTGATCATCAGAAACAACGGGTCCCCGACGTTTCTGGAGGACAGGGTGTTCACGACCCGCCCTATCGTGTACGACGACGGCGACACGGAACTCGTCTACGTGATGGGGGCGGTCTTCCGCGTCGACGCCCAGGGAGGGACGGTCATCGTTCCGTACGACCCGGTCATCGGCGAGGACCGGACGCTCCTCCCGGTCGTGACCACCGTCTCGGCGACCGACGGTGGACAGTACGTCCAGAGTTCGACGGTGCTGGTGCGGGGCGAGGCGATCACCCGGCGGGTCCCCGTGGCCGACACCGACTCGAAAAGGACGTACCAGGACGTCACGTTCAACGTGAGTTCACCCCGGCAGACCCTCTGGAACAGGACCCTCTCCGAGAACGCGGGGATGAGTTGCACGACCAACGGCCCCGACTGGGTCAACTGCACGGTCGACGAGGACCCGAGACGACTGTTCGTGACCGAGACGCGGATAACCATCGAGATCGCCAAGTGAGACGGCGAGCGGACGAAACGCGTCGAGTGAGCGATGGGTCGTGACCGCAGCGCCCGCGTCCGGACCGCTTCAACGCGCTACGTGGACCGGCCGTCCCCAGTACGCCGTACCGACCGACTGTCACAGAGGGTCGCTCGCGAGCGATTCCACGAACACGACGTCCGGTCGACCGTTCGACGCGCTGTCGATCGTCGGTCCGTTCGACAGCGTCGAAAGTACTTGTGAACGACCGTATCATCGTGTTTATTACGAGTTTTTCTCCGATACTTCACCAGACCGGCCGGGAGAACCCTCGTCAGCCGGTTGGCCAGCCGACAGGCCGGTAACTGCTCGTGATAAACACTATCAGCCGCTGGTGACGTTGACCGGGTTCTCGGTCACGTGGAGGTAGGTGATCGGGGTGATATCGTTGGTGAGGCTCAGCGTGTGGTTCTGGATGGCCGGGTCATACTCGAACTTGTTAGGGTTCCCGTTGATATCCATCTCGTCACAGATGATACCGCCCTCAAGATTGTTCTTCCACGGCGGTCCGCCGCCGTTCATGTCACAGGTAGACCCCGGTGCGTAGATCAGTCCAATGAACTTTTTATTCCCGTTGTTGTCGAACTCGCCGTCCGAGTGGAGGACAACGGCCAGTTCTCCCGCGTCACCGGGGCTATTGAGGTCGCTGTTGATCTTGAAGTCCTCACGGACGAGTACCACGACCCTGTGCGGGGCACTGGCCGTGATAGCTATCGAGTTCGGCTCGAAGTCGCCGTTTACTACGATCGTCACGTTGGCGCCGGGGTTCGTGACCGCGATGTCGCCGCTGAAATCCGAGTCGGCGTAATACGTGCCGCCGGACGCTATCGCGTTGAGCGGCGTCGTCTCGTCACACCCGCCCGACTCGCAGGTACTGATCTTGTCCTCGACCCGCGAGTCGGCGGACGGGTAATTGACGCCGGTCTCGTAAGGTTCCGGTTTGGGGTCGTTGCCGTTGACCGTGATCCCGCCCTGCGTCGTCGTCGCGACGACGTTGTCGTAGGACTCGTTGAACGGCACGACCAGTTTCGCCCGTGCCGTCTCTCTGCCGTGGTCGTAGCTGACGTTGCCCTCGGTGCGCTGTTCGAAGTACCCGCCCCAGGCCTCGTAGTACTCGCTGTGGACGGTCACGTTGACGTGTCCGTCCTCCATGGGGTTCGTGAAGTTGTTGTCCGCGCTCGCGTTCGGATACCTGATTCCGGTCGGCCCGGCGGCGGTCACCTCTGCGCTGCTCCCGAGGGTCCCGCTCCCGTCGACAGTGATGACCGGCAGCGTCAGCGTCGCATCGCGGAAGTGAAACTCCGGCGGCGACAGCATCGTCACCCCGGCCTCGGTCCGCTTCCAGACGCCGCCGCCCTGATATGCGACCGCCTCGACACCGTTCTCGTAGACGACGGCGCCCAGCGTCACGTTCAACACCTCGGTGTGGTCGTCGGCCGTCGCGTTGTAGACGGTGACGTTCATCCACCCGACCTCGGGTTCGACGCGGTAGCCTCCGCGACTCCCGACGGCCAGGTCCACCCCCTGGTGGCTCGTCCCGCCCAGCGCCACCATCGCGCTCCGCGAGTCGAACTGCGTCAGCGCCTTCTCGGCGCGTGACGTGTCCAGCCCGTCCTGGGTCTCGTCCAGCGCCGCCGCCCCGGCCGTCACGACGACGACCATCCCGACGATAACCATACCGAAGAGTAGCGCGACACCCAGCACAGAACTCACGCCGCGGGCGTCTCGCTGCATTCGTAATCCCCGTTAGTATTTTAATCAAATAAACATGCCGGACGCTTACAGGGAAAGAAAACGCTCCCGGGTCCTTATCAGTGAAGAGAACTCCGCATGCGGCTGTTATCAGTAAAGAGAACCGGGTCCGGGGCTATCAGGTTCCCGGACCGACACGGCTCACGGCGCCCGGTCCCCGACGCGGGGCCGCGGCACGCGGCGGTGCCGCCGGACGGCCGCCGACCGCCGATGGAAACCGTTTAGTAGACGAGCATGAAGGTTGAAACGGGAACGCACGACCGCAAATCTGACTCGCCCCGCGATTGCGGGGCTCCGAGATTGCGGCCGTGTTCGCGCCACCGTGCGCATCGCGGCGCCGCCGCCGGGCGGACAGCGGTACGTAGCGTTCCAACCAACACATGGCACGAATGCACACTCGCCGCCGCGGCTCGTCCGACTCGGACAAGCCGGCGGTAACGGAACCACCGGAGTGGAGTGACGTCGACGAACAGGCCATCGAAGAGCGGGTCGTCGAACTCGCAGATGCGGGCCACAGCCCCAGCGAGATCGGCGTGAAGCTCCGCGACGAGGGCATCGACGGGACGCCCGTCCCGGACGTCTCGCTCGCGACGGGCAAGAAGGTCACCGAGATCCTCGACGAGCACGACGCCGAGCCCGAGACCCCCGAGGACCTGCGCAACCTGATGGAGCGGGCCGTCCGCCTGCGCGAGCACATGGACGAGAACCCGGGCGACCACCAGAACAAGCGGGCGCTCCAGAACACGGAGGCGAAGATCCGCCGTCTCGTCGACTACTACCGCGGCGACGAGCTCGACGAGGAGTTCACCTACAGCTACGACGTCGCCGTCGACCTGCTGGAGTAGATGTCAGCCACCGGGCCCGGGCGCAGCGACGCGGGCGAGTCCACCGCCAGTGCCGTCGCCGGGCGCGTCCGCGAGGCCGGGTTCGTCCGCCTCGTCGGCGCGGCGACCGGCGACGGGCTGGCGGCCAGCGCCGTCCTCGCTCGCACCCTCGCCGCGCTCTCTCGCCCGTTCCAGGTCAGCCTGACGCCGTTCGCGGCCGACGCCGCCCGCGGGACGGAAGCCGACTGCACGGTCGCCGTCGGCCGCGCCGACGCGACCGCCGACCTCCACCTCCCGGGCGCCGGGCGGCCGGCCAGCGAGACGGCCTTCGCCGTCGCCCGCGACCTGGGGGTCGCCGGCGCGGCCGAACCGGCGACCTCTGACGGTGACCTCCTCGCGCTCGCGCTCGCTGGCGTCCACGCCGCCGGCCGCGTCGCCGACAGCGACGTCGCCGAGCACGCGGCCGACGCGGGCTTTGCGCGCCGGCCCGGCCTGTCGATTCCGACGCCGGACCTCGCCGATGGGCTGGCGGGCTCGACGTTCGTCCACTTGCCGGTGTCGGGCGACCCCGGGGCCGCTGGCAACCTGCTCGCCGACCACGACCTCCCGACCGACGCGGCGGCGCTCGACGGGGACGGCCGCCGACGGCTCGCGTCGCTGGTCGCCATCGAGGCGGTCGGCGACGACGACGTCCCGCCCCGCGGTGGCGAGGCCGTCGAACGGGTCTGTCGCCCGTTCGCGGGCGGCCCCGTCGAGACGGTCGGCGGCTACGGGGACGTCCTCGACGCCGTCGCCCGGGAACGGCCCGGGACCGGCATCGCGCTCGCGCTTGGCCAGGACGTCACGGCCGACGCGCTCGACGCCTGGCGGGTCCACGCCCGGCGTGCCCACGAGGCGGTCCGGGCGGCCGACACCGGCCGGTACGACGGGCTGTTCGTCGCCCGCCCGCCGGACTCCGCGGCGCCGGTCGGGACGGTCGCACGGCTCGTCCACGACTACCGCTCGCCCGAACCGGTCACGCTGGCCGTGGTCGACGGGACCGCCGCGCTCGTGGCCGACGACCGCGACCTCGATTCGGTGGCCCGGACGGCCGCCGACCGCCTGGACGGCACCGGCGAGGCGACCGGGACGACGGGCCGCGCACGCTTCGACGCCGAGGCCAGCGCGTTCGTCGCCGCCGTCAGGGAGGCCCTGGCATGAGCGACGAGTACGCCGGCGGAGACGCCGCTGGCTCGCCGGAGGCGCGTCGCCGCGCGACCGTCACGACGGCCCACGCGGACGCGGCCACGGCCGAACGGGTCGCCGCCGCGCTCAGTCCGGACAACACGGCCGAGATGGCGACACGGACCGAGGGGTCGCGCGTGGTCACGACGATCGCGCGCGAGTCGACCGGCGGCCTGGCTTCGACGCTCGACGACTACGTCGTCAACGCGACGGTGGCAGCACGGCTCACGACCGACGACGCGCGACACAGCGACGCGACCGACACACGCGACACACCAACATCATGAGTGACAGATCAGTTTCACGACGCAGAGAACAGAAGCAGTGGTACACCCTGATCGCGCCCGAGCAGTTCGACCGGGCGGAGCTGGGTGAGACCATCGCGGAGGAGTCCGAGCAGGTGCTCGGACGCACTATCGAGACGACGCTGGGCGACATCCGCAACGACGCGAGCGAGAACAACACCAAGCTCACCTTCAAGGTCGACGAGGTGGCCTCCGATTCGGCGTACACGGAGTTCGTCAAACACGAGCTGACGCGGGACTACCTGCGCTCGCTCGTCCGCCGCGGGTCCTCGAAGGTCGAGGCCCACATCACCGTCCTCACCGAGGACGACTACCGCGTGCAGGTCCAGCCCGTCGCGCTCACGACCAAGAGCGCCGACGAGAGCCAGGAGAAGGCCATCCGGCGGACGATGATCGACCTCGTCGAAGAGTCCGCGCGCGAGCGGAGCTACGCCGACCTGGTCGACAGCGTCGTCGAGGGCCGGCTCTCCTCGGCCATCTACAACGAGGCGAAGACCATCTACCCGCTTCGCCGCGTCGAGATCCAGAAGGCGACGCTCGAAGCCCGGCCCGAGGAAGTCGCCGCCGAAGAGGAAGCCGCCGTCGACGTCGACGAGGAAGACGTCGAAGCGGCCGACTGACGCCGGTCGTTTTCACTCGTTTGCGGTCTATTCCGTGACCGTCACGGTGCCGACCATCCCCGACGGTTCGTGGGGGATGCAGTAGTAACCGTAGTCGCCGGGCACCTCGAAGGTGTGTTCGAACGTCTGGCCCGACGAGAGCCGTCCTTCGAGGCCGCCCGTCCAGCCGTCTTCGGCGGCCGACTGGGAGTCGAACCCCCCGGTCGCGAAGTACTCCGCCCCCTCGGGAATGGCCCCCTCGTAGGCGGTGACGGTGTGGCCCTGCTTGCTCGTGTTCCGCCAGACGACGGTCTCGCCGACCTCGACGGTGAGCGAGGCCGGAAGGAAGTCCATCGTGGACATGCCGACGTCGTAGTCGCCCGACCCGCTGCTGCCGCCCGCGGTACACCCCGCGAGCGCGGTCGCGACGGCGCCCACGCTCGTCGCCAGGAAGGCTCGGCGGTCCATGGCGGCGGTTGGGACGCAGTCGCTAAATGTCGCTCGGTCCGGCGTCGTCCGGAGACCCGTGGCGGACCCCGTTCGGTCACCTGCCGCGGCCGTCCAGTATTTAACTGCTCGTCCACGAGATCCGACCATGGAACTCGCGGACCTCGTCCAGGAGGACGTCGTGACAGTCTCGCTCGAAGACAGTATCCTCGACGTCGCCGAGGTGTTCCGGACCGAGGGGGTCGGCAGCGCGGTGGTGGTCAATCCCGACGGCGAGCCGTTCGGGATCGTCACTGACCGGGACCTCGCGGTCTACGGACAGAACTTCGCCGATTCGCTCGAGCGGACGCCGGTGAACGAGATCCTGTCGATGTCGATGTTCTCGGTCGAGCCCGACGTGAGCGTCCCCGAACTGACTGCACGGATGCGCGAGGAGAGCGTGCGGCGGGTGCCGGTCGTCGACGACGGAGACCTGGTCGGTATCGTGACGCTCGACGACATCGTCGTCGGGCTCGCCGACGAACTGGACAGCCAGCCGCTCCGGGACCTGGCCGCGGTCATCGAGGCTGAGTCTCCCCGGCGACCGGAAAACGCCACCGACGGGGACTGACCGGGGCCGTCCCGCGAGGGTGGAACGCGGTGACAGCCCGCCGACCCCAGTCCCGCGCGCGTCGCTCGCCTGCCCGCGTCCGGGCCGCTGGCGTACCCCGGCACGGGTCGGCCGCGGAATGAAAACGCCTTTGCCCCACAGAATCGCACACTCGGGTATGAGCAACGGGGACGACGACGCCGAGGCGGGCGACGCCGACGGCGGGGATGAACCCGGAGAGACGGCGCTGTCGGCCGACACGCTGGACGAGCGCCTGGACCAAGCCGAGGCCGACCTCGACGAGGCCGAGACCGAGGCCGACCTCGACGAGGTCGAAGCCGACCTCGACGCCCTCGCCGAGGACATCGAGGCCGCGGACCTGCCCGAACCCGACGAGGACGACGAGGACGCGGAAGACCCCCGGGCGGAACTCGAAGACCGGCTCTCGGACCTGGGGGACCGGCTCGAAGACCAGCGCGGGCCCTACGCCGAGGACGTCACGGACTCGGTCGGGGAAACGAGTTCGACGGTCGCGGACACCCGCTGGACGGACGACGGCCACCCGGACGTCGTCGACGCCGTCGAGGCGTTCCTCGGGACGGCCGCCGACCACCTCGACGACTCGTTCGCCGCCGAGAGCGAGGACCCCGACGACCTCGCCGCCGTGCTCGACGAGGTAACCGCGGCCATCGACGGCGCGGGGCTCGACCCCGACGAGGACACCGAGACGATCGAGGGACTGCTCGACGCGGCCGAGACGCTCGCCGACGCCGTCGAGGCCGCCGAGGAGTGGGACGACCTCACCGTGCGCGAGCAACTGGACGCCCAGGGCTTCTACGACGTCCTCGAATCCGAGAACCGCAAGGACTTCCCCCCGGAGTGGAACGCGGTCAAGGTCTACGAGAAGATGGGTGAACCCGGGCCGGTCCTGCTGGGGCTGGAGACGTTCGACTCCGATTTCATGGAGCAGAACATCCTCGACACGCTGGTCCGGATGGCCCCCGAGGAGGCCTTCGACGCGATGCACCAGCGCGCCCAGAAGCGCAACAAGAAACCCGTCCAGATCCTCGGGAAGATCGGCGACGACCGCGCGTGTGAGACGCTCCACGAGTTCATCGAGGGCGACGGCGACCCCGCACTCCAGAAGGTCACGCTCCGCGCGCTGGGCGAGATCGGCAGCGAGGACTCCGTCCAGCCCGTCGCGGACCGCCTCGCCGCGGACAACTACGAGGTCCGCAGCGCCGCCGCGCGGGCGCTCGGCCTGCTGGGCGATACCCGCGCCATCGACCCCCTCGCGGACGTCCTCGAAGACGACGGCGCAGACGAAGTCCGCGCCAGCGCCGCGTGGGCGCTCAACCAGATCGGGACAGAGCGCGCACACGAGGTCCTCGCCGACTACACGGACGACAGGGCCTACATCGTCCAGGCCGAAGCCGAGAAGGCGGTCTGAACGCGTCTCACCCGGCGTCGACGGCGCTCGTGTCGGTGACGAACTCGAAGCGTGCGCCGCCGGACTCGCTTTCCGTCACGTCGACCGTCCAGCCGTGAGCCGCGGCGGTCCGCTCGACGATTTTCAGCCCGAAACCCGTGCCACCGTCGACCGTGGAGTAGCCCGGTTCGAACACCCGGTCGCGCTCGTCGGGGGGGATACCCTGACCGTCGTCGGCGACGTAGAAGCCGTCGTCGGTGTCGCCGACGGTGATCGTTACGCGCGAATCGCGGTGCTCGGGGGGGCCCTCGTCAGTCGGAGACGACCGACGGAACGTCGAGTCATGCTCGACGGCCTCGTCCGGCCCGCCAGCGACGGAGGGCTCGGAAGAGCCTGCTCCTCCACTGTCCTGGCGAGCCTGCGAGTCGGGGCCGGTCGAGCCGTGCTCGACCGCGTTCCGGAACAGGTTCTCGAAGAGGCGCCGCAGTTGCCCGGGGTCGGCGCGGACCGTCCGTTCGGTCTCCACCACGACGGTCGCTTCGCCGGTCTCGACGTTGTCCCAGCAGCGCCGGACTGCGTCGGCGAGCGCGACGTCCCGGGGGTCGGTCGAGGCTCCGCCCGTCCGGGCGAGCGCCAGCAGGTCGTCGATCAGCGACTCCATCCGCTCGTGGGCCTGCGCGACGTCGTCGAGTTGCTCGTGGTCACACTCCTCGCGGACGAGTTCGAGCCGCCCGATCGCGACGTTCAGCGGGTTCCGGAGGTCGTGACTGACGATGCTCGCGAACTCTTGGAGTCGCTCGTTTTGTCGTTCGAGTTCGCGTTCGTGGTCGAGTCGGTCGAGCGCGTTCTCGGCGTGACTGACCAGGAGTCCGGTCAGTTCGAGGTCCGTCTCGTCGAACGCGCCGGGTTCCGTCCCGACCGCCTGGAACACGCCGTGGTCGCCGACCGGGACACTGATCGCCGACCGGTACGGCCCCTGTGGCTCGGCCGCGTCACACTCGTCCAGGTCCTCGACCAGTATCGACTCCCCGCTACGGTAGGTCTTCCCGGCGACTCCCCGGTCGACCGACATGCGCGTCGTGGCCTCTGACGGAATATCCTCGGAGACTGCGGCCTTCTCGAGATAGCCATCGTTCTCGATGTCGATGATACTCAGGTCGAACTCGAGGATCCGCTCGCTCGCCTGCACGGTCTGTTCGCAGATGTGCTCGACCGAGTCGCCCTGCTCGAGGTCGGTGGCGACGTCGTGGAGCGCCGTGAGTTTCCGCTCGCGGTCGATGCGGTCGAGTGCCGCACGCGCGTGTGCAGCGAGCGTCCGTGCGAGCGAGACGTCCGTGTCGTCGAACGCGTCGGCCTCGGTCGACCCGACCACCAGCACGCCGTGGTCGCCGAGCGGCATGATGAGGTCGCTCCTGATCCGGGTCTCCGGGTTGTAGCGTCCCTCGACTGTCGAGACATCGCCGAACGTCTGTGGCTCGCCCGTCTCGAAGACCTTCCACGCGAGGCTGTCCCCCCGGGGGAGCGTCGGCGGGTCTCCGATCACGTCCTCGACCTCGGCGGTCCACGCGACCGGCACGAGTCCCCCGGCATCCTCGTCGTGGAGCTGGACCGCGTTCACCGGCAAGTCGAGGACGTCGCGGGCGGCGTCGACGACGATTTCGGCGGCCGCCTCGCGCGTCTCGGCACTCGTCAGCGCTCGCGACGTCTCGTGGAGTCGCTCGACCGCCCGTTTTCGCCGTTCGCGCTCGGTGATGTCGGTATACCACCGATAGAAGCCGTCGATCTGCTCCCCGTCGGTCCCGTACGGGATGACCTGCACGAGGAACTTCCGCGGGCCCGTCGCCGTGAGTCGCTCGACCTCGGCGACCGTCGACTTCCCGACGGCCGTCCGCTCTTTGACGGTCTCGTGTCGCTCGCGTCCGGACTCCGGGACGACGACGTCGGCGACGCCCTCGCCCACGACCGAGTCGGCGTCGTAGCTGAACACTGTCTCGAAGGCGTCGCTGGTGTCGTAGCCGAACACTGTCTCGAAGGCGTCGTTGGCGTCGGTGATGCGAAACTGCGACCCGTCGCCGGTGATTTCGCCCGCGACGACCGGTCCGGGGGCGTTCTCGAAGAGGACCCGTCGTCTGTCACGTTCCTCGCGCAACCGCTCCTCGACGTCGACCGAGTGGATCGTGTGGCCGATATTATCGCCGAGTTCCGCGAGCAGGTCACGCTCCTCGGTGTCGAACGCGCCCGGCCGGTCGGCGTAGACGGCGAGCACGCCGTAGCGGTCCCCCTCGTGTTCCAGCGGGACCGCCGCGACCCCGCGGAACCCCCGCTCGTCCGCCGCTTCCCGCCAGGGTTCGAAGTCGGGGTCCTCCTGGATGTCCTGTGCGACGACGACGCGCCCCTCACGGAACGCCGTCCCGCCCGGACCGTGGCCGGTCGCGCTCTCGTCGGCCGTGACGACGATGTCGGACAGATACCCCTCACCGACGCCCGCTGACGCCCGCGGTTCGATCCGGTCAGTCGCCGGGTCGACTCCGCCGATCCACGCGAACAGGTACGGGTCGGACTCGCTGAGGATCTCACAGACCCTGGTCTCGGCTTCGCTGCGGGTGTCCGCGCGAACCAGCGCCTGGTTGACGTCGCTCGCCAGCGTCCGGATCCGGTCGAGTTCGGCGGCGCGCTGGTCGGCGCGGTACCGCTCGACCGCGTTCCGGACCCGGTTCGCGAGCAGTTCGTACCGTTCGGTGCCGGTCCCCTTCCGGAGGTAGTCGGTCGCGCCGACCGATATCGCTTCGCTCGCTATCTCCTCGCTCCCCTTCCCGGTGAAGAGGACGAACGGGAGGTCACCGTGCGTCTCGCGGACGGCTTCGAGGAACTCGATGCCGTCCCGCCCGGGCATGTCGTAATCGGCAACGATGCAGTCGACCCCTCCGTCCGCGACCCGGTCCAGTCCCTCACTCGCGCTCGTGGCCGTCGCTACCGTGAAGTCGTCGTCCTGCCGCTCGAGAAAGGTCGCCACCAAGCCGACGACGTCGGGCTCGTCATCAACACAGAGAACCGTGATCGGGTCTGGCTCCGTCTCCATCTGCCGGAGTGTCGACCCGTACCGAAGTAACTGTTTGGCCCGATTTCTCCCGTCTGATAATACCGGGGCACCGTCGGGCGGCCCGCGGTGCGCACCTTTATCCCGGAACACGCGACCAGTCCGTGCCGTGTCACGCGCCCGTTCACGCGTCGCGCTCGCTCTCCTGTTCGCGTTCGCCCCGGTCTGTGGCCCCGCGCTCGCGAACACGCCGGCCGCGACCTCGCCGTCGGTGGCCGGTGCTACCGTCGTCTCGACCGCCGACCGCGCCACACCAGTGGCGGCCCGCCGCTCGGGTCCGCCGGTCGATACCAGCGGTGCCGACGTCCTCGCGGTCTATCCGAACCCGATAGCGGACGGCGACCGCGGCGAATACGTCCTCCTCACCCTTCCGCCCTCGAACGCGACGTTCCGGTTCGGGGACGACGAGAGTCGGGTGACGCTCCCGGACGTTGCTGGCCGGGTCGCGGTGACTGCAACACCGGGGGTCGTCCGGAACCTGACCGGCGCTCGCGTGGTGGCAGTCGAGTCGATACCGGCGCTGGCCAACGGCGGCGAGCGACTGCGCGTCTTCCGGGGCAACGAGACGGTTGCGACCGCGCGCTATCGCGACGCCCCGGAAGGTGAACTCGGGACGTTCGACGAACGGGGGGCGGTCACCTGGACGCCCGTCGGCCGGACGAACCGGTCCCTCGTGACCGCTGCGGGCGGGAACGCAACCGCGTTCGTCTTGCCCGACGCACCCGACGTGGCCGTCGAGACGATACGCGACGCCGACGACCGGGTCCTGCTCGCGGGTTACACGTTCACCTCGCGGCGGGTCGCTCGGGCGCTCGAGCGGGCGGCAGCCCGCGGCGTTCGGGTGCGTGTCCTCCTCGAGGGCGAACCGGTCGACGGCCTCTCCCGACGCGAGGCGCGCCTGCTCGACTCGCTGGTCGAAAGCGGTGTCACGGTCGAGTTGCTCGGCGGACCCCGCGACCCCTACGCGTTCCACCACGCCAAGTACGCCGTCGTCGACGACCGTGCGCTCGTCCTGACCGAAAACTGGAAACCCGCGGGGACCGGCGGCCACGCCAGCCGGGGGTGGGGCGTTCGCGTCTCCGACACCGCGGTGGTCGCGGGCCTGGCCGCCACGTTCCGCGCCGACGCGAACTGGACCGGTGCCCGCGACTGGCAGCAGTTCCGCCGCGGCCGCTCGTTCGCGACCCGCGGGGTCGCAAACGGGAGCTACCCCCGGCGCCACGACCCGGCGACGGTGCCAGTCGACCGCACACAGTTGATCGTCGCGCCCGACAACGCCGGCCGGGCGGTCACGCGACTGCTCGACGGTGCGACGGAATCGGTCGACGTGGTCCAGTTGCGCATCGACGGCCCCGACGACCGGTTCCTGCGGGCGACGGTCGACGCCGCCCGGCGCGGCGTCGAGGTCCGTGTCCTGTTGAGCAGCGCGTGGTACGTTCGCGAGGAGAACCGGCGGATAGTCGAGCGACTGCGCGAGCGCGCCGACAGCGAGGACCTGCCTATCCGCGCGAAACTCGCGAGTCCCGCCGGACGATACGAGAAGATCCACGCCAAAGGCGTGGTCGTCGACGGCGACCAGGTGCTGGTCGGGAGTCTCAACTGGAACCGCGAATCGGTCGTCGAGAACCGCGAGGTGCTCGTCTTGCTCGAAAGCGGAGCCGCCGCGGGCTACTTCGAGCGAGTCTTCGAGGCTGACTGGGCCGCCGGCGCGAGCGGCGGTCCGGGGTCGTCGCTCCCGCTGGGGTCGCTACTGGCCGTCGCTGGTGTGGCCACGCTCGCGGTTCTCGTGGTTCGGCGCGTCGAGTTCGGCGAGACGACGGGTATCGGGCCGGAGTGAGTCAGTCCTCGGCGAGCGGGGCGGAACTGCCGAGTTCCTCGTCGATCTCGGCACGGGCCATCTTGTCGATGAGCGCCTCGATGACGCTGATGCGCATGCCGCTGACGAACTTGATCGAGCCGACGACGAGGTGGCCGCCGCCGCTGACGCCCCCGCCGTCGACCTCGGCTTTGAGTTCCTCGACCATCTCGGGGATGTCCAGGCGGACGCCGTCCGAGCGCAGGACGGCGAAGTCGGGACCGTAACCGATGGTGATGACGGGGTCGCCGGCCGTCTCGGCGACCTTCCGGTCGTGGATCTCGCCGGTCGTCTTGCCGGGCGCGGGGTAGGTGAAGCGGTGGGCGTAGTTCTCGACGTCGATGCGGTAGAGGTGGGCGCCGTTGTCCAGGCGCTCGTGTTCGACGTGGTCCATCGCGACGTCGAGTTGCCGCTTTACGTCACGCTCGGCCCGTTCGGAAAGGAAATCGACGAGTTCGCGGTGGCGTTCGGCGTCGTCGCAGTCGACGTTCAGCGCGTCGGTGACGAGCTGGCCGCCGTCGTCGTAGCGCAGCCAGAACGTCGCGTAGTCCAGTGCCTCGCCGATGTCGCGCAACTCGCCCTCGTCGTAGCCCTCCTCGGCGGCGAGGTCGAGGTAGTCCGCCATCGCGTCGGCCTCCGAGCGGTCCGACAGGCCCGCCACCGCGGGCACGTGTCGCACGTCCCCGGTGAGGTCGGGGTCGATCATCCGCGCGAGTTCGACACAGAGCATCCCCGTCGTGATGCGGTAGTCCTCGCCGTGGAGGTAGGGATTGACGTGCTCGTCGACCAGCTCCTCGACGGCGCCAGGGTCGGGGTGGTGGTGGTCGACGACGACGATGGGGATGTCGTAGTGGGCGAGGTTGCGGTAGGCGGGCGTGTCCTCCTCGGTCGACCCGTTGTCGAGCATCAACAGGAGGGGGAGTTTCTGCCCGTGGCGGTCGCGGTCCGCGAGCGCGAAGTTCAGGTCGCGCGTGACGTCTTCCATCTCGTAGTAGGGCGCCTTGCTCGGCAGGCGCTTGAGGAGGTGCTGGGGCGCCTCGGGGTCCTCGTAGGTCTCGCGGACGAACCGCTCCAGGGCGACCTGTAGCGGGACGCTCGCACAGATGCCGTCGCCGTCGGCGTGGTGGCGCATCCGGATGGGGCGTCCCTCCAGCACCGTCCGCCGGAGCCGGGTCGCGACTGCTTCGAGGTCGTCCCACAGCTTCTCCAGCCCGTCCCACTCGACCAGCGGGTCGACGTCGTGGGGCGCGGCGACTTCGTCGAGCGCCGCGGACTGTTCCTCGCGGACCGCCGCGGCGTCCTCGTCGTCGAGGCGGACGAGGCCGTCGACTTCGACCTGAACGGCGTCGTCACGGGTCTCGGCGCGCCCTTCGACCCGGACGACGTCGTCGACGTCGACCTCGGGGTAGGCGCGGACGCCCGCCTCGGCGAAGGCCGTACAGGGGGCGATACCCGTCGCGTCCCGGACCTGGAAGACTGTGGGGCCGCCGGTCTGTTTGATCTGGACGACCGCGCCGGTGAGGGTGACCGACTCCCCGATCAGGTCGCCCAGGTCCGCGACGTCGTTGCTCGCGGGCTCGACGCGTTCGACGGTGTACTCGTCGAGTTCGACCTCGGCGAAGGCGACGTCGCCGTTTTCCCGTACCTCGTCGAGTTCGACGACGAGTTCGTCGCCGACCTCGTAGCTGCCGCGGAGGTTCGAACTGTGGACGAGCCCCGACACCTCGTCGGAGACGTCGACGAAGACGCCGTACTTGACGACGCCGTTGACGGTGCCGAGGTAGTATTCGCCGGTCTCTACGTGGTCGAAATCGCAGGTCTCGGCGAGGTCGTAGACGGTGGTCCCGCTGTCGGGGACCGCGACGCCGGAACCCCCGGCGTCGTCTGCAGGTGACATTTGCTATGAATTCGGCACCCGCGCCAGTTTAACCCTCCGGAACGCGTCCGTCCATCTTTTTCGCCGGGGGGTGTCCTCGCTCGCTCCGCTCGCTGCGGGCACCCCCCGACCAAAAACATGGGTGAAAAAGGCTGAACCCTCGCTTCGCTCGGGTTCAGTGAACCGCGCCTCGCTGCGCTCGGCGCGGA
>JAZKRZ010000014.1:0-29479 GCA_036626395.1 Haloarculaceae archaeon
TCGTCGGGAACACGCCAGCGAAACGCCCGTTCCCGGTCGAACGAGCCACCGACGATGGCCTCACTTGTGTCCGACAGTATCAGTTGATCCGCGTGAGACAGTGCTGACAGTAGTGGAACGTGGCGACGTCTTCGTTGACCGTCCCGCAGTTGTGACACTCATGGGCGTCGTGGTCAGCCTCGGTGGCGGTGCCCCCGCCCTCCAGCGCGGCCTCTGTCGGGGGGGTCGCCGACGGGTCGTTCGATTCGAGCCGCGCCCCGAGCGACACGTCAGAGAAGTACCGGAACGCGGCCAGCTCGAACGCCAGGACCGCAAACAGCAACGCGACAGCGAAGACCCATCCTTCCATATCCCGAGTCTGGCTGAGCTGTTACTTGTGCCTTCCCGTCCGATTATCAGTGATGGTTTTGAGATAGCCTTTCGCTATCGGACGACTCGCGGGACATACCTGCACGTCGGGCGGTTTGTCGGCAGTTCAGTACGGCGTGCCGAGAGTTGCCGTATCTGCTATCCGGATCGCGTCTGGAGTTTGTGTGTCTGCGAGTAACGGTCGCTCGCAGACGTGGCGAACACCCGTCAGTGCAACTGGGTGAGGCAGTGACTGCAGTAGGTGTAGGTGGGCTCGTCCTCGTTGTGGGCGCCACAGTGGGGACAGCGGACGCCCTCGTCGGCGTCCGGGTCGGCGTCGGCGCGTTGCGGGGCGTCACCGGTCACCTGGCTCCGGTCGAGCGACTGGACGCCCGCTGTCTCCCCCGACCCGACGGAGACGCCGTCGAACGCCTGCCCGTCCGAGAAGTACCGGAAGAGCAACAGCTGGAAGAGGGTGAACCCGACCAGGTACACCAGGATCCAGGCCCAGGCTTCCATGCTGTGGGATACGTTGGCACGGCACTTGGATGTTCCGGACTGGTCACCCCGTCCACGTCTCGCCGTGGCTCGTGGCTCCTATCGTCACCGCTCGCCGCTTTCGATGGCTCCCTACCGGTCGGTCTCGCTATCCGGCGGTTCGAGGTCCCGCTGGAACTCGTCGAAGACGTCCAGCGAATCGGGGAGGTCGTACTCGACCTGGCGCTCGGCACGCCGGTCGACGTTGGCGTCCTCGACGGGGTCGGCGACGGACTCCCACCCCTCTTTGACGGCGATGCTCTTTGCGGGGGTGCCGGCCGCGATGTGGTGGGCGGGGACGTCCCGCTGGGCGATGGACTTGGCGGCGAGTACCGAGTTCTCGCCCAGCCGAACCCCCGCTCGGACCATCGAGTCGTAGGTGACCCGGACGTCGTCTTCGAGTATCGTGTGGTAGTTGTCGACGTGGGTCTGGTCGACGACGTCGTGGTCGTGGCTGTAGACGTGGGCGTCGTCGGAGATCGAGACGCGGTCGCCGATGGTCAGGATGCCCCGGTCGTCCAGGTGGACGTCGTCGTGGACGACGCAGTTGTCGCCGAACGAGATGTTGTGCCCGTAGGTGAAGGTGATACCCTTGAAGAACCGACAGTTCTCGCCGACCTCGGCGAAGAGGTGGTCGGCGAGCATCCGACGGAAGCGCAGCGCGAAATCGACGTTGTCCGCCAGCGGCGTCGCGTCGAACTGGCGCCAGAGCCACTGGAGGTACTTCGTGCGCTCGAACTCCCCCTCGTCCATGGCGGCCACCTCGGCGTAGTACTCGCTCTCGAGGGTGACGTTACAGGGGTCATAGCCCTGGAGGCGGACGCGCTCGGTCGGCGAGACCGACTCGCCGGCCTGCCAGCGCTCGTAGGCCTCCCGGTCGCCCATCAGGTCGACCAGGACGTCCTCGACGACGTCACAGATGTCTTCCTCCCCCGACAGTCGCCCGTCGACGTCCTCGATGAACGCGTGGATGCCCTCCTCCCCGCCGGGCGGCAGAGAGACGTGGCGCTTCGTCATACCCCCCCGAACGACCGCCCCGCCAATAGGGGTTTCCTTACCGGATGGTAACCGACCGACACCGACCGAACCGGACGCGAACAGGTTCGCCCGTCCGTCGCCCGCTCGCTTCGCTCCCGACGGCGCCGCGGCGAAGGAGTTACCCCGACGCCGGCCGACGGGTCGACGATGAGCGGCCGTTCCGTCCGCGCGGTCTTCTGGAACGACGACGAGGGCCGCCCCCGGGCGTTCTGGCGCCTCTGCGTCGCCCTCGTCTTGCTGCTCGCCGCCAGCGTCGCGACGCTGCTGGGGACGTCCGCGCTCGCGGCGCTGGCCCCCGACACCGCGCCGGCGACGCCCACAGCCCTGTTCACCACCACCGCCGCCCTCGCCCCCTACGTCGCCTCCTCGGGCGCGCTCGTCGTCGCCACACACTCCGTCGACCGCCGCCGGCTCCGGGACCTGGGCCTCGCGAACTCGCGCGAGTGGTGGGCCGACTGTGCCTTCGGTCTCGCGCTGGGACTGGTCCTGCCCGGGCTCGTGCTCGCGGTCGAGGTCGCGACGGGGGCCGCCCGCGTCACGGGCAGTGTCGTCACCCGCACCGACCCGTTCCTCTCCGTCGGGTCCGGCGTCGCCTTCCCACTCGCGCTCGCGTGCACGCTCGTCTTTTTCGTCGGCGTCGGCACGTTCGAGGAGTTACTCTTCCGGGGATACCTCCTGGTGAACCTCGCAGAGGGGCTCGACGGCCTCCTCGGGACCTCCCGGCGGGCGGCGCTTGCCGGCGCCGTCGCGCTCACGAGTCTCGGGTTCGGCGTCGTCCACGCCGCCAACCCCTCTGCGACCGCGCTCGCGCTGGGCAACATCACGCTGTTCGGCGGCTTCTTCGCCGCCAGCCACCTGCTGACCGGACGGGTCGGGGTCGCCGTCGGCTTCCACGTCGCCTGGAACTTCGCCGTCTCCGCCGTCTTTGGCTTTCCCGTCAGCGGCATCACCTCGCCCGTCACTGTCCTCGCGGTCGAGGTGACCGGCGCCCCGCTCCTGACCGGCGGCGAGTTCGGACCCGAGGGGGGGCTCTTCGCGCTCGTCGCGCTCCTCGCCGGGTGGGGGGCGCTGGCGGGCTGGGTCCGCTGGCGCGAGGGCGAACTGCGGGTCCGCGACTCCGTCGCCGTCCCCGACCTGCGATAGCGCCGCGCCGCCACCCCTCCCCCAGTGGGGAGAAGTCGGCCGGCGCAACCGTACCGGCTAAGTGTGACGGCGCCGAACGATCGGACATGAACCATCGCGAACTCGGGTCCTCGGGCGTCGAAGTCAGCGAAGTCGGGTTCGGCGCGTGGGTCGTCGGCACCGACTGGTGGGGCGACCGCACCCGCGAGCAGGCCATCGAGATGCTGCACCACGCCGTCGACCGCGGGGTCACCTTCTTCGACACCGGCGACGTCTACGGCCACGGCGACTCCGAGGAACTCGTCGGCGAGGCCCTGGGCGAGTACCGCGACGAGGTCACCATCAGTACGAAGGTCGGCTACGACTTCTACAACAACCCCCAGGCCGGCCACGGCGAACTCCCCAAGCGCGTCGACCCCGAGTGGGTCGAGACCGCACTGGACCGCTCGCTCGACCGGCTCGACGTGGAGTACGTCGACCACCTGATGCTCCACAACGCCGACGTCGGCGAGGTCGACCGGGACGTCCTCGACACGCTCGACGCGCTCCGGGAATCGGGGCGGGTCGATTCGGTCGGCTGGGCGCTGGGTCCCTCCATCGGCTGGCTCGCGGAGGCCTCCCGCGCCGTCGAGGCGGGCTTCGACGCCGTCCAGCTGGTGTTCAACGTCTTCGAGCAGACGCCCGGACGACACACTATCGAGGAGATCCGCGAGTTCGACGCCGACACCAGCGTCGTCCCGCGAGTCCCCCACTCCTCGGGCCTGCTCAACGAGCAGGTCACGCCCGAGACCGAACTCGGGAAAGGTGACCACCGCGCCCACCGGCCCGACGAGTGGTACGAGACCGGCTGGGAGAAAGTCGAGGCGCTGCGGTTCCTGGAGCGCGCGGGCGAGCGAAGCGAGTCCGCGAACGGCGCGAGCGGCGATCAGCCGCGAGCGCGCGACGGCGAACGCACGATGGGGCAGGCCGCCATCCAGTGGCTGCTCGCCCACGACGAGGTGGCGACGGTCACGCCCACGTTCCGGACGACCGACGACATCGACGAGTGGGCCGCCGCGCCGGAGACCCCTTCCCTCTCGGAGGCGGAGTTCGAGCGCGTCGAGGAGCTGTACCAGGACAACTTCGGCGTCGACCGTGACAACGGCATGGACGCCCTGCGGTCGTCGGTCGGCGGCGAAGACCTCGAAGGCGTGGACAAGCAGGCAGCCGGAGATTGACCGGGCGAGCGCCAGTCCGCGCTGGTTTTCCGTGACCGGTAGCGCGTGCCGTGAGCCGCGGGTCCTGCCCCGCCGCCGGTCCGCGGGGCGAACCTCTGTTTCGACACCAGATCGCTAACCCCTTCGTTTCGGGTCAAACCCGCTCTTTCGACGGATCTCCCGGCGAACCCCTCTATTTCACCTCGAAACCCGACGCACTCTTGCGGTTTTTCCCGTCGAGTTCACTTTCACTCTGCCCCGTCAGACGCCCGTCACACGAGTGCAGTACTGCGGTTCGTCGCGAGTCGCGGGTCGCCGTCGGTTTCCACCCGAAACGGGGGGCGTGCTTCGCGGGTGGCGACACCGGATCGGCTGGTGGGAACAGTGCGAGCGGCGAGCGGGGACAGCGCGACGACTCGTGCGGTCATACTGTCGGACACAAGTACGTGAACACGCTCGTCGGGAACACGCCAGCGAAACGCCCGTTCCCGGTCGAACGAGCCACCGACGGTGGCCTCACTTGTGTCCGACAGTATCAGCAGTCCCCATCAGTCGAGTTTCTCGAAGGTCTTCTCGGCCCACTGGAGGGCGTAGTCGGCGCCGTACTCGCGGTAGGCGGGCGAGTCGAGCGCGCCGAAGGGCGTCGGTGGTTCGGTCCCGTGTTTGACGGCGGCACAGGCCAGTTCCGCGG
The DNA here is from genome assembly GCA_036626395.1 of Haloarculaceae archaeon. GTDB lineage: Archaea > Halobacteriota > Halobacteria > Halobacteriales > Haloarculaceae > QS-5-68-33. The sequence continues at coordinate 4,933 of JAZKRZ010000014.1, forward strand.
CGTCGCCGAACGCCGTGTCGCCGGTCGCCAGGTCGCTCGGTAGAGCGGACAGCCGGGGTTCGAGCCGGTCGCCGGCGTCGACCCAGGCGTCGAAGAGGGCGGGGTGGTCGTCCTCCCAGGCGGCGAACGTCTCGCGGGTGTGGAGACCGAGGTACGCGTCGTAGAGCGCGGCGGCGAGCTGGTAGGTCTCGACCGGATCGAGGCGGTCCGCGACCGTCGCCGCCAGGTCCCGGTAGCCCGCCTCGAAAAAGCCCAGGAACTGCTCGGGCAGGTCCAGCCCGACCTGGACCAGCGCCTCGGCGACGAGGAAGTCGACGAACGGATCGGGGGAACCCGCCAGTCGCGGTTTGACGAGGACGACCGGCGGGTCGGTCTGACGGGTCCAGGCGACGCCGCCGTCGCCCGGTGCGCCGACGGTGAACTCCTCGCTGGCGTAGCGAACCAGCAGTTCCGGCGCGTCGGGAGGCAGCCACGACGCCGGGTAGGAGACGGGGTCGAGCGCGTCGACGAGCAACCCCAGGTCCTCGGCGCGGGCGCCGGGGAGCGTCTCGAAGTCCCGGTCGCTGTCGAGGACGAGCGCGCCGGGGGCGTGGTCGTCGCGGACGGTCGCGAGCGGGGGCGAGAGGTCGCGGTCGGTGAAGGTCACGACAGCAGAACGAGCACCGCAACGAGAGCGAGAGCCGCGGCGGTTCCGACCGTTCCGAGGGTGACCTTCGTGGGCGTACTCATGGTCGTCGATTCGACCCGGAGACAGTAAAACCCGCCCTTCCGTGCCGACGGGGCGCCGGGGATCGGGGGTCATTTAGTGGGACTGGTCGAAGCGCCCGCATGGCGAACGAGACGACGCGACGCCGCCTGCTCGCTTCGGTCGGGGGGGTCGCCGGGGTCGCACTCGGCGGGACGGCCGGCGCAGCCCCCGTGCGCGCGTCCCCTTCCGCGTCCGCGGACGAACTCCCCGTCAGGTGGAACCGGACGTACGCTCCGAACCGGATAAACGGCGCCGTCGGGGCGCTCGAGCACGACGGTCAGTACGTCGCGCTCGGGACGACCGGCGAGGAGGGGACCGAGACGACCGGCTGGCTGTTCGCCGTCGACGGGACGAGCGGCGCCGGCCAGTGGCAGACGTCCGTCGAAAACACCGACGTCGACGCCCAGCCCCAGTTCCAGCAACTCGTCGAAGCGCCGGACGGGGACGGCTTCGCCCTCCTGGGTGCACGCCTCAACGAGGGCGTCGCGTCACTGGTCAGGACGGGTCCCAATGGAGAGGCCGTCTGGTGGGAAGAGTACGAGGTCGAGACCGACGGCGAGGCCAGCGGGACGTTCCTCTCGTCGTCGCTCGTCCCCACCGACGACGGCTACTTCGTCGGCGGTGCCCGGCTCGCGGGCTCGTCGGTCAGTGCCGTCGTCCTCGACGTCGCGGTCGACGGGACCGAGCGGTCGCGGACCCGGCTGTTCGGGAACGAACGCTCGAACCTCCTCGACGCGACCCCGGACGGCGAGGGCGGACTGGTCGGCGTGGGCCAGCTCCAGACGCGGTCGACGAGTGCGAGCGACAGACCGCGAGTCCGCGCGGTGGCGGTCGGGCTCGACGCCGGCCTCTCGGTCGCATGGACGCGGGAGTTCACGGCCTCCCGCGACGGTGCCCCGTTCCAGACGAACCTGCCCCAGGCGGTGACGGGAACGGCCGAGGGCTACGCCGTCGCCGGCAGCGTCGCGCCGGAGGGAGGGGAGTCCTCCCGGGGGTGGGTCCTGTTGCTCGACGGCGACGGAACAGAGCGGACGAGCCGCCTGTTCGCCCCCCAGCCCGTCACGTCGCTGACCGGCGTCGTCGAGGCCAGCGACGGGCTGACCGTCGTCGGCCAGCTCGCGGAGTCGGTCACCAGCACGTCGACCACCGGCTGGGTCGCCGAACTCGACGACGGCGCCCAGGGCCGCTGGAGCAAGTCGTTCGACGCCGCCGCCGTGAACAATCCGGTCGACGTCTTCGCTACCAGCGACGACGGCGTCGCGCTGGTCGGGACGACCCAGGCCGGGTCCCGAGACGCCGACCCGCGCAGCCGGGGGTGGCTGGTCAAACTCGGCGGCGACCCGGCGCCGTCCGTCACCGACTCCGAGGGGACCGACACGCCCGAGCCGACCCCGACGCCGACGACCGAGCAGACCTCCACCGACGCACCCGGGTCGACCCCGGCGCCGACCACGACGCCAGCCCGCATGGCCACCGACACGCCGGACGACGACACGACTACCGGGAGCGGCCCCGGCTTCGGCGTCGTCGGTACGCTGACGGCGCTCGGCGCCGGCGCCCTCTACCGGCGCCTCGTCGACGACGGCGAGTGACGGCTGACACCCCCGGTCCCGGTCCCGGTCCCCGTCCCCGTCCCGGGCGTCAGCGCCCGTCGAAGACGACGTCGCCGTCCACGAGCGTCAGTGCTACTTCGATATCGCCGATGTCGCCGGGGTCGACGTCCCACGGCGACCGTTCTAGCACGACGAGGTCGGCGTGTTTCCCGGCTTCGACGGTCCCCAGGCGGTCCTCGTCGAAGCCGGCGTAGGCACCCCCACGGGTGTACGCCCGGAGCGCCTCGGTGACGTCGAGGCGCTGACCGGCGAGTCGGCCGACCGGCTCGTCACGCTCGTCGACCGGCTCACGGGGGACGACTCCGGGTAACGCGACGGCCCCTCGGGTCGCCCGTGGCGGCCGACGGACCGCCGGCGTTCCGATATATAATAGTACCGGTGATGGGCGTTCGATTTGCAAGTGTAACCTACTGTTAATACACTACCCGCCGTCGGTAGACGCGTATGGCGACCGGATCAGTCGACCTCACGCGCGAATCGCCCGAGCACATCGAATCGACGGTCAGCTCCATCAAGACGATGCTGAAGGTCGGTGCCGTCTTCGCCGTCGTCGGCTACCTGCTGACCGGGAGCGCGCTCGTGCTCGAACTGACGCAGTTCCACCCGCTGCTGGACGAGTTCTTCAGCACGTACACGCAGACGAGTCTCGCCGGCGGTGGCCCCGAGCGCAGCGCCGCGACTAGCGCCGCCCTCGCCGAGATCCACAAGTGGCCCTCGACGCTGCTGTGGCTGAAACTCGGGGGCATCGCCCACATCCTGCTGGGTATCTTCGTCGCGCTGGCGGCCATCGTCCGCGCGCTGGCGCTGATGCCCCACCGGCTCAGCTACGAGATGGAACGTACCCAGGGCTAATACTGTCGGACACAAGCAATGCCTCCGTTCGATGACTGTCTCGGGGTTTTTGTGACGGGTCAGCCCCGCACAGCGGATCGCCCGTTCACGAACTTGTGTCCGACAGTATAAGGTCCCGCTGTTTTTCGCGTTCCGCCGGACAGCAACTGTTAGGGGCGTCGCTCCCGAGACTCCGGGCATGACCGACGACCCAGAGGGCGAGGCTGCGACCGGAACCGACGCCGACGGCGGCGCGGACGCCGAGGCGCTCGCCGGGCGCGTCGCCGACGGCGACCTCCGGCTCTACGAGCTCGACGACCACGCCGACGCCGAGACGGCTGTGCGGGCCCGCCGGCTGGCCGTCGAGCGCGAGACCGGCGTCGACCTCGGTGCGACCGGCGATTACGCCGTTCCGGCGGAGAGCGTCGACGCCAACATCGAGAACATGGTCGGCGCCACCCAGGTCCCGGTCGGCGTCGCCGGCCCCGTCGCCGTCCACGGGGAGGCCGCCGACGGCGAGTTCTACCTCCCCATCGCCACCACCGAGGGAGCGCTGGTCGCCAGCGTCAACCGCGGCTGTTCGACCGTCAGCGCCGCCGGGGGCGCCACCGCCCGGGTCACCGAGCGCGGCATGACCCGCGCGCCCGTGTTCAGCGTCGACGACGTCGCCGAGGGCGCGGCAGTCGCCGAGTGGGTCCAGGACAACGAGGACCGACTCGCCGCGGCCGCCGAGGAGACGACCCGTTTCGGCCGGCTCCAGGAGGTCACGCCCTACGTCGTCGGCGACAGCGTCTTCCTGCGCTTTTCCTACCACACGGGCGACGCCAACGGGATGAACATGGCGACCATCGCGACCCGGGCGGCGGCCGAACTCGTCGAGGCGGAGACGCCCGCCTCGCTGGTGGCGCTGTCGGGCAACCTCTGTAGCGACAAGAAACCCGCCGCGATCAACGCCGTCGAGGGGCGGGGCCACAGCGTCACCGCCGACGTGACTATCCCCCGCGAGACCGTCGAAGACCGCCTCGACACCACCCCAGAGGCGGTCGCGGAGGTCAACACCCGCAAGAACCTCGTCGGCTCCGCGAAGGCCGGGAGCCTGGGATTCAACGCCCAGGTCGCCAACGTCGTCGCGGGCGTCTTCCTCGCGACCGGCCAGGACGAGGCCCACGTCGTCGAGGGGTCGAACTGCATCACCACCGTCGAGGCCCGCGAGGACGAACTCTACGCGAGCGTCAGCCTCGCCAGCCTCCAGGTGGGGACCGTCGGCGGCGGGACGGGTCTCGCGACCCAGTCCGAGGCCCTGGAACTGCTGGGCGTCGCCGGCGGAGGCGACCCGCCGGGGGAAAACGCCGACGCCTTCGCCGAGGTCGTGGCGGCGGGCGCGCTCGCCGGCGAACTCTCCCTGCTCTCCGCGCTCTCGTCGCGACACCTCTCCAGCGCCCACGAGGAACTGGGACGGTAGCGGCCACCACGCTCGCCGCGCTCGCCTCCGTCGCGGCGGCGCTCGGGTGGCTGTAGCACCACCCGACACAGCGACAACCGTTTTGTGTCTCCTGCCCTCTCTCCCGGTAGTGAGGGGGCGATTCGCCGACCGGACGTTCATCTACGCGACGCTGTCGGTCGTGATCGCGCCGGCCGCCACCATCCGGCTGGTCGCGCTCGCGATAGGGTGGGGTCTCCTCACGCCCGCCGGGGGGCTGGCGCTTCTGGTCGCCGGCCCGCCCGCGCTGGGCCTCGCGCTGGTCGCCGTCGCCTGGCGTCACGGCTGCACCGGTCGCGACCCCCTCGACCGCGTCCGCGCCCGGCGAACTGTCCGCGAGGACCTCCCCGAGGAGTACCACGACGCGCTCTCCGGGGCGACACTCGACCAGCCGGCCGCCGAGGGCGTGGTCCCGACGCGCCTGTTCGTCTTCGGCCTGTGTTACGCGGTCGTCGTCCCCGTCGTCTCCCTCGTGGTCATGCTCTGAACGCGACGACCCGGGCTGTGCGGACCGGGTGCCGTCGCCGGGGCGACCCAGGATCCACCGGGTCCACACAGAGCGGTCGGTCCAGAGCCCGCCGGAACGACCCGGTCGGCGACGCCGGCCCCGAAACAGGGGGACGGCGCCGGGTCCGTCGCCGGCAGGCGTATTCCGGTTCACACCAGGCGGTAGACGCCCCGGCTTTCGGTCGCCTCGCCCGCCCGGACGAGTTTGCGCAGCGCCTTCCGGGTGTATTCGGCGGGAACCCCCCGCTCGCTCGCGTAGGCGACGACGTCTTCCTCCGTGGGTTCGTCGAACTCCCGCAGCGCGGACAGGACCGTCTCCCGGCGGCTCTGCCCCCCGTGGCGCGACTCGCCGGCACGCTCGCCCGCCTCGGCGACGTCGTCGGCGTCGACCCCCGAGGCTTCCAGGTACTCCTCGTCGTCCGGACCCACCTCGTCGACGTACGCCTCCATCTCGGCGAAGGAGTCGAGTTCGGCGAACGCGTCGCCGTGGTCCTGCCGGTTGGCGAGGATCGACGCCCGCACCTCCCGTGCGTGGTCCTCGTCCTCCGTGGTGACGAACTTCCGGCGCTTGGCGTAGGGCCGGCGTTTCCCACAGCGGGGACACTGACTGGTCTCGGGCCGCCCCTCGACGACCCAGAGCATGCTGCACTCGCCACAGCCGACGACGGCGTACACGTCCCGTGGTTTCGCGCCCTCGAATATGAACGCTCGGGCCGAGAGAGGTGCTGTTAGGGACAGACCAGCGTTGTGATATGTGGACTCGGAATCGACCCGGCAGCTGTCAGAAGTGGCTCGCTGAACACAGACCCTGGAGTACGAGTTCAGCAGATCGCTCACGCGGACGGATATACACCCGGACACGAACGAGTTACCGAGCGTGTTGCCGATTGGTCAAGTATTATTGGCGCGACAGGGTTCGGACCTGCCACGACCACCCACGCCTATGTGCCCGCCGACCGTCAGCCGGGGACATGGAGTTCGTCCAGCACTCGGCGCGCGAGACGGTCGAGGCCGTCGAGGGCGTCCACCTCACACAGTTGGCTGTCGGCGACGAGATGAGCGTCCAGCACTTCCACATCGAACCCGGCGCGGTCGTGCCCGAACACAGCCACCACCACGAACAGGTCGGCTACGTGATGTCGGGGTCGGGCGTGTTCGTCATCGACGGCGAGGAGTACCCCACCAGTCCCGGCGATTCCTACGCTATCGACGCCGAACTGCCCCACAGCCTGGAGAACCCGACCGAGGAACCGCTCGACGGCATCGACGTGTTCTCGCCGCCCCGCGCCGACCCCGACTGGGGGGAGTGACGCCCTCGCCGCCGCTCTCCGCCCGGAACGAGACGGGGGAGCACTCGCCGGAAAAACGTGTGAGACCAAAGGTCTATACCCGGTGCCCGCCAAACGGGGAGTACGATGAGCACCGAAACCGAGGGCGGGGACGACCTGCAGGAGCGCATCTCGAACTTCCTGCGTCGGAACTTCCCCCAGATCCAGATGCACGGCGGCAGCGCCGCGATCACAGAGATCGACCGCGAGAACGGCGAGGTCACCATCCAGCTCGGCGGCGCCTGCTCGGGCTGTGGCATCTCGCCGATGACCATCCAGGCCATCAAGACCCGCATGACCAAGGAGATCCCCGAGATCGAGACCGTCCACGCCCAGACCGGCGGCGGCATGGGCGGCAGCGAGGGCATGGCGGGTGCCGACACCGGCCCCTCGATGCCCGGCGAGAGCCGCGGCGGCGACATCGACGACGACGACGACGAAGGCCCACAGGCCCCCTTCTGAGTTCTTCTCTCTCCGGTTTTCCCCGCCCGTAGCGGCCGCCCCCTGACTCCGGGACTGTCACGCGTTCCGGTTCCCGTGACGGTCCCCGGTCCCGACCGCCGGGCAGCCGCCTGTCTCGACTTCCGGGCGGTCGCCAGTCCCGACGGTCGGGACAGCCACCGGTCCCGGCTGCCGGCAACGGTGCGTCTAACAGGCAGGGAGTCGAGTGACTGTTCATGCCCGAAGCGCCGCCGAACATCGTCTTCGTCACGACCGACCAGCAGCGCCTCGACACCATCCACGCGCTCGGGGCCTCCCACGTGGACACCCCCAACCTCGACCGGCTCGTCACTGAGGGGGTCGCGTTCACCGACTGTCACGTCACCGCACCCTCCTGTGCCCCCTCGCGGGCGTCGCTGTTCACGGGCTACTACCCCCACACGACGGGTATCTACCGCAACGGCGACCGCTGGACCCGTTCGTGGGTCGAGGACCTCTCGGCGGCGGGCTACTACACGCTCAACGTCGGGAAGATGCACACCGCACCCTACGACACGCCGGCGGGGTTCGACGAGCGCTACGAGGTCGAGAACAAGGACCGCTACATGGCGCCCGTCCCGGGTGGCGAACCGCCCCTCCCCGGCGAGAAGTACTACCTCGACGCCTGGGACCGCGCGCTGATGGCCGAGGGCCTGCACAAACAACAGCGGGAGTTCTACCGCCAGTGGGACGACTACGAGGACAGGCTGGGCGCAGTCGAGTGGGAACTCCCGAAAGAGGCCCACCCAGACGTGTTCGTCGGCCAGTTCACGACCCACTGGCTCGACCGCATGCCGAAACTCGACCGGCCGCTCTTTGCCGCCGTCGGGTTCCCCGGACCGCACCCCCCGTTCGACCCCACGCCCGAGTTCGCCGCCGAGTACGTGGACCGGGACCTGCCGCTGCCGGACGTCTCGGAGGCCGACCTGGAGAGCCAGCCCCCGCCGCTGCAGGCGTTGCGCGAGCACAACGAGGCGGTCGACCACGATTCGGTCGCGTTCGATGCGGACGCGACCGACGAGCAGTTCCACCGCCAGCGCGCCTACTACGACGCGAACGTGGCGATGATCGACGAGCAGGTCGGCGAGATCCTCGACGCGCTCGAACGGAACGGCTACGACGACACCGTCGTCGTGTTCGCCTCCGACCACGGGGAGATGCTCGGCGACCACGGCCACGTCCAGAAGTGGACGATGTACGAGGAGGTCACGAACGTCCCCGCCATCGTCTGGTCGCCCGGCCGCTTCGACGCCCGCCAGGTCGACGACCTGGTCTCGCTGTTCGACCTCGGCCCGACAGTGCTGGAGCTGGCGGGCGTCGAGGTCGACGACCCGCTCGAAGCGGAGTCGCTCGTCCCCGCGCTGGAGGGCGACGACGACTGGTCCGGCCGCGAGACAGTCTACGCCGAGCACCGACGGGACGGCATTTTGCGGGAGACCGAGTTCATGACCATGGTCCGCACCGACGGCTGGAAACTCGTCCACTTCGTCGACTACGACGAGGGCCAGCTGTTCGACCTGAACGCCGACCCCGACGAGGCGGAGAACCTGTGGGACGACCCCGACGCCCGGGAAAAAAAGCGGGAGTTGCTCGACCGACTGCTGGAGTGGCGCATCCGGAGCGGCGTCGACACCGCCGACTGGGCCGCCGAGTTCCGGTGAGCGTGGCGGGGTGACCGCCGTCGCCAGTCAGGCCGCGTTCGTGATGAACTCGGCGGCGCGTTCGGCGACCACCATGGTCGGCGCGTGGGTGTTCGTCCGGGTGATCGTCGGCATGACCGAGGCGTCGACGACTCTGAGGTTCTCGACGCCGTGGACCCGCAAGCGGTCGTCGACGACCGCCAGAACGCCGCCGCCTCCGACCCGTTCGAGGTCAGCGGTCCGCGCTTGAAGACGAGGTATTTCAGCAGGTTCACCAGCGTGTCGGCACCGCCGTACGTGTCGTGGGAGGTCTCATAGGAGGTGTAGACGATCGGGTGGTCCTGCAGGTTGTGCCCGACGCCCGGCAGGTCGACACGGACGTCGATACCCTGCTGATAGAGGTGGTCGGCAGGGCCGATCCCCGAGAGCATGAGCAGGCGCGGCGAGTTGATCGCGCCCGCCGACAGTATCACTCCGTCCGCGGTCACCCGACCGGTCTCGCCGTTTCGCTCGTAGACCACGCCGGTCGCCCGGTCACCGTCGAACGTGACCCGACGGACCCGGGCCCCCGTCTCGGCGGTCAGAGTCGACCGGTCGAGGACGGGTTTCAGGAACGCGTCCGCGGCGCTGTGGCGCTTTCCGTCCCGCTGGATCCCCGTCTCGACTGCGGCGTCGACGAACGCCTCGGTGAGCGGGTGGGGGTCGCCCTGCTCGGCGACGTGCTGTGACCCGCCGGTTCCGTAGGGCTCGCCGGGACCGTTCTCGATACGTTCGAACCGCTCGTGGACCGCGTCGTACTCCCGGCAGTCGTTGCCGGCCGCGGCCCACCCGTCGTAATCGGCCGGGTGACCCCGGAAGTACAGCTGCGCGTTTATCGAACTCGACCCGCCCAGCGTCTTGCCCTGGGTAACGTCCAGCGACCGGTCGTCGAGTGCCGGCTGGGGCACCGTCCGGAAGTCCCAGTCCACGTCCGACCCCCAGAGTTCGGGGTAGGCGATCGGCACCGATATCTCCCGGCGGTCGTCCGGTTCGCCAGCACGCATCCGGCCGACCCCGCACCCACGATGACGGAGTCGTACGCTGTCACGGTCGGCGTGTCCGGCCGAGTCAACATAAAAATCGCAGTCACCGGCGGGACCGGTCGCCCGGCCGGCCAGCCGACCTCTCGGTCCCCGATGCCGGTGCCGTCGCGCTTATGCTCGCGGGGGCAGAGACCGAAGTATGCCCGAACCGAGCGTCGACCGGAGTTTCAGCGAGCCACACGTCAGCCTGCGGTGTCGCTGTGGCTGGGAGGGCCATGACGACGACGTCCAGCGGTGGGACGTCCAGCGAGCGAGTGACAGGGTGGTCCGCGTCTGCCCGGACTGCGACGAACCCGTCCCCGAGTGGGGAACGATCCGCCCCATCGACGCGGCCGCTCGCATCGCCCGGGGGCCGCTCGAAACCTCGCTCGTGGAGGCGGGCGTCCTCGACGGGTAGCGACACTCACGGGCGTTACAGTCCGAGCGCCGCGGTCACGGGGACGCCCGCGGCGACCGCACCGAGGAGGTACCCGCCGAGGACGCCGGCGTTCAGCGGCGGGAGCCCCGCGTGGGCGCCCTCGACGCGGTGGACCAGATAGAGGAGGCCCCCCATCCCGACCAGCCCGCCGGCGAGCGCCCCGAGCGCCGGGAGGTTGGCGTTGAGCGCCGGGACCAGGACGGGTGCGTCGAGGAACGCCCCGTCGCGTTCGGCCAGTTCCAGTCCCTCCTCGCGCAGCGAATAGGAGGGCGAGCGCGGGACGACGAAGACGATAGGGGCGCGCAACTCGCCGAGGCCGGCGGCGAGTTCCTGCATGTGGCCGGAGACGTAGACGGCGTAGGCGTCGTAGCCCGCCCAGAGGACGAGCAGGACGACCACCGGGAGCGGCGCGAACCCCAGCCCGAGCATCGGGATCGCCGCGGCGCCGAAGACGACGGCGGCGAGGTCGTTGACCCACCACTCGGGATAGACCCACAGTACGAGAGCGGTCCCGACCGCGACGACGCCGGAGACGGGACCGGCCGGCAGGCCCAGCGCCGCGCCCCCGGTGGCGACCGTCCCGACGCCCGTGACGACGGCGACGGTGACGGCCGTCAGCGACCCGGCCGACGCGAGTATGAACGCCCGCACCAGCAGGTCGCCGACCTCGAAGCGGAAGGCCAGGACCATTACCCCCGTCGCGACGAGCACGACGACGGCGAAGACGCCGACGTTGCCGACGTTCCCCGGGTCCGCGAACATGACGAGGCCCATGGCGCTCATCTCGTCGGCCAGCGCCAGTCCGCCCAGGACGGTCGCGGCGTAGAGCACGACGATACCCAGGTGGGGCAGCCAGTCGCGCCACGCGGGGCCGTCGCTCGCGGCTGTCCGGTCCCGGGCCGGTGTGGCTGCCCGGTCGCGCTCCGCCGCCGTCGTCCCGTCGCCCGTCGCCGCGCCCCCCTCTTCTGGCATTACGTCCACCCGAGAACCGTCGGCCACTAAACGGTCCCGGAGTGGTGTGGGATCACGGAGTTTAATTCCGTGGCCCACCCTCGTGACGTCCATGAGCGATACAGACGGACCGTCGAACGTCCTGTTCGTCGTGATGGACACGGTCCGCAAGCGCAACCTCTCGGTCTACGGGTACGACCGGCCGACCACGCCCGCCCTGGAGGCGTTCGCCGAGGAGGCGGCAGTCTTCGAGGAGGCCGTCGCGCCCGCGCCGTGGACCCTCCCGGTTCACGCCTCCCTCTTTACCGGACTCTACCCCTCACAGCACGGGGCCACCCAGGAGAACCCCTACCTGGAGGGTGCGACCACGCTCGCCGAGTCGCTCTCGGCGGCGGGGTACGCCACCGCCTGTTACTCCTCGAACGCCTGGATCACCCCCTACACGAACCTCACCGACGGCTTCGACGACCAGGACAACTTCTTCCAGGTGATGCCCGGCGACTTCCTCTCGGGTCCGCTCGCGCGCGCCTGGAAGGCCATGAACGACGACCCCCGCCTGCGGAAACTCGCCGACGGCCTCGTCGAACTCGGGAACACCGCCCACGAGTACTTCGCGAAGGGCGAGGGCGGCGACTCCAAGACCCCCGCAATCGTCGACCGCGTCCAGGACTTCGTCGACGACGCCGAGGCCGACGACCGCGAGTGGTTCGCGTTCGTCAATCTGATGGACGCTCACCTCCCCTACCACCCGCCCGCGGAGTTCGCCGAGGAGTTCGCCCCCGGCGTCGACTCCACGGCGGTCTGCCAGAACTCGAAGGAGTTCAACTCCGGGGCCCGCGACATCGACGACGAGGAGTGGACCGACATCGTCGGCCTCTACGACGCCGAGGTCGCCTACATCGACCACCACCTCGGGCGCCTGTTCGACTGGCTGCGCGAGACCGACCGCTGGGACGAGACGATGGTCGTCGTCTGTGCGGACCACGGCGAACTCCACGGCGAACACGACCTCTACGGCCACGAGTTCTGCGTCTACGACCCGCTCGTGAACGTCCCCCTCCTCGTGAAGGCGCCCGGCCTGAAACCCGGCCGCGACGAGACCACGCAGGTCGAGTTGCAGGACCTCTATCACACCGTGCTCGACTACGCGGGCGCCGAGGGCACCGACGCGAGTACCGCCGACGCGGCCGCCGAACCGCTCGACCCGGCCCGCTCGCTGCTGTCTGCCGACTACCGCGAGTTCGCGACCACCTCGGGGCCCGACCGGACGCGCTTTTCGGCTCACGCCGACGGCGACCTGGACGACGTCGCGTTCGTCGACTACCACCGCCCGGTCGTCGAGTTGCGCCAGCTGGAGAGCAAGGCCAGCGACGCGGGCATCACGCTCGATACGGAATCGCGCTTCTATTCGCGGATGCGGGCCGCCCGCCGGGTCGACGCGAAGTACATCCGCAACGAGCGCATCCCCGACGAGGCCTACCGGCTGGACCGGGACCCCGGAGAGACCGACAACCTGGCCGGCGCCGACCTGAACGACGGCGACGCCGCGGCCATCGGCGCCGTCGAGGGTGCGCTGACCGTCTTCGAGAGCGAGGTCGACGGCGAGTGGGCGGACGTCGGCGACGAGGACGTCCTGGAGGACATGGGCGAGGAAGCCAAGGACCGACTGCAGGACCTGGGCTACCTCGAGTAACCGTGTCCGGGAGCGACGGGTCGCTGGCGCTGCTTGACCGCCGGACACTCCTCAAGACCGGGGTGGGGTTCGTCGTCGCCGCGGTCGTCCTCTCCCTGCTCGCGGCCGGGATCGGTATCGACGAGATCCGCGCGGAACTGGCGGACGCCGACCCTCTGTGGCTCGCCGCGGGGTGTGTCTCGACGGCCGTGGGGCTGGTCTCGTGGGCGAAAGCCTGGCAGGTCGTGCTGGGCGTGGTCGACATCCCCGTCCGCTTTCGCAAACTCGTCGTGACCTACTACGCCGCCACGTTCGCCAACTACGTCACCCCCCTGGGTCAGGCCGGCGGCGAGCCGTTCATCGCGTACGTCCTCGCGCGGGACACGGACGCGAGCTACGAGGACTCGCTGGCCTCGGTGGTGACCGCCGACCTGCTCAACCTCCTGCCCTTTTTCACGTTCGCCGCCGCCGGTATCGGCGTCCTGCTGGTCCGGACGACCCTCCCCGGCGAGGTCCGGGGTGTGGCCGTCGCCCTGGTCGTCTTCGCGGTGGGCGTCCCCGCGGGCGCGGCCGCCGGCTGGTGGACCCGCAGGCGCCTCGGCCGTCTCGTCGTCCGCCTCGTGGCGCCCGTCGCCCGCCGGACGCGCTTTCTCAGCGTCGAGACGGTCCGCCGGCGACTCGCGGAACTCAACGAGGCCTTCGAGCGCATCGCCGCCGACCGCCGCGCGCTCGCCCACGCGCTCGTCTACTCCTACGTCGGCTGGCTCTTTTTCGCGCTCCCGCTGTATTTCGCCGCGCTGACCGTCGGCGAACCCCTCGGGCTGTTGCTGGTCTTTTTCATCGTCCCGGCGAGCACGCTCGCCGGGCTCACCCCCTCGCCCGGCGGTCTGGGCGGCGTGACCGCCGCGCTGGTCGCGCTGCTTGGCGTGCTCGCGGGCTTCTCGTCGGCGACCGGCTACGCCGTCGCGACTGTCTACCGGCTGGCGAGTTACTGGTTCGCCCTCCTCGTCGGCGGCCTCGCGGCCATCTGGGTCGTCGCCCGGACCTGATACGGACTGCTGTCAGCCAGGTCCGGACCGACCGCACGGGTCTGGGGGGCGTCCCGGCACGCAGTGACAGCGGTCCGTACGAGTCGACCATCCGCGCTGCCGTCCGGAGAGGGGGCGGCCGCGGCGGTCGTCGACGGAGCAGTCGCCGGGTCGATACGCGAGAAGCGTAAAAGGCGCGGTCGCAGTGAGCGACCGCGCGGGCGTCTTGGAACCGGGCCGTGTGGGTGGATGGGTGGGTGGGGGCGCGCGGTCGGGGAGGATGGGAACTGAGGCCGTCGCTGCGCGCCCGTGTGACCCTGCTCTACCCGCGGACTTAATTACCCGTCAGACAGCCGTATGACGACACTGCGCTCGCTCGCCGCTGCCCGAGACCCACACGCTTTTCGCGCTCGGCGCGCTCCCTCCGGGCATGTCCTGGGGCGCGCTCTTCGAGCGGGCGGCGGCGTTCGACGTCACGGTCGAGGCAGTCCGTGCGGCGCTGACCGACCGCCGCGCGTCGCGAGGGGCGACCGGCGACTCCGACGGCGAGGGCGACGGCCGGGAGAGCGGGTCCACCCCGGCGGTGACCGAGCCGCTGGAGCCGAGTCCGGCACGGGTCGTCGCCGACGCGGACGTGCTCGCGGCGGACCTCCTCGTCAGCGGGGACGCTCGCGAGGCGCTCGATCCGGTCCGGGCGCACTCCTGGGTGGTCCTCGTCGCGAGCGACCCGCTCGTCGACGATGCGGCAGCGCTCGTCGCGACGCTCGCCGACGCCGACCTCGCCGCCGACTGGCGCGCACAGGTCGAGAGCGAGCGCGAAGTGGTCGAACAGCCGGCGGGCGACCACCCGGCGCTGGCCTCCGCCTACCGGGGCGGCGCGATGCACCTCCTCACGTACGCCGAGGACCTGCGCTCGGCGGGAGCGGGCGCGGCCATCCGTGGGCACGTCGAGACGAGCGTCAAACACCCGCGGGCGTTCGCGGCGCTGTTCGACCCCGAGTCGCTGTACGCGGCCGTCGAGGGCGGGGCCTACCCCGGCCCCGACCGGGACCCGCGCGGCTAGAGGCGCTTTGCCATCGCCACGCAGTCGAATTCGACGCCGTTCGACGTCTCGTGGGTCACCGGTCCGCGGCGCTCGTAGCCCGTCCGCTCGTAGAACCCGACGGCGTTTCGCGAGGCGACGACCCAGTACCCCTCGGTCAGGTCGTCGCGCTCCGTCGGCGGGTCGTCGGTCCGGGCCCACGCCGCCACTTCCCGCTCGTCGTAGGCCTCGGGCCCGAACGCCTCGATCGCGGCGACGTGGAGCGACCCGATAGCCGCGAAGTCGTCCCCGTGCGCCTCCCGGACGACGGTCACGTCAGCGGTCGGCGGCAGCGTACCACTCGGCGAACTTCGCGAGCGCGCGACCCCGGTGGGAGACGGCGTTTTTTTCCTCGGGGCCCATCTCAGCGAACGTCCGGTCGTCGTACTCGAAGACCGGGTCGTAGCCGAAGCCGCCGTCGCCGCGGGGGGCGACGATCGCTCCCGGGACGACGCCCTCGAAGAGTTTGACCGGGAGCGCGTCCGTCGCGTCGGCCTCGGTCACGTCCTCGCGGACCTGGTCGTCCGTCGTGGCGGTGGCTCGTTCCTCGCTGGCCTGGTCCTGTCCGCGGCGCTTACGGGTCGCGGTGCTCCCCGTTCGTGTATTCGGAGACCGCTCCGTCCCGTCGCGGTCTCCTTCGCGGTCGACCGGTTCGGGTGTCGCCGCGAACTCGCCGCCGTCACAGTAGGCGACGACGGCACGGAACGCGGCGCCGCGGTCGTCTTCCGCGCGGACGAGTCGCCAGACGCGCTCGACCCCGAGCGTCTCGTAGACGTACGAGGAGTAGGGACCGGGGAACCCGTCCAGGGCGTCGACGAAGAGCCCGCTGTCGTCGACGATCACCGGCTCGCCGGCGTGGCGGTAGGCCTCGCGGGCCTTGTGAGCCGCGACGGCGCCGAGGTCGTCGCTCTGGATCTCGGGGGTGTCGAACGCCAGCTGTGTGACGGGTGTGTCGAGGTACTCGCGGGCCTCGCGGACCTTCCCGGGGTTGGTCGTGACGAAACGCAGTGACATACGCGGGGGAGCGGTCCGCGCGAAGATAGGAGCGTCGGTCCGGACGTGGGTGCCCCGGTGGCTGGACGACTCGGCGGGCGGTCAGTCCTCGACGATGACGTCGGTGGCGTCGTCGTCTGTCTCCGCGCCCTTGGATTGCCACCAGAGCGCGAGCGCGACGGCCAGCACCACCCACGAGCGCCAGCTCGCCAGGTTCAGCGTGTAGCCGATGCCGAAGGGCTTCTCGACGAACATCCCCTCGTCCGGCTGCCAGTACGACGAGAGCAACCGCCGGAGTCCCGGCCGCTCGAAGTTGTACGGGACGCCGAAGAGCCGCCCGGAGGTCGGTTTCTCTACCATGCACGCTCGTAGGACGGGCCGGGTTAAGTCGTTTTTCACCCGGCGGGCGACAGCCCCGAGCGTCACCGGTCGCCGTCGCGCAGGCGGTGGAGGGCGCCGGCGCCGAGGCCGGCGAGGCCAGCGAGTCCCGCGACGACGCCGAACCCCGACCCGGACCCGTTCGTCGTGGTGTCGGTCGGCGAGGGGGTCGCGGTGGGCGTCGGCGGGGCCTCGCCGTCGTCGGTGACGGCGTAGACGCGGCCGTCGCTGCTCCCGACGTAGACGGCATCGTCGACGACCGCGGGCGAGGAGAGCACGCTCGCGCCGGTGTCGACGGTAAACAGCTGCTGGGCGCTCTCGACGTCGACGGCGTGGAGTCGCCGGTCGCGACTCCCGACGTAGAGGACGCCGTCGGCGACCGCGGGCGAGGAGAGGACGCTGGCCTCGGTGGCGTACGACCACTCGGTCGTGCCGGCGTCCGAGCCGCGACCGGCGGTAAAGGCCCAGACGTTGTTGTCGAAACCACAGACGTAGACGGTCCCGTCGGCGACGACCGGCGAGGAGAGGACGAAATCCGAGAGCGTCCGCGCCCAGAGGCCGTCGCCGGTCGCGGCGTCCAGCGCGTAGACGGCGCCCGCGTAGTCGCCGAAGTAGACGACGCCGTCCGCGACTGCCGGCGAACAGGGGACGGGACCCTGCGTCGGGAGTTCCCACTGCTGGCTCCCGTCGCTCGCGGCGAGCGCGCGGACCCCGCCCTGGCCCTCCGGTCGGTAGTCGCCGACGTAGACGGTGCCGTCGACGACCGCGGGCGTCGAGTCCACGCGCTGGCCGGTCCCGACCCGCCACACCTGCTCGCCCGTCCCGGCGTCGACGGCGTAGGTGCTCCCGGCCTGGCTCCCCACGTAGACGGTGCCGTCACGGTGGGTCGGCGAGGAGAAGAGCCGGCCGTCGGCGTCGAAGGTCCAGGTCTCGTCGCCGCTCTCGGCGTCCAGCGCGTACAGCGTCCGGTCGTGACTCCCGACGTAGACGGTGCCGTCGACGACGGTCGGCGAGGACAGCACCGGCCCGTCAGTCGCGACCGACCACTGTCGCTCACCGGTCACGCGGTCCAGCGCGTAGAGCGTGCCGCTGGTGCTCCCGACGTAGACGGTGCCGTCGACGACGGCCGGCGAGGCGACGACCTGTGGCAGTTGCTCCGGGGTCGCGTCCGTCGCGGTCGGGGTGTCGCTCGGCCCGACGTCGCCGCTGTAAGTGTCGAAGGCCCAGGCCGTCGCGCCCGAACGCGGGCCGACCGCGGGGCTTCGCCCGCTGTTGGTGGCGTCGGCCTGGAACTGCCGCCAGGACCCGTCCGTCGCGTCGTCGCCGGCGGTGCCCGCGGTCGTCACTTGCTGTGGCCGGGGGTCGTGTCCGGCGGCCTCGTGACCGGTGGCCCCGCGGTCGCTGGCCGATGCCAGACCCGTCGCGGCCGCGCCGGCGACGCCGGCCCCGACTGTCCGCAACACGGTCCGCCGGCGCCACGACTCGCTGTCTGTCATTGCTCGAAGGCGCTTCGCCGGCGGAGTAAGTCTTCTCCTTCAGTCCAGGAGGGTCGTGACCGGACCGTCGAAGTTGAGGATCACGGCCTGGGTACGGTCGCCGAAGACCGCCTTGCCGGTCGGCGAGCGCTGCTGGCCGCTCAGGAAGACGTGGTCGGCGCCGATATCCTCGGCCGTCTCCAGGATGCCGTCGGCCTCGGCGTCGCTGTCGGCGATGACCGTCGTCGTCACGTCCCACTCGAGGGCGAGGTCGACGTAGTGGTCGCGGACGGCCTCGCGCGCCTCCTGTCTGGCCGCGTCGAGCACCGTGTCGTTCCCGTAGCCGGTGTGTTGCGCGCTGGCGACGGCGTCCAGCGTCTCGGCCACCTCGTCGAACTCGTCTTCGGTCATCAGCGCCAGCACCGTCAGGTGCGCGTCGACGCCGGCCGCCAGTTCTCCCGCCTCTTCCAGTAGCTCGATGCCGTCCTCGTCGAACACCGCGAGCGCTTCGTCCATACTCTCTGGTCCACTGACTGCTACTTAATACCGGTCGGTTCGTCGCCGCTCACTGGTACCGGCCGCGCCCCTCGACCGAGCGCAACCGGCCGATCACCGCGTCGGGTCGACCGCTCGCCTCGCGATACGCCGTCTCCGCGGCCGCCCGGAGGGTCGCCGCGTCGTCGGCCGTCCCGGCCAGACTCCGTCCGAACACGTGCAGGTCCACCGCGTGGTCTTCCTCGTCGCGGGTCGCATAGCCCAGGCCGAAGTCGACCAGGTAGACGCGCCCGGCAGCGCCACCGCCGGTCTCGCCGCCCGCTCTGGCCGTCGCGGCCGCCCCGGGGTCCGCCGCGGCCCCGTCGCGAGTCGTCACGCGGACGTTCCGCGTCGTCGGGTCGCCGTGGACCAGACCGGCGTCGTGCAGCGTGGCGAGGTGCCGGGCTACCCTCCGCACGCGGTCGGTCGTGAGCGCCTCGCGGAGGTCACAGTCCCCGACGTAGTCGAAGGTGATCGTCGCCTCGCGCGTGTCGACGTCCCGCACCACCGGCGTCGGGACGCCCTGTCGGCGCGCCTCGCTCGTGAGTCGGGCCTCCCGGCGGGTGCGCTCGCGGCGCAACCGCTCGTCCAGGTCGGGGTGGCGGTAGGTGCGGGGCAACCGCCGCTTGACGACCCGCCCGTCGACGAACTCGACGGTCGCCTCCGCACCCTGCTGGGTCCGGCGGTCGCCCTCCTGCTGGACAGGGCTCGCAGCGCTGTCACGAGCGGACTCGTCCGCGCGCCAGGTGACGGGGACTGCGTCGGGTCTGAAGTCGGCGTCGACGGCCGACGCCGCGACGGCGAGCGTGTCGCCCGCCGCGGCCATCTTCGCACCCAGTATCGCGACCATCCCGGCGTTGTCCCGCAGAAAGCGGTCCTCGGGGACGTACAGCCGTGCGCCCCGTTGCTCGCACATCTCCCGGAGCATCCCCTGGAGGCGCGCGTTTTGCCCGACGCCGCCGCCCAACACGAGTTCGTCCCGGCCCGTCAGCGACAGCGCCCGCTCGCTGACCTCCGTCAGCATGGCGAAGACCGTCTCCTCCAGGCCGCGACAGACGTCTTCGACGGGGACGCCGTCGTCGACGGCCTGCTTGGCCGCGGAGGTGATCCCGGAAAACGAGAAGTCCATCCCCTTGACGACGTAGGGTAGTTCGTGGTAGTCGCCCTCGCGGGCGCGCCGCTCCACCTTGGGGCCGCCCGGGTGGGACCACCCGAGGTAGCGGGTGAACTTGTCGATGGCGTTGCCGACGCCGGTGTCCATCGTCTCGCCGACCATCCGGTACATGCCGTTGCGGTACGCGAGGACGTGGGCGTTCGCGCCGCTGGCGTTCAGACAGACGGGGTTCTCGAAGCCGGCGTAGTGGCGACCGACCGCCAGGTGGGCGACCATGTGGTTGACGCCCACGAGCGGGACGTCGAACCGCTGGGCGAGCGCCCGCGCCGCGGTGCCGGCGATCCGCAGACACGGTCCCAGACCGGGCCCCCGGGAGAAGGCGACCGCGTCGACGGGAGCGCCGGTCGCGTCCCCGTCGGCGCTCCCCTCGCCCGCCGCGGCGGCCTGCTCGCGCGCCTCGTCGAGAGCGCGCTCGACGACCGCCGGGATGGCGTCGCTCATGTGTTCGGCAGCCTCGCGAGGATGGATCCCGCCGCTGTCGGGCTGGTAGGCGTCGGTCTCGATCGTCACCTCGTCGCCCGCGACGTCGTAGACGGCGGCGCTCGCCGCCCAGGCGGTCCCTTCGATGCCCAGCACTCGACGGAGGTCGTCGCCGGCCGTGTCGGCGCTCGCCGGGTCGATGTCGGGATCCTCGGTCGGAGCCATCGGTACTGCGAGCGTCTCGGCCGCCCGCGGAAAAGACGGCTTCGGTCCGCGACCGGTCGCCGGCACGGGTCACCGGAACCCGAACGACGAACACGCCCGGGAACGAAACGGGGGACATGTTCGACATCCACGCGACCAAGTGGGCGACTTACCCCGAGGCCAGCGCCGCAGAGTTCGTCGAGGCGGTGGCGGCGGCCGGCGCCGACGGCGTCGGGTACCTCGGCTGGCGCGACGCCGACGTCGAGGAACTGGTCGCCGCCTGTGACGAGCACGGCATCGACTGGACGAGCACCGGCGCCGGCGGTGCCGCGGGCAACGGCGGCGACGCCGACGCGCCCTCGGTCACCGACCCGGACTGTCACGACGACGCCGTCGCCGCCATCGAGGAGACCTGCGAAGCCGTCGGCGAACACGTCGACCGCACGATCATCACGGTCGGTCCCGACCGACAGGGACTCGAACGCGCCACGCAGACCAACGCCATCGTGTCGGTCCTGCGAGCGGCGGCGCCCGCCGCGGCGGCGGCGGACGTGACGCTCGTCGTCGAACCCCTCAACACGCGCGTCGACCACCCCGGCTACTTCCTCGAGACGGTCGACCACGGCGTCGAGGTCGTCGAGAGCGTCGACCACCCGAACGTCCGGCTGCTCTTCGACGTCTACCACCAGCAGGTGACCGAGGGCGACCTCGTCTCGCGTATCGACACGTTCGGCGAGTACGTGGGCATGTACCACGTCGCGGACGTGCCCGGCCGCCACGAACTCGGCACCGGCGAGGTCAACTGGGCGACGGTTTTCGGTGCCATCGCCGACACCGGCTACGAGGGCAGCGTCGGCCTGGAGTACGTCCCCTCCGAGGGCGCCGAGACCGGCGAGACGGTCGCACACGCGGTCTCGCTGCGGGACGACCGTTACTGAAACCGGACGCGCGCGGGCGAAACCCTTTTTCGACACGGCTACAACCCCGGGGCATGCGAACGACCGACGCCCTGCGAGGGCTCGACTGTCTCGACTGCGGGGAGTCGTTCGACCCGGCGGCCGAGACGGGGCGGTGTCCCGACTGTGGCGGGATCCTGGACCCCGCCTACGACCACGGCGCCGTCTCGCTCTCCCTCGACGACGGCGCCGTGGGGTCGATGTGGCGCTACGACGAAGTGTTGCCCTTCCCCGCGGACGTCGCGGTCACGCTCGCCGAGGGCGGGACGCCGCTCGTCCCTGCGCCCGCCCTCGCCGAGGCGTGGGACGTCGGCGAGGTCTGGATCAAAGACGAGGGGCGCAACCCGACGGGGACGTTCAAGGACCGCGGCCAGTCGGTGGCCGTCACGGCCGCGGTGGAACACGGCGCCGACGGGGTCGCGCTCGCGTCGGCCGGCAACGCCGGACAGGCCGCGTCGGCGTACGCCGCCGCGGCGGGCCTCGACGCCCACGTCTTCCTCCCCGAGCGGGCGGGCTTCACCCAGAAGGCGATGGTCGATGTCCACGGCGGCGACCTGACCGTCGCCGACCCCACGCGGGGGGACTCCCAGATCGGCGACGCCGGCGGAGCCTTCGAGGCGGCGCTGGCCGACCACGACTGGTACCCCGTCCAGACGTTCGTCACGCCCTACCGCCACGAGGGCAAGAAGACCATGGGTTACGAGATACTCGAACAGCTAAACTGGCAGGTACCCGACGGCGTCGTCTACCCTACCGGCGGCGGCGTCGGGCTCGTGGGGATCCACAAGGCCGCGCGTGAACTCCGCGAGCTGGGGTACGTCGACGACCTCCCCGGGATGTACGCCGCCCAGTCGACTGGGTGTGCGCCCATCGTCGAGGCCTACGAGTCCGGCCGCGAGCGCCACGAACCCTGGGCGGACGTCGAGACGGTCTGTGGCGGGATCGCCATCCCCGACCCCGGAGCGAGCGACGTCGTCCTCGACGCGATCCGGGAGAGCGACGGCGGCGCGGTCGCGACCGACGACGAGAACGTCCTCGACGCCGCGCTGGAGGTCGCCCGCCGGGTGGGGGTCGAGATGGCGCCCACCTGTGCGTCGGCGGTCAGCGGCGCGGCGAAACTCGCCGCCGAGGGCGAGTTCGGGTCCGACGACACGGTCGTGATACTCAACACCGGTGCGGGGAACAAAGACGCCGACGTGTTGCGGTCACACGCCGGCCGGCGGCGGGCGGAGGGCGAGTGATACGGACCGTTGTAATTCGTTACCACCGTCGCGAACCACGGTGAACGCATCGGACCGTAACTCGCCCATACGTCGGCGGCATCGCCGAAAATGGGTACAACGGTCCGTATGACTCGGTGCGGGCCGACGTCGGGAGCGCCGTCGGGTCCGTCGCCCCGACCGCAGACCAGCACGGCGACGACGGGCATCCCCCGTGCGGCCAGCCCCGACGCGCCGGTGACGCCAGCGGCCACCCGTCCCGGTTCGATGGGCGCCGGTCGATCTCCTGCGAGGGCGCCGTCACGGACCTGGAACTGTCGGTGTGGGTCGCAACCGCGGCGCTACGCGGGTGTGTCAGCCGCGAGGACGGGGCTCAGAAACGGCGAGCGTCGTTACTCCCACTCGGTGTAGCCACACCGACCGCAGTGCTTGCGGTCGCCGTGGTCGGCGAGGAACGTGTCGCCACAGCGGGGACACATCTCGCGCTCTGTGGTGCCGTCCTCGTCGTAGAGCTCGTGGCGGGGCATCTACGCCTCCTCGGCTTCCTCTTCGCCGGCGATCTTGTTGCGGTCGAGCATGTGGTCTTGCTCGACGTCCTGAGCTTGTTCTGGGCTGTCGTAGACCTTCGCGTAGCCCACTGTGGTGCGCATGCCGAACTTCGTGTCGAGTTCGTGGATGACGACCTCTTCGGCGTCCTTGTTGAGCATCGCCGCCAGGGAGTCGCGCACCGACAGGCGCGACGGGGTGGCTTCCTCGTGGGTCACCTCGAACCGCACGTCGGTCCGGTGGAGCATGGGATTGTCCGCCTCTTCGATGATGTCGATGTCCATTGTTACTCTGATTCCCCGCGAAACGCGTAAAAGGATTTCGAACGGTGCGCGCCGGTCCTCGGACACCTCCCCGGAGTTCCGCGGCGTCGACCCCTGATACGGTCGGTTGTAACTGCTGATACGGTAGCCCGCCGGGCGGTCCGGCGAGTTCCGGAAACGACGTCCGACCGACCGTACGACTACCCGGTCCCCGCCTCCCCGAGTTGCGCGAGCAGGTGCGAGACGTGCAGGCGGTCGTTGGTCCCCTCCTGCAGGTCCATGTCCACGTCGCCCGCGAGGCGGTGGACGCGGGCCAGTTGCGCCCCGGAGTAGCGCGACCGGGCGACCGTCAGGACGTCCGCGAGCACCTCCCGGCCGCTGTAGCCCTCGTCGACGAGCAACTCGTCCAGGGTCTTGCGGGCGTCGGTGAACTCGCCGGCCTCGGCGGCGGTGACCATTTCGCCGACGCGTTCGTCCACGCCGAGCGACCCCAGCACCTCGTAGGCGGCGTTCATCGTGACCTCGCCTTCCTGTTCGTAGGTGGTCTGGGCGCTCAGGATGGCCTTCCGGAGGTTGCCGTCGGCAAAGCCCGCGACGTACTCGACACCCTCCGCGTCGTACTCGGCGCCCTCGGCGTCGGCGACCCGTTCGAGCACCGCGACGGTCTCGTCGTGGGTCGGCGCCCGCACCCGCACGGGGAAACACCGCGAGCGGATCGGCGGGATCAGTGCCGAGGGCTGGCGAGTGGCAATGACGAACTGCGTCGCCTCGTGGTGGCGCTCCATCACGCGGCGCAGCGCCTGCTGGAAGTCCTCGCGCATCCCCTCCGCGTTGTCCAGCAGCACGGTCTTGAACGACCCCGAGACCGGCGCGTAACTCGCCGACTCCTTGAGGACGTGGTTGATCAGGTCCGCCTTCGAGGACTCGCGGCGCCGCCTGGCGTCGATAAAGCGGGCGAACCGGGGGTCCTGACTGACCTCCTTTTTCGTCATGTCGAAGAAGTCAGTGACGTTGATCTCGACGAAGTCGGCGTCGCTCTCGTGGAGTTCGCCGGCCAGGGCCCGGACGGCCGCGGTCTTGCCGGCGCCCGGCGGCCCGTGGACGACCAGGTTCATCGGCTCTTCGAGGACGCGTTCGAGGTGCTCGCGCACCTGCGGCTGGGGCAGGTCGTCGATGGTCGGTGCGTGGGTCTCGGTCCACAGCGGGCCGTCGATGCCCGCGGCCACTCCGTCCCCGTCGTCCGCTGCCATTGCATCGACGTAAGCCGTCCCCGCGTATGAATCCACCTCTCTACGGTCGGCCCCACGCCGTCGACACGGCCGGTCGATTCGTTGTCGTTGCTCCTCATCGAGAATCAGACGGGTGATCGCAGTACGTCTCAGATAGCCGTCCGACACGACAGTTCATTCTACCGTCACGATATTTAAAAATCAGTGAATGAGAAAGTCGAACGAAGGGACCGGCGGATGCACCGTCCGGGAATCGAACCCGGGCTAGTGGCTTGGGAAGCCACTGTCCTACCACT
>JAZKRZ010000015.1:0-28669 GCA_036626395.1 Haloarculaceae archaeon
GACGGAGTGAACTGGCGCCGCTATCCCCCGACACCAGGTCATACGGACCGTTGTACTTCGTTACCGCCGTCGCGAACCACGGTGAACGCATCGGGCCGTAACTCGCCCATACGTCGACGGCATCGCCGAAAATGGGTACAACGGTCCGTATCAGTCCCTGCCGGGTCAACCGATTGTGAGGTCGCCGCCCTCGCCGGCGTCGGCGTTCTCGTCCCACTCGATCTCGAACTCGACGCTCAGTTCGCCGGGACCGTCG
The DNA here is from genome assembly GCA_036626395.1 of Haloarculaceae archaeon. GTDB lineage: Archaea > Halobacteriota > Halobacteria > Halobacteriales > Haloarculaceae > QS-5-68-33. Next base: position 257 of record JAZKRZ010000015.1, read on the forward strand.
GCCGGCCCCTCGCGTTCGGCTTTCACCTCGAAGGCCGGGCGGGCGGGCACGTCGAGCGTGACTGACTCGCTCCCCGCCGAGAGGGAGAGCGGATCGCCGACCTCCAGGGTGTCGGCGACGCGACGCAGGTAGGAGGCGACTTCGGCGCGGTCCCTCGTGCTCTCGGATTCGAAGAGGACTTCTTCGGGCATACCGCCACTACGCCGCCGGCCGATATAAGCGTATCCGGCACTGGCGTCCCGAGACCCGCCCGGCGATCGTCCGAGAGCCTACTGTCGGACACAAGTACGTGAACACGCTCGCCGGGAACACGCCAGCGAAACGCCCGTTCCCGGTCGAACGAGCCACCGACGGTGGCCTCACGTGTGTCCGACAGTACCCACGCCGGCTACCGGTTGAGGGCGACGACGAGGACGGCCGCCGCCAGCAGGAGGACGAAAAGCGTCGTGACGGGCTGGCGCGTCGGGCCGACGCTGAAGAGGACGAACCCGAGGACTCCGCCCGCGACGCCGACGGCGGCGCCGTAGAGGGCGTGGAGCACCTCGACGCGGCTCGTGTCGGCGCCGCGACCGACCTGCTCGCTCAGCGTGACGGCGTTGGTGCCAGTGTCCCAGGCGACGACGGCGGCGACGGTCCCGAAGAGGACCGCGAGCGGGCCGGCCTCCAGGAGCGCCGCGCCGACGACGCCCCCGAACGCGACCAGCGCGCCGGCGTCGACGATGCGGTGGCTGCCCAGCCAGACGCCGGCGAGCAGGCACGCGACGCCGGCCAGCGCGACCGCGGTCGGGAGCGGCCCGCCGGCGACGCCCGCCGCGACGACGAAACTCCCGGCGACGCCCGAGACCGCCACCGAGCGCCGTCCGGGCCGGCGGACGAGTTCGTAACCCGTCACGCAGACCACCGCCGTCGTGCGGCTACGAGCGCCTCGAACAGCGACTTGTCTTCGCCCCAGTCGATGACGCGGATGCCCGTCGTGCGGAGTTCGCTCAGCCGGTTCGAGCGCTCGACGCTGGCCAGCGTCCGCCCGACGGTGTCGCGGCGGGTGGCGTCGGGGCTGACGACCGTCACCGGGTGGCCCCGCACGTGGAGGCGTCGGGCGACGTAGGCGGCGGCGTCGTCGACCATGGGCGTACAGAAGACGACCTGCGCCTCGTCGGGGAGGCGTCCGACGAGCATCCGCAACGCGGGGCGGACGTACACCCGCTCGTCCGGGGGCGTCGGCGACAGCGCCGGGTGGGTCGCCAGCAGGTGGCGCGCCTCGGCCTGGTGGGTCGGGCCCGCGCCGGGGGACAGCCAGATGTCATCCGTCGAGAGCGCGGCGATCCCCACCCGGTCGCCGGTGTCGAGCAGCGAGTTGAACAGCCGGTGGGTCGCGTCGATGGAGCGCTCGACGGCGTTGCGCCCGCCCTCGCCCGACTGGACGTAGGCCCCCTGTCGCAGGTCCACCAGCAGGACAACCGTCGCCATGCGCTCCTCGCGGAACTCCATGGTCGCGAGCGTCCCGTCGCGGGCGTAACGGTTCCAGTCCAGCCGGCTGAGCGGGTCGCCGTGCTGGTACTCCCGGACGGAGGCGAACTCGACGCCCTCGCCGGCGGTGGCGGTCGCGACCCGCCCGGTGTACGGCGAGGTCAGCGCGTGCAGCGGGACCACGTCCGTCGCGTCGACCGGCGGGACGCAGGTCACGGTCGTGGGCGCCATCGAGAGGTCGAACTCCGTCTCCTCGCTCCCGCTGGCGTTGCGCACGACCAGCGTCAGCCCGTCGAAGTCGAACTCGCCGCGGCGCGCGGTCACAGTATACGAGAATGTCATCGTCGCGCCCGGCCGGAGCGCCGTCGCCGCGCGGGCGGGGCCCCGTTCGACCGACAGGGCGTCGGGGACCTGCTCGACGACCCGCAGGTCCGGCAGCGAACTGTCCCCGGTGTTCGTCACCGACACCGTCACCTCGACCTCGTCGCCGGGTTCGGGCGTCGCGTCGCTCACGCGCCTCGCGGCCGACAGCGACGGCGTCGGCGCTGGCGTGACGTTCGCGTACGCGAGATAGACCACGCCGACCACGGCCGCGAGCAACAGCGGGCGCGTGCTCGTCGCGATCCCGAGTCCCGCCGTCAGAAAGGAGAGGCCCGCGACGCCGACCCAGCGACTCGTCCGCCGGGTCGTCACCGACCGGACCGTGAGCGCTCCCTCCGTCTCGGCGTCGAACTCGGCGGGATCCCTCCGGTCACGGCCGCCGCGGTCGCCCACAGTCGCCCCCGTCGGGCCCGACCGCCGCCTGACAGCTGGTTCCGGCGACGCCGCGAACTCGTCGTCGCTCGTATCGCGCCCGGCGGTCGCGTCCGCGTCGGTCGCGGCCACGTCTGTCCCCCCATCCGGAGCAGTCTCCGCGCGGGCGATGGGTATGGTCCCGCGGTCCGCGGGCGCGGCCCCGCTGTCGCCCGCTCCGTCAGCGTCGCCCGTCCCTCGGGCGTTGCCCGGGCCGTCGGCCTCACTCGGCCCGCCGGCGTCACCCATCCTCGCCCTCCCCGGCGTCGGGCGCCCCGAAGACGGTGGCGAGTTCGGGTTCGGGGCCGTCGTCGGTCGCGGCATTGGCGTCACCGGTGTCGGTCGGCACGGTCGCCGTCGCGCCCTGCGGATCGTCCACGAGCCGCGCGAGTTCGTCGGCCACCTGTCCGACGCGGTGGTGGAACGCGGACCTGGAGCCGAAGAACTCGCGGACGCGCGCGACGGTGCCGATCCGCGGGCTGTCGGCGCTGAACATCGCGGCCGCGTACGGGTCGTCGGTCCAGGTCCCCTCGCGCATGGCCGCCCTGGCCTCCTCGGGGGCCAGGCCCTGGCGGCGCACCAGCGTCTCCTCGGTGAGGTCGCCCAGTTCCTCGCGGATCCGCTTGCGCTCGGTCACGCGGTAGCGCGTCCGGCTGAGGTGGGCGAAGCGCTCGTCGAAGGCGTCGCCCGGCGTGGGCAGCTCGACGACCTCCTCGGCGTCCGGCGTCTCGGCGTAGAGCCGTTCGGTCTTGCGCCGGCGGTTTATTTCCCTGACGGCTCCGAGCACGAGCAACACGCCCAGGACGAGCACGAGCGCGCGGTCGGTCGGCAGACTCCCGAGGATGCCGGGCGCGACCAGTGCCACGAGTCCGAGGGCGGCGAGCGCGGCCCCCAGTACGGCCGCGATCCGCTGACCGGCGCTCACGACTCGCCCTCCGCGTAGGCCGCCTCGATGCGCCGGAGCGTCTCGACGGCTTCGCTCTCGCGCTCGGGCGTGGGCTCCTCGCCGCCGTACCGGACGTCGCTGAACAGCCGCGTGAGTCGCTCGACGTCCTCGCGGTCCATCCCGGCGTCGACGGCGGCGGCCGCGAACTCGCCGGGCGTGCTCGACTCGGGGTGGTCGACGGTCAGCGACTCGGTCATCTCCGCCCACGCCCGGTACACCTCGTTCGCGAAGCCCTCGTCGTCGGCGGACTCCTCGATGCGGTCGGCCGCCCGCCCGGCCGCCGCGCCGACGGCCGCGACGTCGACCGCCTCCTCGTCGGCGTCCTCGCCGCTATCGCCGGACTCCTCGACCGCCCGCTGGTCGTGGTCGCCGGTCAGCACGAGCACCGCCACGGCGCCCAGCAGGACGACCACGCCGACGAGGAGGAACTGCGAGAGCAGCGACGGCGGCGCGGTCGACCCCTGACCGCCGAACAGGCCGCCGCCCTGCTGGGCCGGGTTACCCGTCGAGGTGATGTCCAGCAGGTTCCCGTTCTCGGACTCCTGGCAGTCAGTCAGGAGGAGGTAGACGAAAAACCCGGGGTAGCCAACGAGCGTCGCCCAGCCCAGTCCCATCGCCGCGTCGTCGTACCAGCGGCCGAGCAGGAAGACCCCGAGCAGACCGAGCAGGATCGCGGCGTGGGCAAGCGGCGTCGACAGCCACGGGGTACAGAGGTCGATGGCCGCGCCGCCCGGTCCCAGGTCGACGATGGCCCACCGGTCGCCCCGGCCGTCGCCGGTCGGCTCCTGGACCGGCGTCTGCTGGCCGCCGCGCTGGTCGGCCTGGCCGAACGACCCCAGCCCCGTGTCCGAACTCGTCGTCGAGTTCAGCGTCGCCGCCGCGAAGGAAAGCGCCGCCAGACACAGGAGGGCGAGCACCACCGTTCGAACGTCGAGACGCGATCCGTCCACACCCCTTCAAAAGGGATCGGCCGGTGTTAGTCTTTCGCGTAGCGGCCGGCCGCTCGTAGTCCGGAACGTCCCGCCAGCCACGAAGGAGCTGCGATGGCGCGACAGGCGACACCCACCGTTATGCGGCCAGGGTTCGTTCCACCGACCATGCGAGCCGTTCGACTCCACGAGCACGGCGGCACCGAGGTACTGCAGGTAGACGAGACCGACCGTCCCGACCCCGACGAGGACGAGGTGCTCGTCGAGGTCGCGGCCGCCGGGGTCAACCCGGTCGACACGTACTTTCGCGATGGATCCTACGACCCCGTCGAGCTCCCCTTCACACCGGGCGTTGACTTCGCCGGGACCGTCGCCGCGGTCGGGTCCGACGTGACCGAGTTCGCGACCGGCGACCGCGTCTTCGGTACCGGGATCGGTAACGCCGGCTTCCAGGGCGGTTACGCCGAGTTCGCGACGGTCCCCACGGACAGGGTCGTCGCGCTCCCCGACGGGGCAGACGTCGTCGAGGCGGGCGCCGCGGGCGTCGCGGCCGTCACCGCCTGGCGCGCGCTGATAGACCACGCCGACTTGGAGCCCGCCGAGACCTGTCTGGTCCACGGCGGGTCGGGCGGCGTCGGTCACGCGGCCGTCCAGGTCGCCGACGCCGTCAGCGCTCGCGTGGTCACCACCGCCGCCCCCGAGTACCACGACCGCCTCGCCGACCTCGGCGCGGACGTCGTCCTCGATTACGCTCGCGACGACCTCGCCGACGCCGTCGTCGACGCGACCGACGGCGGCGCCGACGCGGTCCTCGACCACCGGCTGGACGACTACCTCCAGTTCGACGCCGACGTCGCCGCGACGGGCTGTCGCGTCGTCGGCATCGGCGAGAACAGCCCCGACCCTGCCTTCACGAACGACGGCGCCGCCCGCTCGAAGGACGTCAGCTACCAGTTCATGTCGATGTTCAACACGCCCGACCTCAGGGTCCCCCTCCGGGGGGTCGCCCACCTCATGGACCACGACCGACTCACGGTCGAACTGGCCCGCAGCTACGACCTCGACGAGGCGAGCGAGGCCCAGCGCGCCGTCATGGAGGACAGTTTCCTCGGGAAACTCGTCGTCGAACCCTGAGCGAGTGCGCTGTCACGGGGCGGTCACAGCACCCGGTTGACCGGGTCCTCGTCGGCGGCGACCCTGTCGAGGCTCTCCCTGAGGATGGCGGCGACGTGCCGGTAGTAGTCGCGTGTGTAGGCCGCACAGTGCGGGGAGACGACCACGTCGTCCAGCTCCCACAGTGGCGAATCCTCGGGTAGGGGTTCGGTCTCGAAGACGTCGAGCGCGGCGCCCGCGATCGCGCCGTCGCGGAGCGCGTCGACGAGCGCCGACTGGTCGACGACACCGCCGCGGGCGACGTTCACGAGGGAGGCGTCCTCGCGCATCGCGTCGAAGACGTCGGCGTCGACCAGCCCTCGCGTGTCGTCGGTCAGCGGCACCGCCAACACGACGAAACGGGCGTCGGCGACCGCCTCGTCGAGCGCGGCGGGCGTATACACCTGCTCGACGCCGGGTTCGGGCGTGGGCGTTCGGCGAACGCCGACCACGTCGAGACCGAGCCCGCTCAGGCGGTCGACGATCCCCCGTCCGAGACCGCCCAGTCCGACCACGGCCGCCTGTTCGCCCGCGACGGTCCAGGCGTCGTCCCACGCCGGTCGCGACCACTCGCGTTCCTGCTGACTGGCGACGTGCTCGTGGAGGCGCCGCGCCAGCGTGAGGACGAACCCGGCGACCGTCTCGCCGACCGCGTCGCCGTGGATGCCCGTGCTGTTCGTGAGAGCGACTCCCCGGTCGCGAAAGCGGTCGCGGGGGAAGCGGTCGACCCCTGCCTGGATCGAGTGGACCCAGTCGAGGTCGAGAAACGATTCCCGGGCGACGAGCGTCACGACCGCCTGGCAGTCGGCGAGCGATTCGGTCGACCCGTCCACCGTCTCGACAGCCGCCGGTGCGTCGTCGAGCGCGTCGACCAGTCGCTCCGGCGGAAACACCGCCGAGACGGACTCGTCGACGCCGAGCCAGTCCACGCGCATGTGTCCGGCTACTCCCCCTCCGCCCCTAACGCTTTCCGAACGACCGCTCGGTCGAGCGCGATCGACCGTGGCGGCGATGCTATCAGGTATCGATCGCTCTTTACGGCGGATTTCGGCGATCCACCCACGCGAACACAGCGACTGTCCTCCCGGACTAGATCCGATTACTCCCTACTGATTCATATACGTTTCTCGACTGTTTTTGTTCAGAAATCATATACAAAAACATACGTAAACAGGTATAATAGCAATTCGAATCTGATAGAAGTGGGACCGGCGTCCGACTCGAGTCAGACGGACGGCATACCGGAGCGCGATAGGTGGGTTCGGGCCCCGGGTGTCGCGAGTCGAACGTCAGGGGTGTCACTCTGGTCGGTCTACAGGCGGAGCAGGCCGAGTGCCTCGGGGCTTGCCCCCGGGGTGGTTCACGGGTAGCCAGCGGCTCGCTCGTAGTATTCTTCGGCGCGCTGGCGGTCCCGTTCGTCGAGTTCGACCAGCGGTTCGCGGACCGGACCGCCCGTCAGTCCCGCCAACTCCATGCAGTATTTCACGACCGGGACGTTGTTGGCGGCGGCGATGTCGTTTCCGGACCCGGCTTCGGCCCGGAGGTCTTCGAGGGGGGTCAGCACGTCGCGCAGGCGCTTCGCTCGCGACCACTCGCCGGCCTCGAGCGCGTCGGCGAGCGCGAGCGTGACCGCCGGGAGGGCGTTGCCGATCCCCGTCGTGAGCCCGGTAGCCCCCTCAAGCGCGTAGGACGGGGCGAACCGTTCGGCGATGCCGTTGATCCACACGACGTCGTCGTCGTCCGCCGCCGCCGCGAACGCGCTCACGTCGTTGACGGCGTATTTCACCGCGACGACGTTCGGGTGGGGCGTCACCTCGGCGAGCAGGTCGTCGCCGACCACGTGGCTGCGCTTGTAGAGCACGACTGGCAGGTCGACCCGGTCCGCGATGGCGCGATAGTACTCGACGATGCCGCGCTCGTGGAGGTACGTGTGAGAGGGAGTCATCACCATCACCGCGTCGGCGCCCGCCTCGGCGTACCGGTCGGCGAGCGAGACGACCTCCGTCGTACTCCCGCCGGCGCCAGCGACGACCGTCGCGTCGGCCGGCGCGGCGTCGACCGTCGTCGCGGTCACTGCGACCCGTTCGTCGTCGGTCAGCGAGTAGTACTCCCCGGTGTTGCCACAGGGGACGAACAGCGACGCGCCCGCGTCCCCCAGCGCGCCGACGTTCGACGCCAGTCCGTCGGTGTCCACCTCGGTTCCGTCGGCCGTAAACGGCGTCGGCAGCGTGAACGCGACGTCCCGGAGCGACTTGCGGAGATCGTCTGTCATTCGTGCACTGGCCTGGGACGGCTACCCACAAATCCCTTCGGTTGGCGGGTCGCCGGCCGATGCGGACTCCAGCCTCGGCGGACCCGCAGCACCGCCCTGGCCGCCACGCGCTCAGGACCCCGTGACGCTCCCGTCGGGGAGGCGTTCGATCCCGCGGGTGTAGTTGAGGTCCTCGCCGTCCCGTTCGCGAACCGCTTCCTCGTCGACGTCGAGGCCGAGTCCCGGCCCCGACGGGAGGTCGACGTACCCGTCGGTCGGTTCGAGCGCCTCCGGGTTGTGCAGGTACGACCGCCACCCGTCCTCCCGCTGGGCCCCGCGAAAGAGGATCTGCTCCTGTAGCAGGGCGTTGGGCGAGCAGGCGTCGACGTGGAGCGAGGCCGCAAGCGCCAGCGGTCCGATGGGACAGTGGGGAGCCAGTGCGACGTCGTAGGCGTCGGCCATCGCCGCGATCTTGCGCGTCTCGGTGATGCCGCCCGCGTGGGAGACGTCCGGCTGGACCACGTCGACGCCGCCCGATTCGAGGAGCGGCTTGAAGTCCATCCGCGTGTACATCCGCTCACCCGTCGCGATGGGGGTGTTCGTCGTGGCCGCCAGGTCGGGGAGGAACTCGTTGTACTCGGGCGTGACCGGTTCCTCGACGAACAGGAGTTCCTGGGGTTCGACCGCGCCGACGAGGCGCTTTGCCATCGGCTTCTGGACCTTGCCGTGGAGGTCGACCGCGACGTCGCAGGCCGGTCCGACCGCCTCGCGGACCGCCGCAACGCTCTCGCGGAGTTCCGCCACGACCGCCGGCGCGTCGACCTGTCGGTGGGGCGGCAAGCCGCCGCTCGTCTTGACCGCGGTGTATCCGTCGTCCACCGCCGCCCGGGCCGACGCCGCCAGCGACCCGGGGTCGTCGCCTCCGACGTGCTGGTAGAGTCGGATCCGGTCGCGGGCCCGCCCGCCCAGCAGGTCGTACACCGGCGCGCCGTAGTGTTTTCCCTTGATGTCCCAGAGCGCCTCGTCGATGCCGGCGATGGCGCTCATGTGGACCGGCCCCCCGCGGTAGAAGCTTCGCTCGTACATCGCCTGCCAGCAGTCCTCGATGGCCAGCGGGTCCGCGCCGAGGACGTACTTGGTCATCAGCTGGTCGACCGCCGTGGTCGTCGCCGGTTCGCTGTCTTCGAGCGTGTGCCACTTCGTGTACGGTTCGCCCCACCCGACGGTGCCGTCGGCCGTCTCGAGTTTGAGGAACTGCCACCGCGGCGGCACGGTGAACAGTTCGTAGTCGGTGACGCGCATACGGCCCGGTCGCGCCGTCGGCGCAAAAACACCGGGGCCTGGCTCGCTGCGAACGTCGGATGTCGCGAGCGAGAGCCCGTGCTGGCGAGCGTCAGTCGACGCGGGAGACGGCCGACCGCGGACCGGTCCGAGTCAGTCGTCGACCTCGCAACCGGCGCAGTACTCCTGTCGAGCGTCCCGTGAGGGCGACCGTCAGCGTGAGGAGGTGTTCCGTCAGAGTCGGTCAGGAAAGCCGTGTTCGGCGACGTCGCCCAGACGGTCATCCTCGACTTCGACGGCTCCGTGACCGTCGAGGTGGAGTGAGCTGACGGGACGCGTCGCCACGACCCGACGACACGGACTATATGCCCGACGGTCGTACAGACGGGGCGATGAACACGACCCGGGCCGGACTGGTCGTCCTCGTGGTCTGCCTGCTGGCAGTCCCGGCAGCCGCCCACGTCCCGAGTTTCCCCGACGACAACACTACCCCCGAGCGCGCCCTCCAGGTGCCCGACGCGGTCAAGTCGTGGTCGTTCTACGACCGACTCGACCGGGGTCAGGCGCGGTACTACCGGTTCTCGCTCGACGCCGGGCAGCGACTCCGCGTCGGAACGTTCACCCCCCAGTCGGACGCGTTCACCCCGTCGCTCATGGTGATGAGCCCCGCGCTGAACGCGTCCGGTCCTGCCCCCCCGGGCGTCCCCGTCCCCGAGGAGATGGGGTGGTTCGTCGTCGCCGGCGAGCGTCCCGGCCGAGCGACCTACGAACCGTTCGCGCCGTCGGCCAACTACCACACTGCGGACGTCGACCGACCCGTCGAGACCGACCGGACCTATCTCGTGGCCGTGTACGAGGCTGACAACCGAAGCGGACAGGTCGGCGTCGCGCTCGGTTACAGCGAGGAGTTCTCGCCGACAGAGTACGCGATGGTGCCGTTCGACCTCGTCCAGACCCGCCTGTGGACGGGCCAGCACCCGCTGGTTCTCCTGGCCCCCTGGCTCCTGACGCTGCTCGGGGGCGCGGCGTTCGTCCGTCACCGCCTGCCCGAGGACTGGAACACACCAGCGGTGCGAGGCGCACTCGTCGTTGCCGGACTGCTCGTCCTCGGGTCCGCCGTGAGCACCGCCGTCCAGACGGTGCTCGCGCTGGCGACGACCGGCCCGACTGCCGGTGTCCTCGTGACTGCCGCGTTCGTCGTCGTCCCCCTGGCCTGTGGCATATGGGTTCTCCGGGTCGCTCTCCGGGACGAACTCGTGTTCCCGCCCCGGACGCGCGTCGGACTCGCGGCTGCGAGCGTCGCGGTGCTCGTGACGTGGGCGGGATTCGTCGTCGCTCCAGTAATCCTGGGTGCGCTTGCACTGCTACCGACCCGCGGACGGAACGAGTGAACCGTCGACGCACGGGGTCGGTCCTCCCTGTGTGGCCTCATACTGTCGGACACAAGTACGTGAACACGCTCGTCGGGAACACGCCAGCGAAACGCCCGTTCCCGGTCGAACGAGCCACCGACGGTGGCCTCACTCGTGTCCGACAGTATCAGTCGAACAGCGGCGCGAGCTCCGCCTCGTAACAGGACCGACAGACGTAGTAGTCGACGACCCCCTCGTCGGACTGCGTGTGGACGAGCACGTGGACCGTCCCGGAGAAGGGTACGCGTCCGCCACAGACGCTACACTGTTCGGTCATCACCGTGCCGTTCGTTTCCACACTACATAGAACCGGTCGGTGGATCGGTTCCCCGGACCCGAGGTGAGGTCCCTCCTGCTGGGGCGTCGGTCCGGCAAGAGCGACGGTGTTACCGAGTGACAGGCGCGCCGACCGCCTCACCGGACACGCCGGGTCCACCCTCGCGGGTGGGACTACTCGTGTCCGAATCCGTGAGCGTTCGAACCGCGGATAGCGGCCGCGCTTCTCTGTTTCGACCGGCACCCACCTCCGTTCTATTTGCTTTTAGTACCCGGTTGGTCTTATTCTAAAGTCTGAAATACATAATTTTATAACCGATGGCCGATCCATCCCGTGCCAGATGTCGTCCGACGGACTGGAGCTGGCCGACGACCGGGAGGAGCCGGGTGCCGTGCCGCCGCCGTTGCCGCCTGACGACCCCGAAGCGTGGTACGCGCCCGACGTGCGCTCCCAGACCGAGGTCCACCCTGGTGTGGTCGTGACGATCCGCGACGCGGGGAGCGGACCCGACGACGTGACCACGGGCGGAACCGAACGCCGCGACGAACTGGCTGAGACGCGTGCCCGTCCCGCCGAAGGCGGGTTCGTCTACGAGACGCGCGAACCGAGCCTCTCGGCCAACGAACGGGCGGAACTCGCACGGGTCGGATCGTACTTTGCCGACGCCAACCTGGAGCGGCCCCGCACCCGCGAGGGCGCGGTCGAACGCATGAACGAAGGGTTCGACCCGAAACACCGGCGGGTCGTCGACCGACTCGTCGACGCCTCGTACGCACAGCGGCGCCGGATCGGCCATCATGCCCGCGCGCAACTCGGCTGTCTCGACGAGTTGACTCCGTACGCCCTCGACGACCGCATCGAGGTGGCGGACATCGCCGACGACGGGGTCGTCGTCCACACCGAGGACTTCGCGCCGGCGACGACCGACCTCCCGCCGGACCCGGAGTACCTCGAACGCTTCGCCAGCGAACGCCTCGACAGCCACACCGTCTCGTTTCACGACTTCGAGATCCCCGTCGTGGTCTACCGCGAGAACCTGCTCGGCGCGGACCCCTTCGACGTGAAATACGCCGTCCGCGAACCCGACCTCCTGCCGGGTGATGCCGACCTCGTCGCGGAGTGCAAGGAACGCATCTGGGAGACCGACGTCGACGGCGTCGTCGACGACAGCGCGGAGTTCGTTCGCGAGCGCGCCGAAGAGTTGCTTTCGCGGCGACTCACTGCCCGAAACACGCGGGCCTGGCTGGCGGCGACGCGCCACCGACTCCGCAGCGTACTCGCCGACTGGGGCCTCGCGGTTCCGCCGGTCTCCGAGCGGTACGCCGAAGACCGCCTCGAAGACCTCGTCTACTACGTCCTGCGCGACTACGTTGGCTACGGCGAACTCACGGTCCCCATCCGGGACCCGAACCTCGAAGACATCGAGGCAAACCGGGTCGGCGAGCGCGTGAAGGTGGTCCCCCGCGCGGACCTGGCCGGCGACGAGCGCGTCCCGACGAACCTCACCTTCGAGGACGAGACCGAGTTCGTCAACGTCGTCAAACAGCTCGCCGCCGACGACGGGACGGAACTCAACGCCACCAACCCCAGCGCGAAGGTGAACCTCCGCCCGCCGGGCGTCGAGGAGACGATCCGCTGTGCGGTCGCACTACCCGTCGTCAGCGAGGACGGACCACACATCTCGGTCCGCAAACAGGCCTCGGAGGTGCTGACGCCGGTCGACCTGCTGGAGTCCGGCAGCCTCTCTACGGAGATCGTCACGTTGCTGTGGCACCTCTACGAGACCCACGGCGTCGTCCTCTTCTGTGGGCCGACAGGGGTCGGGAAGACGACGCTCATGAACGCCCACATGCCCTTTATTGGCTATCGCGACCGGCCGGTGAGCATCGACGAAGGGTCCCGGGAAGTGTGGCTCCCCCACGAGACCGGCGTCTCGCTCACCACGCGCGACCACCAGGACGAATACAAGCGCGTCTCGATGGCCGACCTCATGACCGAAACCAACTACCTGAACCCCGACGTCGAACTCATTGCCGAAATCAACACCCCCGAGAGCTTCCAGACGTTCGCCGAGGTCCTGAACACGGGTCACGGCGTGATCGGGACGACCCACGCCGGCGACGTCGAGACGCTCGTCAACCGCGTCGTCGAGCAGAACGTCCCGACGTATCTGCTCGACGAGGTCGATCTGCTCGTCTTCCCGCGCCACGTCGACGGCGAGCGATACGTCGGCGAAGTCGTCGAGTTCGTCGACGAGGAGCAGTTCCGCGAGTTCGACCGGGAACGCGGAGACGGGGCCTGCGGCGTCGTGCGGAAAGACGACGCGACCGTCTACTGGAACACGGTCGCCAGTCGACGCCACGACGGCACCTACGAGTTCGCCTACGACCACCCCGCTCTCGGAGACGACGAGCGGCGGTGCCGGACGACCGTCTTCGAATCGATCGCCGAGGCGGTCGATGGCACGCCCGAGCATGTCGAGGAGTCGTTCCACCGGAAACACCGGTACGTGCGGTACCTCCAGCGCGAGGGGGTCACCGACGGCGAGGACCTGTTCGCGTTCCTCGCCGACCTGCGGACCGACGAGGCGGCCACGGTCGAACGGCTCCAGCGCCGACTCCCGCCCGGATCCGGTGGGCGGCCAGTCGACCTTCCCGACTGGAAAAGGACCGAATCCGGCGGGGACACCGTCACCGAACCCGACGACGGCGCGGGGCCGACACCCACGCCACCCGACAAGAAAGCCACGGGTAGTTGGTGGGACAGCGACACGGTTCCGGGCGAGCCCGCAACACAGGAGGAGGATGGCGACTGAGACGGGCCGTGACCGGCCCGTCAGCGACGGCGTAGCGACGCTCGTCGACCGGGCGCTGTACGCTCTGTTCTCCAGACACGCCGACAGCAGCGGTCACGAGCGCGACCGGCACAACTACCGGGCGGCGAACCTCGGCGTCAGTTTCGACGTCTACGTCGCTCGCGTATACGGCTGTTCCTGGGCCGCCGCCCTCCTCGCGTTCCTCGTCGGCGCGGCGTTCGTCTCCCTGCTCCCGCGGAGTCTCGTCGACGGCGCCGTCACGTTTCTCCACGACGGGCTGCCGGTTCTGGATAGAGTGGCGCTGCCCGTCGTTCCGCTCGCGGTACTGAGCGTCGTCGCGGGTGTCCTCGCCGCCGGAATCGCGAAGTGGGCGACGGTGCGACTGGGGAGTCTCCACCTGCAATGGCAGGCCCGCGCTCGCCGGGCCGATATCGAGGCGACGCTCCCGGGTGCGGTCCGCTATCTGCGCGTGCTCGCCACCGGGAGCAGCGACCAGCGCACCATGCTCCGGCGGGTCGCCGACCAGGACGCCTACGGCGAGACCGCCGTCGCGTTCCGGCGGGCGCTCAACGAGGCGACACTGACCGGCAGCCTCGACGCCGGTCTCGAACTCGTCGCCCGTGATACCCCCTCCCGGGACCTGCTCGCGCCCTTCCTGTTGAAGTACCGCGAACACGCCAACCAGGGGAGCGACGCGCTCGCGGAGTACCTCGACATGGAGGGACACCTCCTCTCGCACCGCCAGTCGCGAACCCACGACCGGGTCAGCGGCTACCTCGAACTGCTCGCCGAACTGTTCGTCGTCTTGCTGGTGTTCCCCGCGCTCACAGTGTTGATACTCACAGTGATGAGTGTCCTCGCTCCGGGGCTATCGCGGACGGTTCCGACCCCGCTGGGCCCGGTGACGACCCGAGAAGTGTTCGTCTACAGCTGTATCGCGTTCGTCCTGGGAGTGGGCGCCGGCACGGCCAGTGCCGTCGCGAGCCTGCGTCCGACCCAACACGCGATGCCGACCTATTCACCGCCGGAGGACGTCCTCGGGATCCTCCGGTCGGCCACGACCAATCCCGCGAGCACCGCGGTCGTCTGCGCACCGCTTGCGCTCTGTTTCGGCGGTCTGCTCTGGCTGCTCGGGTACGCCCCGGCGAACGTCCTCCTGTTGAGTTACGTCGCCGGCGGACTCCCGGTCGGCGCGGTCGCGGTCAGACGGGCGCGAATCGACGACGCGAAAGACCGCGAGATACGGGACTTCGTCCACGCGGTGTCGGGACACGTCGCGCTTGGCCGTCCGTTCTCGCAGGCGGTCGATGCCGTCGCCCGCGAGGTCGACCACGGCGCGCTCCAGGCCGACGTCGAGTCGCTCGCGTTCACCCTCTCGCTGACGACCGACTCCGGGAGCGATGACGGCGACGTCCGCGCGGCCGCCCTCGATAGCTTCGTCGCCGACGTCGGAACGCCAATGGCCGAGCAGACTATCGGCCTCGTCGTCGGCGCACTGGACGCCGGCAGCGACGCCGAGAAAGTCTTCGAGACTCTCCAGACCGAGATAGGTCGACTCTACCACGAGCGAAAGGAACTCAGGAGTTCACTGCTGGTCTACGTCGCCGTCGGCTGGACCACTGGCCTCCTCGTGCTGGGGATCATGGTGGCCGTCAACCTCTACGTCCTCGACGGGTTCGCTGAACTGGCGGCGGTTTCGGCGACGAGCAACGATGCCGCAGGTGGACTGGCCCTGAACCCGGACGCCGTCGACCTCGCCCGGGACCAGTGGCGGTTCTACCTCGTGACTCAGGCGACGATGCTCGCGTGTGGCTGGTTCGCCGGGACGGCCAGCCGCGGCAAGTACGAGGCGCTGCTTCACTCGGCGGGACTCGTCGGTCTCGGCTATCTCGTCTTCGCGGGGGCCGGGCTGATATGAGCCGATCGACCCATCGGGCCGACGACCGACGGACCGAGCGGGGTCAGTCCAGCGTCGTCGGCGTCGCCCTGCTCCTGGCAGCCACGGTGGTCGCGCTCGGCGTCCTGACCGCGAGCGTCGGGACGCTCGTCAGCGACCACGCCGCCCGGGCCGACGCAGAACGCGTCGCCGCGGACGTAGACGACGCGTTGCGGCCGGTCGAGACGACCGGCCACCGGACGGGCGAGGTCCGCTTCGCGGAGGGGTCGCTCCGGACCGTCGACCGCGACCTGCACGTCCTCAAGAACGGAACACGCGAAGCGACGGTCCCGGTCGGTGGCCTCGTGTACGCCAGGGACGACCGTCGCGTCCGTTCGGTCGCCGGCGCGGTCGTGCGCGGTCGCGGCGACAACGCCTGGCCGGTCGCCGGACCGCCGATAGTCGGGTCCGAACGGGCGGAAGTGCTCGTCATCGGTGCCGCGGCGTTGAACGCCTCCGACGGGTCGGTGGGCGGCGACCGGGTCCGAGCCGAACTCGTGACGAACGTCAGTCACGACCGCCGGTATCTCGGCCGTGGCACCTACGAGGTCGCGGTCGAGACGGCGGTCCCGACGGCCTTCGAGACGGCCTTTCGGGAACTGGGCGCATCGAACATCGACCGGCGCGACGTCGACGGCGACGGTCTCCCGAGCGTCGTCGCGACGTTCCCGGGTACCCGGCGGGGGTATCTCGTCGTCCACGACATGCGCCTGGAGGTAGGCGATGGCTGAGGACGGGACGCGCTGGAGACAGCCAGGCAACGACCCGCTCACCGCCGACGAACGGGCTGTGACGCCCGCGGTCGGCAAGTCACTGGAGGCCGGACTGGTCGTGCTGTTCGTCGCGTTGCTCTCGACGCTCCTGCTGGGTGGACTGGTCCCCGACTACCGGGCGGCGACTGGCGCCCAGTTGGGCGATCGCGTGCTCGCGACTGCGAGCCAGGAAGTCGAAGCAGCGGTTCCGCCGACAGCCCGGGAAGTCGACGCCCGGCGGTCGCTCGACCTGCCGGCCAGCATCGCCGGTGAGGGGTACGAAATCGCGGTCGACGGCCGCTGGCTCGTGCTCGACCACCGCGACCCGGCGGTCGCGGGACACGTCCGACTCGTCTTGCCGCCGAGCGTCGACCGCGTCGAAGGGTCCTGGGAGAGCGGCGCCGACCCCGTCGTCGTGGTCCGGGGCGACGAGAGCGGACTGGTCGTCGAACTCGTCGAGGAGGGAGAGCCGTGACCGCGATTCACTCCCAGAGGACGGCAATCGCGACCGCAGCGAGGGCGCCGAGACCGAAGAAGACGGCCGCGAGCGCAGCGAAGCCGTACGCCAGCGCGAGCGCCGGCGATCCGGGGAGGGCGACGACGTACACGAGGGCGGCGACCGCGAGACAGATCGCGGCGAGCATCCCGCCGACAAAGAGCGGGAAGTCGTACGTCAGCTCCGGTGGCACGTCCGGGGGGTCGGCACGTGCCCACATCAACGCTCCGGGGACGGAGCCGACTGGGGGAAGGCCGTGACCCGGTCCACCGACGACGCCCCCGTAACTCTCTCCGACGTGGGGCGCGGACAGGCGAACCTCCTCGCACTGGTCGCGGCGCTGTTCGCGCTGACAACGGCGATGGTCGTCGGCGTCGTCGTCGCCGACGGCGCGCTCGCGAGCGCCGCGAGGGACAGCGACGAGCGCCACGCCGCGGTGGCGGTCGCCGACCGTCTCGTGGCCGCCGACTCGCCGCTGACAAACCGGACGAACGTCGTCGACGGGTCGGCCGTCGACGAAGTCACCGCCACGCGCCTGCGGAGTCGCTATCCCGTTCTCGACGACCGAGCAGTGCGCGTGACACTCGGCGACGAGACCCTGGCGAGCGCCGGACGACCCGTGGGCGGGACGACGATCCGCCGGATCGTCCTCGTCGAACGCACTCAGCAGCTGACGATCCGGCCGCGCTTCTCCGGAGCCAACCAGGTCACGCTGCCCCGCCGAACGGAGCGGGTCGAACTCACGGTCGACCCGCCGGAGAACGTGAGCGTCGAGACGGTCCGCGCCAACGGGCGCACCGTCCTGTACAGTCCCGACAACAGTCTCGACGGGACCTACGAGGTGAGGGTCAGCAGACGCGAGACGGTCGAGTTACGCTTCGACGCCAACGACACCCTCTCGCGGGGCGACGTCACCGTCACGCTCTACCCCTGGCGGACGAACAAGCGCGTCCTGGGGGTGACAGTCGATGATTGAACGCCGGGGGGAGACCGGGATACCCGCGCCCGTCGAGACTCGCGCACAGCTCCCGATGCCGGCCGTCGAGGGGGCGCTCGCGGTCGTCCTCGTTCTCGGCGTCGCTGCGGGATTCGCGCTCGGCGTCACACAGCCGGACACGAGCGAACCACAGCTCGACGCGTACGCACAGGACGCGGCGACTATCCTGGCGAGTGAACCGCCCCGCCACCGGGGTGGGGCGCGCCTGGCCGAGGTGACGCGCTCCCGGGCGGCGTTCGACCGCGAGCGCGCGGCACTCCGGCGGCGAGTCCAGCGTATCCTGCCGGAAAACCTCATGTTCCGCGTCGAGACGCCATACGGCGCGGTCGGGTTCGCCAGACCCGCCGACGTCACCACCGGCGTCGCGACGACGCCGACCCGACACGGCGCCGTGACGATACGGGTGTGGTACGCGTGACGCACCCCAGCAGTGGGACCGGCGTCGGCCGCCGCACAGAGGACGACCGCGGACAGTTCGTCCTGCTCGCGGGCGTGGTAGTCGCGCTCGCGCTGGTCGCGATGCTGACGGCCTACCTCCAGCTCGGCTACGCGGTCGACGTCCGGACGACCGACACCGACCGCACTACTATCGACGGCCGGGCGTTTCTCGAACGGGCGACACACGGCGCCGCTCGCCCTCTGCGCGGGGAGTACATCTGGGGCGAACGTGGCCAGGCCGTCACCGCGTTCCATGACCGGCTCGACCTGCGTCTCGTGGAACTCGAGCGCTCACGCGTGGGCGAGGGTGTCGTCTACCGGACCGAGTACAACCAGACCACGGCCGCCCAGTGGGCGCGCGCCGAGTGCCCCGGCGGTGGACCGGGGTCGGACAGGGCGTTCGGTCCCTGCGAGGCCGACCGTGGCGTCGTCGTCCAGGAGCGAGCGGGGCGGACGCTCGTGCTCGCCGTCGCCTACGACCTGACCGTAACGACAGAGGACACGCGGACCGAGTCGACGTTCGTGGCGAACGCCAGTGGCTAATCCGGGCGGTCCGGCCGCCTCACAGTTCCCTCGAAGGAAGGTTCAAACCCGACGCGAGCGAACCGGCGGTATGGTCGAATCCGGACGGGAAGTCGAGTACACGGAATCGGACGTCGTCGGCGTCTTCGAGTCCCGCGAGGACTACGCGGAACCGCTGACCGCGAACGAAGTCGCCGACCAACTGGGCTGTTCGCGCCGGACCGCGCTGAACAGACTCCACGACCTCCAGGAATCGACCGACGTCACGAGCAAGAAATCCGGTGGTCGCAGTCGAGTGTGGTGGATCCCTGTCTACGTCGACCGATAAACTACCCCACGGTGGCGTCCGCCCGAGGGGAGTCACCCGGCGATGCGGTCGTACCACTCGGCCATCGCCGTCGCGTGGTCACCGAGGACGTCCCGGACAGGGACCGTTCCGGGGACGAACGAGGTTCGAAACCGGACCTCGCCGGTCTCGCTTTCGAGTTCGAACCCGCCGCCGTCGACGGAGGCGTTGTACGCGAGGAGGCGGGCAGCGAGCGCGCCGCGTTCGCCCTCCGGGAGTCGGTCGGGGTGGACCGACGTGGCCGTACACCGCTCGTCCGACTCGGCCGGTTCGACGCGGATGTCCCACGCGTGGCCGTCGAGCGTGGCGACCAGCGAGAGGCGCGACCCGTCCGCGTCCACCTCGTACGGCCAGCCCGCCTCGTCCAGCTCGTCGACCACCGGTCCGAGCGCCGGCGGGACCTCCGGGTTGGCCGTCTCGTTGTCGGAGACGAGTTCGCCGACGTCGACCGATGCTGCGTGCTCGCTGTCGGTCCCGGTGGTCCCGGTGGTCCGGTCCTCGACCGCCGCGTCCCCGGTGTCGGTCGACCCGCCGTCGGCGTCCTCTCGGCGTTCGGCGACCCGGACGCCGGGACTGACCTGTCGTAACCGGAACTCCCGGGTACCGGCCCGCCGGTCGGGGTCGTCCGCGAACACCGCCTCGGTCAGGTCCGTCGCCTCGGGCAACCGTTCGTGCTGTCGGACGTCCGTCGCCACCCACGTCTCCGTCCGTGCGAGCGGGTCGTCGGGGTCGGCGAGGCGCGCCCGGAGCGACTGGTCGTCGTCCGGAACCGTCGCCTCGGCAGAGGGGTCGAGTCGTGCCTCTATCACGACCTCGGTGTCGGGAATCAGCTCGGTGGGGGTCGTCTCGTCGTCGAGACCGAAGAGCCCGTCTCGCGCGGCGCGCTCCCACTGTTGCCAGTCGAGCAGCGCGCGCATCGTCGCCGGCGGTCCGGCCCAGAACCAGGCGGTCTCGACGCGGAACTCGTCGCCGGACGGCGTCGACAGCCGGAGCCCGCGACGCGTGTGCAGTGCGTGGCGTTTGTCACCCATACACACTGTTCGTGGTGCCAAGGATTAGTGTGTGACGGCCAGTCGCGAGGCGGGTCGCCGACTCCGCCGGGCTCATACGGACCGTTGTAATTCGTTACCACCGTCGCGAACCACGGTGAACGCATCGGACCGTGACTCACCCATACGTCGGCGGCATCGTCGAAAATGGGTACAACGGTCCGTATCAGAGGTTCGCACGCACGCGCTCGACCACGTACTCGGCTTCCTCGTCGGTGAGACACATGGGATTCACCGTGAACTGTGACGCCGCGAGCGCGTCGGCGCCGACGAACACGTGGGGCTCCTCGCGGCGGAGCGCGCCGACGAGTTCGACCGCCGAGACGCTCGCCGCGGACTCGTCGACGGTCACCGCGACCGTGGGTGCAGCGTTCTTCGCGCCGTCGACGATAGCCGTCGAGAGGTCCTCGATTTCACCGAGCGCGTCGGCGACCCGTTCGGCGCGGGCGCGCCACTCGGCCCGGGTGGTGGCGTGGTCCTCCTCGAGGAACGACTCCAGCGCCACGAGGAGTCCGACGAGTTCTTCCTTGCCGACCTTCAGCGGACGGCCGAGCCCCTGCGCGGGCACGCCGTCGAACCCGGACCGGTCGAGCAACCGCTCGGGCGGGTCCCACACCTCGCCTGCGGCGTGCATGTCCAGGTGCTGGGCAGCGACGGACGCGACCAGGTCCGTGCGCCCGGCGAGGATGCCCGTCGTCTGTGGCCCCCGGATCGCCTTCCCGCCGCTGAAGGCGACGAGGTCCGCGCCCTGTTCGGTGAACCACGAGAGGTTCTCGGCGGGCGGCACCTCCGCGGCGGCGTCGACGATCACGGGAACGTCGTGGTCGTGAGCGAGTTCGCAGACCTCGGCCAGCGGCGGACCCTCGTACGGTTTGTAGACGTGAGCGACTGCCGCGGTGTCCTCGCCGATGGCGTCGGCGTACATCCAGGGTTCGACGTTGCGCGACCCGGTCCCGAGCGACCGGTCGTTCGTCCCGATATCGACGATAGTCGCGCCCGCTGTCCGGATGGCGTGGTCGTAGCCTGTGCGGTGGGTCCGGGGCATTACGACCTCGTCGGCGACCCCCGCGGTGTCGGGGAGGCGCGACATGACGCCCGGGTCGTCGCCCGCGATGCACGCGGCGGCCGCGAGCACGAGCGCCCCGGCGGCGCCGTTAGCGACGTAGCCCGCCTGTGCGCCCGTCGCTTCGGCGATCCGGTCGCTCGCGGCCGCCTGCAGGTCCGAGAGGCGGACGAACGACTCCGCGGCGCGCTCCATCGCTTCGAGCGCCACGGGACGGATGCGACTGCCGCCGATACGCGTCTTCGTGCCCGCGGCGTTGACGACCGTCGGGACGCCCAGTTCCTCGTAGACGGAACCGTCAGTCATGGCTTCCCAGTCGGGCCGTCCGCGAATAAACCCACTGTCCCCGACGGCTACCGGACCGCTACTCCCGGGCGGGTGGCGGGACGTACCCCTCGAGGTCGGTCGAGCGGAGGGCGACCGTCGCGCCCGTCTCGGCGGCGCGGTAGGCGGCCATGCACAGGCGGACGACGTCGAGGCCGTCCGCGACATCGAACCGCCCGTTCTCGCCGGCCCGGAACGACGCGACCGCGTCGCGGTTCTCCGCGACGTAGCCGCCGTCGACGACCGTCGCTCCCCCGACCGGCATCCGGCCGCTCGTGGCTGTCTGTTTTTCGGCCCACCCCTCGCCCTCGCCGACCGCGTCCGAGAAGAACACACTCGACGCGGTCTCGTCGGTGACGACCCGTCCCGAGTATTCGGGTCCGAGGAGTTCGACGTCGCGGCTGACGCCCGCGCCGACGAAACACCACGACCCCGTCGCCTCCGAGACGACCGTTCGCCCCCCGCTCGTCTCGTAGCGGACCGTCGCGCGAGCGTAGTCCTCGACCGGGTTCGCGGCGAAGTCGACGCCGTACTCCTCGCGCAACCGTGCGGCGTACTCGTCTTCGTCCCACTTCAGGGTCGCCGTGTCCGCGTCGACCGAGGCGGCCTCGATGCCCCCGTCCTCTCGCTCGGGGTCCGAGAGGAGGAACTCGTTGCCGGCCAGCGCGTGACAGAGCATGTCCGTCAGCGCGCCGCCACCCTGCTTGTGGCCGTCCCAGAACCACCCCGCGTGGGGGCCGCCGTGCTCGGCCTTCGAGCGGGCGAGGTACGGTCGGCCGGCGTCGCGGCCCCGCTCCCAGAGCAGTTCGCGGGTCTCGGCTATCTCCGGTTCGTGGGGCCAGTTCTCCAGGTAGGCGTGGGGCAGGTCCGCGCCGTCGAGCAACGCCAGGACCCGGCGGGCCTCGTCGACCGTCCGCGCGACCGGTTTCTCGAGTGCGACGCCCTGCAGGTCGGCACCCGCCGCGACCGCGTCGACGGCCGCCTCGACGACGTCGACGCGTGTGTGGTTCGGGCTCGTCACCCAGAGACCGTCCACGTCCGGGTCGGCGGCGAGGTCGGCGACCTCGGTCTCGTCGTACACGGCGGGGTCGCCCCAGCCTTCGTCGCGACAGGTCGCCCCGAACTCTTCGGCGCGCGACTGCGTGGGGTTGGCGACGCCGGCGACCGTCACGCCGGGGAGATACTCGACGCTCGGTGCGTGGGACTCGCGGGCGATGAACCCGGCACCGACGAAGCCGATGCCGAAAGGGTCGGACATGTCCCGCGAGTCGGGCGCCGCGACCGTAGCCTTTCGGTTCACGGCGGTGCCGACCGGATCCCGCGGCAACGCCGTCGTGCACCCGAAACGTTTCCCGCTCGCGCACCGAGGGAGGACCGTGAGCGACACGTCACTGCTGGTCGTCGGCGCCCACCCAGACGACTGCTCGATCAAGGCCGGCGGCATCGCCGCGAAGTACGTCGAAGCCGGGCGTGACGTCACTTTCCTGTCCGTGACCGACGGGAGTGCCGGCCACCACGAACTGGGTCGCGGAGCTGTCGCTGACCGCCGCAAGCGCGAGACCGAGGCCGTCGCCGACACCCTGGGGGTCGACTACGAGGTGTTCGACATCCCGGACGGACGACTCGAACCCACCCTGGAAAACCGGGAGCGACTGATCCGGTTCGTCCGCGAGGTCGACCCCGACCTCGTGCTCGGCCCGCGTCCCAACGACTACCACCCCGACCACCGTTACACCGCGCAACTGGTCCAGGACGCCGCCTACACGCTGATCGTCCCGAACGTCTGTCCCGACACCCCGGCGCTCGACGCGAACCCCGTCTTCGGCTACGTCGCCGACCACTTCCGCAAGCCCGCTCCATTCGAACCGGACGTCGTGTTGGACGTCAGCGACGTCGAATCGCGGAAGATCGACGCACTACACTGCCACGAATCCCAGATATACGAGTGGCTCCCCTACACGTTCGGCGAACTCGATTCCGTCCCTGGGAGCGACGCCGAACGGCGCGAATGGCTGGCCGACGACGGACTGAGCCACCTGAACGAGAACACCGAGATGAACGTCGCGGACCGCTTTCGCAACGAGTTGCGCGAGCGTTACGGCCCCGAGCACGGGGACGCTGTCGAACACGCCGAGGCCGTCGAAATTTCGGAATACGGCGCACCGCTGACCGACGAGCGCCGCGAAGAACTGTTTTTCTTCTGAACCGGAGGTCGGCGGATCTCTTTTTAATCGCGGGAGCGACGACTCGACGAGTGCGGCTCGTCGGCGTCCAGTCTAGCGACGCGAGCGCGGTCCCGGGTGGCCTGCGGTTCCCGGCGCTGGTCGAGAAACTAATCAGTCTCGGCGAGAGAGCGTCCCGTATGGACCGATTCCGAAACACGAGACAGCCGGACTGGGACTGGTGGGGGAAACTGTGGCCCACGCCGGGTGCGACCCTCCGCCGGATCGGGATAAGGTCCGAGACGACGCTCGCGGAGGTCCCCTGTGGCAACGGCTACTTCGCGCTCCCCGCGGCGCGGATCACCGACCCGAATCCGGTCTACGCGCTCGACCTCGACGAGTCACTGCTCGACGAACTCACGCGACTCGCCGACCAACAGCACATCGAGAACGTCGTCCCGGTCCACGGCGACGCCCGGGAACTGGCGCGCCACCTCCCCGAACCTGTCGACGCCGTCCTGGTCGCGAACACGTTCCACGGGATCGACGACCAGGCCGGTGTCGTCGAGCAGGCGTTCGACTCGCTCGTTCCGGGCGGTCGACTCGTCGTCGTCAACTGGCGGGCCCTCCCGCGCGAGACCACCACCGTCGCCGGCGAACCGCGGGGCCCGCCGACCGACCTCCGAATGACGCCCGGGGAAACCGAGGCCGCCGTGGTAGAGGCCGCCGAGTTCACCCCGGGCGAGTCCGTCGAGTTGCCCCCGTATCACTACGCGGTCGCGTTCGAACGATAGATCTTTGCCGGGCCCCGTGCGAAACGTCTCACCCGCTACAAGCGGGAACAGACCCGACCCAGATGTCGCTCACTCCGCCGGGAAGATGCTGTCGGCGATGTACGCCGAGACCACCCAGTTGGGCTCGTCGACGACCTCGTTGATCTTCAGGTCGGCAGCGACCGAGCAGAGCACGTAGGCCTCCTCGCGGGAGAGCCCCCGCTGGGCGTGGAGGTGCGCGACCAGTCGCCGGACGGCGTCTCTCGCCGCGTCCATGAGGTCGTCGCGGATGCCCGTCGTCGCGAACGCGGGCTCGTCCCGCCCCGAAGGGGTGAACGGCCCCGTGGTCTCGAACTGCGGCGCCTCGATGGCCAGGTCCTCCCGGAGGGTGAGCCTGGCGGTGACCTCCGTGGGGGTCTCGATGGCGCTGACACAGACCTCGCCGTCGCCCTGTGCGGCGTGGCCGTCGCCGATGCTGAAGAGCGCGTCCTCGACGGCGACGGGCAGGTAGACCGTCGACCCCGCAGTGAGGTGTTTGACGTCCATGTTGCCGCCGACGTGTCGGGGTGGCCCCGTCTCGTGTTCACCAGGTTCGGCGGGCGCGACGCCCACCACGCCCGGGAACGGCGCGAGCGGTACCTCGATCCCGCGCTCGAAGGACGCGATCTCGTCGCCGATGTCCCAGTGATAGAGGAACGGGTCGGGGAACTCCCCGGGGAGGAGGCCGACGCCGCGCTCGCCCGAGCGCACGAGCGTGTACCCCCAGTCGTCGACGGCGACGTCGAGGATGTCGACCTGGAGAACGTCACCCGGTTCGGCGCCCGCCACCGCGACGGGGCCGGTCAGGTGGTGACCGATAAACTCCGTGTCGGGGAGGTCGCTCGACTCCGTCTCGGGCGTGATGCGCGGGCCGCTGTCGTTGAGACAGTCGAACTCGACGACGGTGCCCGAGTCGACGCGCAACGCGGGCTGGTGGTCGCGGCTCCAGGAGGTGTGCAGCGCGGATTCGTGACTTAGCGTCTCGTCGGCGCTCATGGGTACCGCAGTAACGGGCGAGCGGCTTACCGTTTCGGGCACCGGCGAGCTGGGGCGACCGGCGCCGCTCAACCGACGTCACCGAACCCCCACTCCTCGGCACGTGCCTGTGCCTCCTCGCGGGCCTGTTCGCGGATGGCCTCGATCTTGCGCTCGTCGTCGAGGAACGCCTCGACCGCGCCGACGTCGGGTTCGTCCGTCGCGTCGTCGGGCTCGTCCGTCGCGTCGTCGGGCTCGCGCCCTTTCGCGGCCGCCCGGTCGGCCGGCGCGGCCTCGCGGGTGCGGTCTGCGAGCGACTGGTCCCCCGCGAGGCGTTCGGCGGCCATCCCCGGCGGGACGCGAAACCGCTCCTGGTCGTGGACCGCGTCGAGCCCGTCGCTCCGGACGGCGTAGAGGTTTAGCCGGTAGGGTCCGCCGGCGGCGAGGTCGGCCAGTGCCGGCGGCCCGCCCCGCTCGCTCCCCGTGTGGTAGGCGACCACCGGCACGCCCCCCTCGAAGGTCAGGACGCCCCGTCCCTCGTCGTCGAGCAACAGCGACCCCTGTGGTTCGAGGACGGCGTACCCCGTCACCGCACGGTCGAGCGCGTCGACCAGTGCGGTGCGCGGGTCGCTGACGACCCGCGAGCGCAACAGTCGGCCCTCGGGGAGTCTCATGGCGACTCGGGCACGACCGCGCTCCGGAAGCGGTCGGCGACCGCCCCTGAATCCCCGTCCCTGACCGCCAGCGCGCCCGCGGCTTCGCGATAGGCCGCCGCCGCCCGCGACTCCGGCGCGTACGCGAGCAGGGGCTGGCCCGCCCGGCGGGCCCCCCGCACCGCGTCGCTGGCCGGCACCGAGGCCAGCGTCGGCCCGTCGAAATAGCGCTCGGCCTTGGGCGCGATCCGGTCGATTGCATCGCCGTCCCGGACTTTGTTGAACAGGATCCCCGCCGTGCCGGTGTCGTACGAACTCGCGTACTCCTGGACCTTCAGCCCGTCCGAGAGTGCCGGGATCGTCGGTTCGAGGACCACGACGACGCGGTCGGCGAGCACGATGGGCAGGACTGCCGCCCGACTCGACAGCGTCGCCGCCGAGTCCAGCAATATGACGTCCGTCTCCGCCGCCAGCGTCGCGACCACCTCGCGCAACTGCGTCGGGTCGGCCGCCGCGAACCCACCCAGGTCCGTCCCGCAGGGGACGACCCGCATCCCGTGGCGCTCGTAGACGGCCGCCTCGACGGGCGCGCCGCCGTCGACGAGCACGTCGTGGAGCGTCGTCTCGACGTCCGCGAGACCGGCGTGAAAGAGGAGGTTCGCCATCCCCATGTCCGCGTCGACGACCGTGACGTCGTACTCCTCGGCCAGCGCCATACCCAGCGCCAGCGTGCTCGTGGTCTTGCCAGTCCCCCCTTTGCCGCTGGCGACCGCGAAGGCCTCCACCATTGGCCCCGATTGCTGTGCCCTCCGGTATAAACGTTCGCGTCGGGAGACAGGTTCCAGTCGTCCGCCGGGGCGTTACTCCCGCTGGAGCGCGCGCAGCGCCACGTCCCCGAGGTCGCTGAAGACGTGCAGGCGCGGGCCACCGCCGTTGAACTGGCCGGCCAGGCGTCCCTCGCTGGACTCGACGTTCGCGAGCGAGAGCGTCGAGTCGACGTCCCACACCTCGACTTTCACTTCGCCGAGGTCGGAGTGGGCGCGCCGGGGACCGGTCGACCCGGAGGAGAGAACCCGCCCGAGATTCGACTGCAGGTCGAGGTAGCCGTCGACGTCGTTGGCGGTCACCTCTCCGAGGTTCGCCCGGACGGTCGTGTCGCCGCGCGTGTTCAGTCGCGTGACGTCCCCAAGTTCGGACGTGATCGACTCGACCGTCGGCCCGGTATCGTCCGCCGGAACGCTCACCGTCACGTCCGTACTCGGCGATGACCGCGTGAACCAGTGCGCATCCCCGTCGATGCTCGTCTCGACGCGCAACGCGCCACCGTCCAGCGACACCGTGACGTCGATGTCGTCCAGCCCGGCCTGCCCGTCCGTCGACCGCTCGACGACACGCACCCGCACGTCTTCGACGTCGTCCGCCGCGACGATGACGTCGCCGATGTCGTTGACGACCTCGACCGTCTCGACCGACTCCGCGACGAAAGACTCTTCTGTGGTCTGTGTCACCCGGTCTCCGCCGAAGGACGTCCGACCGAGACAGCCCGTGAGAGCGCCTGCCACGACAGATATCGTCCGACACGGTCCGACGAGCTGCGCGGTCGCGACCGCACCGGGCGCGTCCTCGCGAGTTCCGACTGCCCCGGGGGGTGAACTACCCCTGCCTACTCGCCGCCGTTGGCGGCTCGTTGAGGCAGGGGCTTCCTGTTTCCACGACGCGCTGTGCAGGAACCACCGTGGTTCCCGTAGGGAGCGCAGTCTCCACAGGCGTTTCTTCGGAGTGACCCACTCCTAGGTTGGCGAGTCCGCGAGAACGGATGTTCCACGCAGCGTTTGCATCTCTGTCCGCCTCGAAGCCACAGGCTGGACAGGAGTGTTCACGCACCCACAGTGGTTTCTCGGTTGCGACGCCACAGGACGCACACTCTTTGGTCGTGCCTGCTGGGTCGACTTCCACGAAGTGCGTGCCTTCGCGCTTGCACTTCGTTTCGAGCATCGACGTGAACGTATTCCACGCCGCCGAGGCCGTGTTGCGACTGTTGCGTGGCGATTCGAGCATCCCCTTCACGTCGAGGTTTTCGACAGCCACGAGATTGTACTCTCTCGCGTAGTACCTCGAGAGTTTGTGCAGGAAGTCACGCCGCTTGCGCTTGATTCGAAGGTGACACCTAGCCACCCGCTGTCGTTGTTTCTCCCGGTTGGTCGACCCGTGCTCTTTCCGCGAGAGGTTCCGTTGTTCTCGTTCGAGTCTATCGCGTTCGTCGGTGAGATCGAGTGATTCGACGGCTGTGCCGTCCGTATCGTGGGCATACTTCAGGATCCCCACGTCGATGCCGACCATGTTTTCGGCGTCAATATCGGAAAGCGGTGGCTTCGCTGGTGGTTCCGTGTCCATCTCGATGCCGAAGATGGCGAACCACTCGCCGGTCTTCTCTTTTTTCAGCGTGACTTCTTTGACCGTGGCGTCGTCGGGCAGTGGTCGATGGAGTTCGATTGGTACGTCCGCGAGTTTCGACAGTGAGAGCACGGTCTGACCACCCTTCTCGTCGAGTTCGAAGCCAGACTGG
>JAZKRZ010000016.1:0-28560 GCA_036626395.1 Haloarculaceae archaeon
CGAGGAATCCACTGGAGATCTCGACGACGTCGAACCCAAGGCGCTCGGCTTCCTCAAAGTACTCGTGGATCTTGTCGTTGTCCCGCACGAGGACGTTCTCGACCGACGAACCCGATGCCCAGCGAGTCCCCTGTCATGTCCGTCCCGGCGAGCGGGAGCCTGAAAGTACTACGGGCGAGTCGA
Source organism: Haloarculaceae archaeon (assembly GCA_036626395.1). GTDB lineage: Archaea > Halobacteriota > Halobacteria > Halobacteriales > Haloarculaceae > QS-5-68-33. The sequence goes on from JAZKRZ010000016.1 coordinate 184, forward strand.
TACTGGGACGCCGGGAGGTACCACGTCGGTTGCAATCCGCTGGCGGCATCGATACTGTTGTGCGACACGAACGGGTGCGCGTTTCGCGTCCAGTCCGGGCCGAGTCACAGCGACTGACGGCCGGCAGGACCACCCTTCTCGGCGACCGCAGTCGCCGACTCATAGTCGCTCGGCGAGCGTCTCGGCGGTCTGCTCGCCGACGCCCTCGACGCGTTCGAGTTCCGCCCGCGAGGCCTCGCGGACGGTTTCGACGCTGCCGAAGCGCCGGAGGAGTCGCTTGCGGGTCTCGGGTCCGACCCCGGGCACGCCGTCCAGCACGGTCGAGACGTCGTCCCGGAGCGTGCGGTGGTACTGGACGGCAAAGCGGTGTGCCTCGTCGCGCACGCGCTGGAGCAGGTGGAGGTGGGGGGCGTCGTCGGCCCAGTCGTGGACGCCCGCGGGCGTGACGACGAGTTCCTCCTCTTTGGCGAGTGCGACCGCGGGCACGTCCCACCCGGCGGCCGCCAGCGCGTCGCGCGCGGCGCCGAGTTGCCCCTCGCCGCCGTCGACGAGCAGCAGGTCCGGGTCCTCGCGCTCGTCGCGACCCTCGACCGCGCGGTCGGCGCGCCACCGCACGAGCGCGCGCATGTTGGCGTAATCGTCGTTTTCCTCGCCGAGTTTCCGCCGCCGGTAGTCGCTCTTCTCGGGGTCGCCGTCGACGAAGACGACGTCGCTGCCGACCGCCGATTTCCCCTGGGCGTGGCTGACGTCGAACCCCTCGACCCGGTCGACGCGGGCGCCGAAGCCGAGCGCGTCGGCCAGCGCGCGGCCCCCGTCGTCAGTCCGGTCGCGCTGGCGGGCGTTCTTCAGCGCGAGGTCGACCAGCGTCGCCTCGCGGCCCGCGCCCGGTACGCGCAGCGCGACGCCTTCGCCGTCGAGCCACGCTTCGAGGTCCGGGTCGTCGGGGTGGTCCGAACACAGGACCGCGTCGGGTAACTCGCGCTCGGCGTAGTACTGCGCGACGAAGGCCGCGAGCACCGCGCCGGCGCGCTCGCCCTCGGGAGCGGCGAGCGTGTGGCGGTCCCGGTCGACCAGTTTGCCGTCCTCGCTGTGGAGGCGCGCGACGGTCGCCCGGTCACCCTCGACGCTGACCCCCAGCACGTCGACGACCCGTTCGCGGTCGGTCACCTCGTGGCGGCCCTCGGCGGCGACGGCCTCGCCACCCTCGCCGTGGAGCGCGCGGACGGCCTCGAGGCGGTCCCGGAGGTTGGCCGCCCGCTCGAACTCCCGGTTCGCGGCCGCCCGCTCCATCTCGCGCTCGACCGGGTCGACCAGGATCCCGGTCTCGCCCTCGAAGAAGCGCTCGACAGCCTCGACGTCCGCGAGATAGGTGGGCTGGTCGACGTCGGTCGCGGAGACACAGGGCGCCGAGCACAGCCCGATGTCGTGGTCCAGGCAGGGCCGCTCGCGGTTGTCGAACTTGTGGTCCGAACAGCCCCGCAGGCCGTAGGTCTCGCGGGCGGCCTTGACCGCCGTCTCCAGGCGGCTCTTGTCGGTGAAAGGGCCGAAGACCGTCGCACCCTCCTCGGGGTCGCGGGTCACCTCGATGCGGGGGAACTCGTGGTCGGTGAGCTGCACCAGCGGGTAGGACTTGTCGTCTTTCAGGCGGACGTTGTAGCGGGGCCGGTGGCGCTTGATGAGGTTGGCTTCCAGGAGCAGCGCCTGGGTCTCGGTGTCGGTGACCGCCACCTCGACGCGGCCGGCCTCGCGGACCATCCGGCGGATCCGCTCGCCACGTGGATCGACGTAGGAGCGCACCCGGTCGCGCAGGTCGACGGCCTTCCCGACGTAGAGGACGCGCTCGCCGTCGAAGAACTGGTAGACTCCCGGGTCCGTGGGGAGTCGTGCGGCGCGCTCGCGGACCGCGTCGGCGTCCATCGCCACCCCCTTACCGCTCCCCGGATTTGAAGACTGCGTCTCCCGGGCCCCACGACGGTGGGTGGCGGACGGTTCTTCCGGTTTCGCCCTCGATTTTTTGAGGGGCGCGGACCTACGGTGGGGCGATGGTCGCAATCGAAGCGGTGATCGCCGGGTTCGTGATCGCGTTCCTGGTCGTGACGATGGGCGTCATGGTCTACTTGGCGCTCGGGACCGAGGACGTCGAGCGGAGCGAACGGGACGACTCCGCGGCGGAAGCGACCGAGTAGCCGACGGTCACCGTCCACTCCCGGTCCGTTGCGTCAGGAGACTTCCCCGGAATCCCAGCGGCTGCTCTCCCAGTCGTCCCGTCACTCGTCGAGCGCGTGGGCTCTCAAGACGAACTCGTGGTAGTGGATCGCGACCCCGCGGACCGCGATGTCGTCGAACGGCCTGTCGGTCACGAGCCGGCCCGGAAGGCGTCGGTCCCGGTGCGGATCCCGGCCGGGACGCCGCCGTCGACGACCGCCCCGCTCCCGACGTCACGGTCGAGCATCCGTCGGCCCGCGGCGCGCACCGAGGCGTCCGGTCCGCACGTTACGGGTCGGCCGTCGTCATCTCGCGGACGAGCATCCCGCCCAGTCGACCCCGGGCCGCTCAAACGTACCGGGGCGCCCGCAGTACGGATGCCGGGAAAGTACGACCCGGCCGGGTGAAGCGAGCGGGAAACCCGACAGCGGTACCTCTTCCCACACGGCTTTGTTTGCGCCGGCCGTGCTCGACCCCATGGAGTACACCACACTCGGCTCCACGGGCACGGAGGTCAGCGAGATCTGTCTGGGCTGTATGAGCTTCAGCGAGGACGGCGACGGCTGGAACGTCGACCGCGAGACGGCGACGGGAATCGTCGACCGCGCGGTCGAGCTCGGCGTGAACTTCTTCGATACCGCCAACGTCTACAACGCCGGCGAGTCCGAGTCGATCCTCGGCGACGCCCTCGCCGAGTACGACCGCGACCGGCAGGTCGTCGCCACCAAGGTCCGCTGGCCCGGCGCGAAAGACCACCGCAACGCCGTCGGCCTCTCGCGGAAGACTATCGAGCAGGAACTCGACCACTCGCTGGACAGACTGGGGATGGACACCGTCGACCTCTACCAGATCCACCGCTGGGACGACGACACGCCCATCGAGCGAACCCTGGAGGCGCTCGACGACGCCGTCCGCCGCGGCCAGGTCCGGTATCTCGGCGCGTCGTCGATGTGGGCCCACCAGTTCGCCGAGGCACTGCACACCAGCGACCGTCTGGGACTGGCGCGCTTCGAGACGATGCAGAACCACTACAACCTCGTCTACCGCGAGGAAGAACGCGAGATGCTCCCGCTCTGTGAGCGCAACGGTATCGGCGCGATCCCGTGGTCCCCGCTCGGGCGTGGCTACCTCGCGCGCCCGGACGAGGAGTTCGAGACGACCGAACGGGGCGCGAACGACGCCGAGGAGCGGCGCGACCGCATCGAGAACCACTACCGTGCGGGCGGAGGCGTCGAGACCAACGAGCGCGTCCGGGAACTCGCCGCCGACAAGGGCGTCTCGATGGCCCAGATCGCGCTGGCGTGGCTGCTCCACCAGCCCGCGGTCGACGCGCCGATCCTCGGCGTCTCCAGCGTCGACCACCTCGAGGACGCCGTCGAGGCCGTCGAGGTCGACCTCTCGGACTCGGACCTCGACTATCTGGAAGAGCCCTACGAGGCCGTGGGGATCACCGGACACTGAGCGGGGCGGCCGGCCACTCGACGCGGCGGGGTGACCGCTCACTGGACGGGGTCGCGGCGCTCCCCCCGGACTCCGGGGTCGACACGTCGCGGTCGGACCCCGGGCTCTCCCCCGGTCCCGTCCCGGCGTCGAACAGGACGTACTCGAGGTCGGCGACCGCGGCCGACGCGTCGGTGTCGCCGTCGACCGGGACGACGACGTCGGCGGCCTCTCCAGCGACCGTGACCACCACCGCCCGGTCGCGGGTCAGGAGGTAGACCGCGAGCACGAACACCGCAAAGAGGACCACGACCGCCCCGACGGCGCGGGCGACGTCGTCGAGGCGCGCGATGACGTCGAGCAGCTGTCCCACCACCGCGAACAGCCCCCCGAGGCCGAGTCGCCCCGCCGCCTCGCCGGTCCCCCCGAAAGCGTCGGTCGGGACGAACCCGTCGAAGTCGACGAAAACGCCGACCGCCAGCAGTATCGCGCCGTAGACGAACGCTCTCGCCGCCTGCGGGAGGAGGTGGGTCTCGCCGTCGTGCCCCGCTTCGACGTCGGCGACGTTGGGCAGGTCCACCTGCCGGTAGTTCTCACCGCCCCGGGTGGGCGTGAAGGCGAGCAGTCGGTGGGAGGTGACGACGACGCGGTTGTCGCCGACCGCGACTCGCTCGCGAACCGTCTCGCCGTCGTAGAGGAGGTCCTCGACCGACCCGGCCCAGCGCGTTCCCTCGCGACCGCGGAGACGGTCGCCGAGGTCCCCGAGGAAGCCGCTCATGCCCCCGGTTCGTGGCGAGCGGACAATCAAGGTTTCTCCGCGATTATCAGGCACTGGATTCGGACGAGGCCTGCAACCGTCGGCTACAAGCCCGTGGGCCGACAGTGGGGGGTATGAGCGAGGAGACCGTCAGGTGCTGGCTGGTCGACCGGGTGAGCCGCGACGAGAACCTCGTGACGCTCGTCTACGCGACGCCCGACGGCGAGTACCACCTCACCCAGCAGCTCTCCTTCCAGCTCCTGTCGCGCCGCGAGGTCACGGCCGGCCGGGACGTCCCGGTCGAGAAACTGGAGGCGACGCCCGAGGTCGACCGCGAGCGCTACGCGACGCAGGCCCGGTCGATGGCCGCCGAGCACGACCCCGACGACCCCGTCTGATACTGTCGGACACACGTTCGTGAACGGGCGATCCGCTGTTCGGGGATGAACCGTCACCAAAACCCCGAGACAGTCATCGAACGGTGGCAGTGCTTGTCTCCGACAGTATGAGCCACGGCTGCGTCGCTACTAGCCGAAGTCGCTACGAAAGCGAAGCGGTCCGACGCGGGTAGAGTGAGCCCCAGCGGGCGGGGTCGGTCTCGTCGTCAGCTTCCGAGTCGTCGCCGTCACCGAACTCCCGTTCGAGTTCCCCTTCGGCTTCGCCGGCGGTGACTTCGACCTCGACTTCCTCGGCGTCGGCGGGGATCCGGAAAGTGAACTCGCCGTCGGCGTTCGTGGCCCCCGCGGTCACGTCGTCAACGGTGACCGTGGCGTTGGCGACTGCCTCACCTTCCCGGGTCACGCGGACAGTCGCGTTCCCGCCCGGGCTCACCGACCCGGTGAACTGGACGTCGAGACCCCGCTCGTCTTCGTCCTCGTCGTCGACGCGCTCGATCTCGACGTCGGTGCCCGACTCGCTCGCGACCGGCCGCAGGATGTACTTCCCGCTGTTGCCGGCCCTGTGGACGGAGATGTCGTAGACGAAATCGACTTCCTCGCCGTTCCCGACGACGAAGCGCTGGTTGAGCTTGAGTCGGTCGCTCGGGAGCTTGACCGTCGTCGAACTGCCGTCCGTGAGCGTCCCCTCGGTCTCGCTGACGACCAGGCGGACCTGGTCGTACTCGCCGGCGGGCAGGTCGAACCGGTCGACCAGCGTGGCATTGGCGCCGCGCAACGCCGTCAGGTCGACCGTCGTCGCGTTGATCTCGCGGGTGACCCAGCGGCCGTCCTCGCCCTCGTCGTCGTCGGCCTTGGCCTCATCGTCGTCGGCTTCGCCTTCCTCGTCGTCTGACTCGGGCGTTTCAGTGGGCTCGGGCGTCTCCGTCGGTGTTGCCGTCTCGTTTTCGTCGGGTTCGTCGACCAGGTGGAACTGGACGGTCGTGACGGTCACGTTCAGGTGCTCGAAGTCGTCCATGTCGTTGGGCCGGTCGCTCAGGTAGAAGTTGACCGTCCCGCGGTCTACCGTGCTGGTACCGTCGGTCGCATCGCCGTCCGCGCCGCCGCCGGGAGCACCACTGTCGCTTCCGGCGGCCTGCGTGGCGGTCCCGCCCAGGCCCCCGACACAGCCTGCCGTGACGACCAGCACCGCCAGCAACCCGGCGGCCACGCCGCGTCTCATACCCACACCTCCCGCGTGCGGGCGACCCCGCCGCTCGCTGTCCGTCGCTCGGTTCCTGTCTCGCGTGGATCGACTCGCACTCGGTTCATTGCATCCACGTCTACGACCTGCACCCTCGTATAAAGAGGCGACGTCGAAGCCGGTTCAACGGGGGTTAAGCCGGATCAAACGACAGCCGTATCCGGCCGGACTCGCTCGATTACGCCCGATCCCGGAAGTCGCCGTCGAATCAAACTAGCGATAGATTTTAGTACCGCCCTCACTGCCGGTCTTCGACGGTGAACGACGCCACGCAGTCGGCGACGCTGACGGTGAAGGTCCCGGGTTCGACGCGGCGGCGGCCGTCGGCACCGAGAACGCCGAACTCGCTCACGTCGATATCGAAGGTAGCGGTCGTCGACTCGCCGGCGTTGAGGTCGACGCGTGTGAAGTCCGCGAGCTCGCGGACGGGCGTGACCCGCGTGCTACGGTCGTCGGTGAGATAACAGTCGAGGGCCCGCGCGCCGGCACAGTCGCCGACGTTCTCGACGGTGACCTCGGCGGTGACGACGCTACCCGGGCCGACAGTCGTCTCCGATAGCGAGAGCTCCCGGACGTCGAAGTCGGTGTACGAGAGCCCGTGACCGAAGGGGTACAGCGGGTCGTACGTGTCGGGGTGGAACTCCGGGCCGATGACGTCGGGCTGTTTGAGGTGGTTGAACCGGGAAGGCAGGTCCGCCGCCGAGCGCGGGACCGTCACGGAGAGCGCGCCCGACGGGTTGACCGCACCGGTGACGACCTCGGCGATAGCTCGTCCGCCCTGGCTCCCCGGGTAGGAGGCGAACAGAACCGCGTCGGCCAGCTCCGCCGTCTCGGTGATCGCGAGGGGACGACCGCTGACGAGGACGACGACGGTGGGCGTGTCGGTCTCGGCGACGGCCGCGACGAGCGCGCGCTGGGCGGGCGGGAGCGAGAGCTGGCTCCGCGCGGGGAACTCGCCGACAGCGGTGCCCTGCCAGTCCTCGGCGAACTCGTGGATGTACTGCGGTTCACCGACACAGACCACCGCAGCGTCGGCCCCGGCGGCCGCGTCCGCGGCGGCGTCGACGTCGGCCGTCTCGCGAAAGCCCGCGCCCTCGCGATAGGTCACGTCCGCGCCCGCCGCTGCGAAGGCGTCCCTGACCGTGTGGCCGGCGTCGTTCTCCGTCGAGGACCACCCGCCGAACTGGGCGTCGAGGTTGTCGGCGGTTGGCCCGGTGACGAGCAGGTCCAGTCCCTCTGCGTGGTCGGAGTCGCCGGTTTCGGCGGCGTCGTCCACGAGCGGGAGCGGTTCGTCGTTTTCGAGGAGCACTACTGATACTGTCGGACACAAGTACGTGAACACGCTCGTCGGGAACACGCCAGCGAAACGCCCGTTCCCGGTCGAACGAGCCACCGACGGTGGCCTCACTCGTGTCCGACAGTATGACTTGCGGGCGGCTTCGAACGCCAGTTGGCGGTGGTCGTCGGTCCGCAGGCGGGCCTCGGCGGTCTCCCTGTCGACGTAGGGGTCCTCGAAGAGTCCGAGTCGGAACTTCACCTCCAGTATCCGGCGGACGCGGTCGTCCAGGTCCGCCTTCGAGACGGCGCCGTCCGCGACGAGCGAGACGAGGTGGTCGAAGTAGACGCCTCCTGGGTCCGAATCGAGGAACGCGTCCATGCCGGCGTCCAGCGACTGCGCGGTGGCGTCGCGGACGTCCCGCGCGGTCTCGTGGCCGTCGGCGAGCATCCGCGTGCCGTGGTGGTCAGAGACGACGAACCCCGAAAAGCCCATCTCCGCGAGCGGGTCCGCGAGGTGCATCCGCCGATACGTGGACTCGGAGAGTTCGTTGACGCCGCCGTCCTCGCCCATCAGCGGTTCGCCGTAGGCGGGGAAGTGCTTGACCGTCGCCAGCACGGAACCGTCGGCAGCGACGTCACCCCCTGGTAGCCGCGGACTTTGGCGGCCGAGAGCCGGCCCACGAGACGCGGACTCTCGCCGAACGTCTCGAAGACCCGCCCCCAGCGCTGGTCGCGGCCGACGTCACAGACAGGGGAGTAGTTCTGGTGGGCGCCGGTCGCGGCGAGTTCCGTCGCCGTCGCGCTCGCCATGCGCTCGACCAGGTCCTCGTCGCGGGCGGCCGCCACGCCGAGGTTGTGGGGGAAGACGGCCGCGCCCTTCGCGTAGGCGTTGCCGTGGACCGCGTTGGAAATGAGCAGCAGGGGGATGCCGAGTTCGGTCTCCTCGACGGCGTGTTCCTGGATGGCGTTAGCGACGCGGACCATCTTCTCGGGCGTGTCCGGGGCGCCCTCGCGGCCGAAGGGGGAGGCCTGGCCGAGGTGGTACCCGTCGACGCCCGTGCGGACCGTCTCGACGGCCTCCTCGACGGTGCCGCCGGCGGGCGCGACGAGCAACTGGCCGACCTTGGCTTCGAGGCTCATCCGGCCGAGCAGGTCGCTGACGCGGCGGTCTGCGGGCAGTGCCGGGTCGAGGTACGGCGGGTCGTCCATGGCCCCCACGTCGGTGGGGAGTCGCTAAAGTCCCGGGGTCGCGGTGCGCCCCGCGAGGGACCCGGGTCGTCGAGCGACTGCGCGACGTCGCGGCGGCGGTTGTCAGCGGGAGTCCGACACGCGTTTACCGGACCGTCGCCCAGTGGTGGGTGATGCGCGTGACTTTCCTGGGGACCAGCGGGGCGGTACCGACGACCCGGCGCAACACGAGCGCTCTCTTCGTCAACCGCGACGGCGACCGCCTGCTGTTCGACTGCGGCGAGGGCACCCAGCGACAGATGATGCGTTTCGAGACCGGTTTCGCCGTCGAGCATCTCTTCGTCAGCCACCTCCACGGCGACCACGTGCTTGGTATCCCGGGCCTGGTCCAGACCCTCGATTTCAACGACCGCGAGGCGCCCCTCGCTATCCACGCGCCCCACGGCACGCGGACCGACCTCGAAGGCCTCGTCTCGGCCGTCGGCGCCGCCCCCTCGTTTCCCGTCCGCATCACCCAGAACGGACCCGGCGACGTCGTCCTCGACCGCGAGGAGTACGAGGTCCGCGCCGTCGGGGTCGACCACCGCACTCGGGCGCTGGGCTACGCGCTCGTGGAGGACGACCGCAAGGGCCGGTTCGACCGCCGGAAAGCCGAGGAGGAACTCGGCATCCCGCCCGGGCCGAAGTACTCGAAACTCCACCGCGGCGAACCGGTCGAACACGACGGGCGGACCGTCCGGCCCGAGGAGGTCGTCGGCCCGCCCCGTCCCGGGCGGACCCTCGTCTACACGGGGGACACGCGCCCGACCGAGAGCGTCGTCGAGGCCGCTGCAGACGCCGACCTGCTGGTCCACGACGCCACGTTCACGAGCGACTGGGCAGAACGGGCTCGCGCGACCGGTCACGCCACCGCCCGCGAGGCCGCCGACGTCGCCTCGCGAGCGGACGCGAAACGACTCGCGCTGGTCCACGTCTCGACGCGGTACGCCGGCGACGCCTCCCCCATCGAGGACGAGGCGCAGGCGGCGTTCGACGGCGGGGCGTTCGTCCCCGAGGACGGCGACGAACTCGACGTACCGTTCCCCGACGCCGACGGTCAGTGACCCCGGTAGAGAGCGACCCCGGCCGGGAGTGCGGTGGCTGTCCGCGCCGACGCGGACTCGCGCTGTAGGGTCAACGGCCGCGTGCTCGGTGGCGTCACACCTCGACGCCGAACGCGAGCGTATCCGTCCCGTCGGTCAGAGCTGTTCGGCGACCACGGGCGCGGCGCTCACGGTGCTGACGGGGCGTTCGATGGTATCGGTGCCGTGGACGGCGGCGACGCCGGCGCGGGCGAGCTGCGTCCGGGCGTTGCCTGCGAACAGCGGGTGGATGCAGGTGACGAATACCCGGCCGACCTCGCGGTCGTGGAGGTAGGCGATAGACTCGCACATTGTCGAACCCGTGGCGACGATGTCGTCGACGAGGACGACGTCCCGCCCTTCGACGGCGGCGTCGCTGGGTTCCACGGTGACGTCGCCGGTGTCGTAGTCGCGCTCCTTGACGAAGTGGTCGGTCGCGCCGGCGCCGCGGGCGTCCCGTACTGTGGCGGCGAGGTCGACCGCCCCCTCGTCGGGCGCGAGAAAGAGCGGGTCCGCGAGGTCGGGCAACGGGTCCGCGAGGCGGCCGGCGGCGTCGACGCCCTCGGCCGGGACGTCGAAGAAGTCACAGACCGCGTCCTCGTGGGGGTTCACCGTGAGGACGCGGTCGGTTCCCGTCGAGATGGCCCGGGCGACCGCGCGCGCCGACACCGGTTCGCCCGCGCCGAACGCGGCGTCCTGGCGGGCGTAGCCCATGTAGGGGAGGACGGTCGTCACCTCGCTCGCGCCGGCCTCGCGGACGGCGTCCTGGAGTTGGAGACACTCGACGTGGGCGTCGCCCGACACCGTCGAGGCGACGACGACGGCGCGCTCGCCGGAGAAGTCGGGGACGCTCGCTTTCAGTTCGCCGTCCGGGAAGCGCTCGAACTCGACGGTCGCCAGGTCCCGCCCCGTCGCCACCGCCAGCGCGGCCGAAAACGACTGCGAGGCCGACCCGCTCACGATCATGTGCGGGGGGTCGCCCCCGCTCCTAAACACCGTTTCGGTTGCGGGATTCGCGACCGCCGCTCGGCGACGACCCCTCTCGGGCGTCACGCCGTCACCGAACCGGTCGGCCGGACGGGGTCGATACCCGCCGACGGCGCGTCGCCGTTTAGTGGCTGGCCACACTACGCGCTCCCATGACCGAGTTGCTGTACCTCCCGGACGCCGACGACGTGACCGAGTTCGAGGCGACGGTGGCCGACGCGACCGAGGACTACGTCGTCCTCGAGGGCACCTACTTCTACCCGGAGGGGGGCGGCCAGCCGGCCGACCGCGGTCGGCTCGAGTGGGACGGCGGCCACGCACGCGTCAGGGACGTCCGGAAGAACCACGGCGACGTCCGCCACTACGTCGAGGAGATCGAGGGAGAGGTGCCGCTGGAAGGGACGACGGTGCACGGCGAGGTCGACGCCGAGCGCCGCGAGCGACTCCGGCGGATGCACACCGCCCAGCACGTCGTCTCGCGGGTAGTCCTCGACGAGTTCGAGGCCGCCACCGCGGGCAACCAGATCCACGTCGACCGGTCACGTATCGACTTCGAACCCGCCGACTTCGACGACGACGACCTGGCGACCATCGAGCAGCGGACGAACGAGGTGCTCGCCCGGGACCTGCCTGTCGAGAAGCGCGAACGTCCCCGCGAGGACGTCGAACGCGAGACGCCCGCGGGGCGGACGCAACTGGACCTCATCCCCGACCACGTCGACCCGCTCAGGGTCGTCGAAGTCGCCGGCTTCGATATCTGTCCCTGCGGGGGCACGCACGTCGACAGTCTCGGCGAGGTCGGGCGGGTCGCGGTCACGAACCGCGAGTCGAAGGGCGCCGACGTCGAACGGGTCGAGTTCGAACTCGTCGACGGGTAGTCGACGCTGCTGGGAGAGACGTCGGGTTCAGCGACTGCCCGGCGAGTGCCCGGTCGAGGTCGACCCGCCGGACTGCTCGCCGCCCCGCGTCGCCACTCCGGCCGCGGGTCCCTCCCCCGGCATCGTCACCCGTCTCGTTGCAGGCGCTCGCGGCGGCGTTCGTACTCTTCGTCATCGACCTCGCCGCGGGCGTAGGCGATCCGGAGTTCCTCGACTGCGGGGTCGGCGGCCGGCGTTCCGGTCCGGGTCCCGGCTACAGCCCGGTAGAGCAGGTAGCCGAGCCCGACGACCACAGCGAAAAAGACCAGTATCGGTCGTGTTCGTGGTCATGGTATCGCGTCGAGGAGGGGTCCTCGACCGTACGTGGAGAGACGCGTTCCTCGTTGAACCCGATTGGGGCTCCGAAACGACCGTTTCGCCCCCCCGGCGAGTTTCGATTCCAAGCCGGCGAGCGACCGCTCAGGCCTGTGCGGTGTAGCCGGCGTCTTCGACGGCGGCGACGAGCGACGCCGCGCCAGCGTCTCCCTCGACGACTGCCCGGGCGCCCTCGCGGTCGGCCGTCGCGTCCGTCACGCCGTCGACGCCGCGTAGCGCCTCCTCGACGGTCTGTTCGCAGTGGTCACAGCTCATCCCCTCGACGGTGATCGTCGTCGACATGGACGGGACTACGACCGCCAGGTTCACCTCGCTTGTCCTTCGAGTTCCGGTTTCGGAGCCGGGCAGATCTTTCGAAACCGAATCGGGAGCGAGAGCGACGGCTACACCGCGGCCAGCGCCGCGACGTCGGGGAGACCCAGCGAGCGGTGGCGCCAGCCGCCGGCGCCGTCGGCCGTCCGCTCTGGGTCGGCCTCGACGAGGAAGGTCCCGTCTCCCGTGACGGCGTAGACGCACTCGCCGTAGGCGACGTCAGCGACCGTCCCGGGAACCGGCAGGTCGACGGCGGTCCACTCGCCGTCCCGGCGGGCGTACAACGTCTCGTCTGTCGCGGCGTGGGCACACGACCCCCCGGCGGTGTCGCCGGTCGCGACCACCGCGAAGGCGCCCTCGCGCTCGCACAGCCAGCCGTTGCCCAGGCGGTAGAGCCCCTCGCCGGTCGCCACCAGCGGCGCGGCGCCGCCGGTCACGTCGCGAGCGTCGTCGAGGCCCACGTGGCGGAGGGTCGCGTCGCCTTCGTCGCCGACGAGCTGATAGACGCCGTCACTCGCCGCGACGAACTCGCCCGAGAGCGCGCGAACCTCCCCGACGGCCCCGAGTTCGTGCCACGCGTCGTCGCGGTAGCGCGCGACGGTCCCGTCGGCGCCAGCGGCGACGACCGACGGCTCGCCGTCGTCCGTCGCTGCGGCAGTGACGGTCACCGCGTCGGGGAACTCCAGCGAGTCGAACTCCCCAGGGACCGCGCCGGCGGTTTCCGCATCCGTGCCGACGCCTCCCGCCAGGACGCCCTCGGGCGTCGCGACGTACACCCGTTCGCCGGCGGCGGCGATGTCGCGGGCGGTACACTGGTGTGTCAGCGAAAACCGCCCGACGCGGTCGCTAGCGACCCGGACCGTCGCCACGCCCTGGCCGGTCGCCAGATACGCGACGGTCTCCCGGCGCCGGTCGTCGTAGACCCGGTCTTCGTCCATCTCGCCCATGCCCCGACGTGCGTGACCGGATGCCGAAAACCTGCCGTCTCATACTGTCGGACACGAGTGAGGCCACCGTCGGTGGCTCGTTCGACCGGGAACGGGCGTTTCGCTGGCGTGTTCCCGACGAGCGTGTTCACGTACTTGTGTCCGACAGTATCACTGGTCGGTCGCCTCCTCGCGGCGACGGGTCGCGGGCCCGACGAAACCGGCTGACGACAGCGACCGGGTGCGGGGGACGCGCCGTCGTTTCGTCGCCGCGATCCCCCAAACAGTTTTGCGTCGCCCCGTCCCGGTACGTGTGAGGATGGCGGGAAACGAACCGGACCTGACGGAACCGAGCGACGACGACCTCCGGATACGCCTCTACGAGGTGCTGCACGAGCGGGCCCGGACGGAGCGAAAGTGGCAGTTCTGGCGTCTACTCGTCGGTCACGGTGTCATCGGCGTCATCGTGGCGTACGCGTTCGTGTTCGGCCGGTGGCGATTCATCGCGCTGACGCCGGTCCTCTACGGGATCGTGGTGATGGACGCCCTCAAGTACAGCGTCAGGCTGTTGCACGTCCAGCGCCACCTCGTGGCGGTGGAACGGGAACTCGCCGAGCGGGAACCCCTGTTCGGGTGGGTCGACGAATACGGGTTCTTCGGGTCGGGTCGGCGCGTCTCGCTCGAAGGCGTCGACCTGAACAAGATCCCCGAAATCGCGCAGTTCGCTCTGATCGGGGCGATCTACCTCGCACTGGTCGCCGTCTCGCTGCTCGTCTGGACGCCGCCCGGCTCCGCCGGGGCCGGCGGTGCGCTCCGGATGACCCGCGGACACCTGGCCCTGAGCTACGGGACGTTCACGCTGCTGTTCGCCGTGGTCATCTACGTCGGCTACGTCCACTACCGGCGTGTACAGGCAGCGGTCGGGTCGACGACCGGGGAGTGACCGTCCGCGGGTCATCCGGTCCGCCCGCCGACACCCGACCGGTCGGACGGCTTGCCGGCCCACCCGCGGTTCGAGACTACAGCGCCTGTTTGTACGCTTCCAGGGTCTCCTCGACGTCGTCTTCCGTGTGGGCGTACGTGACGAACTGCGCCTCGAACTGGTTTTGCGAGAGGAAGACCCCCTGCTCTTTCATGCCCTCCCAGAAGACGCGCCGCCAGCGGTCGGTCTGGCCGGCTGCGACGTCCGCTCCGGTCTTCGGGCAGTGCCCGAACCTGGGACAGGACTCGCGCTGTTCGCACCCGCTCTCGCAGTGGCCCTCGGCGCTGTCGGGCGCCTCGCGAGAGAAGAGCACCTTGAACATGCCGTCGGTGCCGGCGACGGTGTACTCGGGCGCCTGGTCCGCGACGATGTCCGCGAGGCCGCCGCGCAGCTGCTCGCCGAGGTCGTGGACGTGTTCGTGGACGTCGTGTTCGGCCGCGTATTTCAGCGATTCCAGCCCGGCGGCCATCGTCACGGGATGGCCCGAGAACGTGCCGGCCTGGAAGACGTCGCCCGAGGGGGTGAACTGCTCGATGAGGTCCGCCGATCCGCCGATCGCCCCCACCGGGAAGCCGCCGCCGATGAGCTTGCCGAAGGTCGTGATGTCGGGGTCGACGCCGAATTTCCCCTGGGCACACTGGAGGCCGCCGACGCGGAACCCGGTGATGACCTCGTCGAAGACGAGCTTCGCGCCGTGTTTGTCACAGAGCGCCTCCAGGGTCTCGTGATACCCGTCGACCGGCGCGACGATGCCCATGTTCGCGAGGACCGGTTCGACGAGCACGCCCGCGATGTCCTCGCCGTGGTCCTCGAAGACCCGTTTCGCCGCTTGCTCGTCGTTGAACGGGACGGCGATGGTGTGCTCGGCGAACGAGTCCGGGATCCCCGGGCTGGAGGGCTCGACGTGGTCGTACGCGCCCTCGACGAGCGTGGTCTCCTGGGCGCCGTGATACCCCCCCTGCATGACGACGATCTTGTCCCGACCGGTCGCGGCGCGGGCGAGGCGACAGGCCGAGACCGTCGCCTCGGTCCCCGAGTTGACGAACCGGATCATCTCGACGCCGGGGACGTGGCGGGCGACGAACTCGGCGTGTTCGACCTCGACCTCGGTGGGCGCGCCGAACATCGGTCCCTCGCTGACGCGCGACTGGACGGCCGACTCCACGGGCTGGGGCAGGTCGTGGCCGTAGAGGAGCGGACCCAGACCCATCACCCAGTCGACGTAGCGGTTGCCGTCGGCGTCGACGACGTGCCCGCCGTCGCCGCGCTCGACGAAAAACGGGTAGGGTTCGATCGCCGCCCGGACCGCCGAGTTGACGCCGCCGGGCATGACGGAGAGCGCGCGATCGTACAGGTCGCGAGAGCGGTCGTGGTTCATACGCCGGTCTTCTCGCTCGCCCGCCTAATGAGTACCGAGGTTCGCCTGCCGCCCTCACCGGTCGGACGACCCCTGCGGGGACTGCCGACTCCCGTAGCTTCTTTCCGCTCGGGGACGGGCCGGAGGTATGTCCATTCGACTCGGCGCGGTCGGCCTCGGCGGCCTCGGCACCATGCAACTGTACGGCGTCGCAGACCGGGACGACGTCGAGATCGTCGCCGGCGCCGACGTCGCCCGGACGGCCCGCGAGAACTTCGAAGACGGGTTCGACGCTCCCGCCTACGCGGACTACGAGGCGATGCTCGACGGCGAGGACCTCGATGCGGTGACCATCGTCACGCCCCACACCCTCCACTACGAGCAGACCCGCGCCTGCCTGGAGCGGGACCTGCACGTCCTCCTGGAGAAGCCGATGGTCACCGGGACGCGCGACGCCGTCGACCTCGTCCGGCGCGCCCGCGAGCACGACCTGGTCCTCCAGGTCGGCTACCAGCGCCACCTCCATCCGGGCTACCGGGCCGTCCGCGAGACGCTCCAGAGCGGGGAGATCGGCGACGTACACATGGCCTCGTGTTACCTCGCCCAGGACTGGATCAGCGGCCAGGAGGGCGCCTGGCGGACGGACCCGGAGCTGTCGGGCGGCGGCCAGCTCATCGACTCCGGCTCGCACCTGCTGGACGCGTTGCTGTGGACCACCGACTCGGAGGCCCGGGAGGTCGCCGCAGTGATGGACTACCGCGACCACGACGTCGACGTCAACACGGCCCTCTCTGCGACCCTGGAGGGGCCCGACGGCCCGATCACCGCGAGCGTCGGCATCAGCGCCGACGGGACGGGTTTCGAGGAGGGACTGGTCGTCTGGGGGACCGACGGCTACCTCCGCTTCGGGCAGGGCGAACTCACCGTCTTCGACGGGGGCGGCGACCCCGACAGCGAGGAGTTCGACGCCGGGGACTACCAAGAACAGACCGCGGCGAAAGTGGCCGCGTTCCTCGGCGCCGTCCGGGGCGAGCGCGAGAATCCGGTCCCCGGCGAGTACGGCCTCCGCGTCACCGCCCTCACGGAAGCCGCCTACCGGGCCCGCGAATCCGGCGAAACCGTCGACGTCCGGGCGCTCGTCGCAGACGCGCGCGAAGAGGTCGGAGAGTGAGAGTGGTCGGGTCCGCGGGTTCTCACACGCCCACAGTGGCGCGCGCCGTCTCGCGTGCCGCCAGCGAGGCGCTCGCTCCGTTCGGGCCTCGCTAGCGAGCGGGGGACGGAGTGACCCGCGAGGCAGGAAGGCCGCGAAGGGTCACGGGCTTTCAACACACACTGCGAGTCGGGGTCGCGCCCACAGAGACGGACCGGTGGAACACACCACCACTCATACTGCCGGCTGTACCATTTTGAAAGAATCCGACACCCCGGGGTGCCGGATATCTTTACGGACTTACAGCCGGGAGTATCACTCTCGCTCGTACGTGACGAACGCCAGTTCCCCGGTCTCCTCCCGTTCGACTTCGACCCACGCCTCCCGGTCCCAGTCGGGGAAGTACGTCTCGCCCTCGGGCCGCTCGGGCACCTCCGTCAGGACCATCCGGTCGGCGAGCGGGAGGAACTGCTCGTAGACGGTGCCCCCGCCCGCGACGTAGGCCGTCTCGGCGCCGGTCTCGGCCGCGGCCTCGACCGCCGCGTCGACACTCTCCACGACCACGACACCCTCGGGAACCGCGGGATCGGTGCCCGACAACACGATGTTGGTCCGACCCGGCAACGGCCCGTCCAGTTGCGCCGAAATCGACTCGAACGTCGTCCGACCCATGATCACGGGATGACCCATCGTCGTCTCCTTGAACTGCGCGAGGTCGGCGGGGTAGTGCCAGGGCATCCCGTCGTCGGCGCCGATGACGCCGTTCTCGGCCACCGCGGCGATGACGACCAGTTCGACAGCCGCCTCGGGTTCCGACGCCGCGTCCTCGCCCGCCATCGTCACTCGGCGACCGCGAAGTCCAGGCCCGGCGCCGACTCGTAGTCGCGCAACTCGATGTCGTCGAACTCGAGGTCGTCGACGGGCTCGTCCGCGACCTCGATAGTCGGGCGGTCGCGCGGTTCGCGCGTGAGCTGTTCGAGCAGGTTCGGGACGTGGTCGGCGTTTTCCGTCCCGGGCTCCGGGGGTGCCTCGGCCTCGACCCAGGCCTTCACGTCGGCGTACTCCGCGCGGTCGGCGACGCTCGCCATCCGCTCGCGGAGCGCGGCGCGGTTGTCGCGGTACCACTCGCCACGGGCGCCCTCGCCGCAGTAGGCGTGGGCGTCGACGATGGTGTGGGAGAACTGCCCCACCTCGAAGCCGGTGCGCCCGGCGACGATGTGGGTCAAAAGCGAGTAGGCGGCGACGTTGAACGGGATGCCCAGGGCGATGTCGCCCGAGCGCTGTGTGAGGTGGGTGTTCAGGCGGTCGCCCTGGACGTTGAACACGAAGGTGTAGTGACAGGGCGGCAGCGTCGAGACGGCGGCGTTGGCCGGGTGCCAGGCGTTGACGACAATGCGCCGCGAGTGGGGGTTCTCGCGCAGCTGGTCCAGGACGTACCGGATCTGGTCGAACGTCCGCTCGTCGTCGTTCATCCAGCGATGGGTGTCCCCGGGCCAGGACTCGCCCGGGAGCCCGTCCTCGGGGACGGGATAGCGCCGCCAGAAGCGACCGTAGGCGGTGTCGAGGTGGCCCTCCTCGTCGGCCCAGTCGTCCCAGATGGCCGTCTCCTCGCGCAGGTTCCGGATGTGCGCCTCGCCGGAGAGATACCAGAGGAGTTCGTGGATGAGCGAGTTCCACCGGAAGCCGTCGAGTTTCTTCGTCGTCAACAGCGGAAACCCCGCCGACAGGTCGACCTCGTAGTGCGCGCCGAACGTCGCCAGCGTGTCCACGCCCGTCCGATTGGGTTTGTAGGTCCCCTCCGCGATAGCCTCCCGAACGAGACCGAGGTACTGCTGCATTATCGCGTGGGTGGCCGGCCGGCATGATAAAGACTCCCGACTTACAGTCGAGACACTCGACACCGACGACACTGACGAACCGGTCCGGCGACACTGGTGGGAAGGACTGCGACGCGGACCCGACGGACCCGCCGCTGGTTGACGGTAGACGGCCGGGAAGACTCCTCTGTTTCGTACCGTTGTGACGAGAATTACTTAAAGAACCCCGGTAGTCACGGCGACCGTTCCAAGACGAGCACGTGCCTGACGAGCGAGCGGTGGACGCGCCGCTCGAACGAGCGCTCGACGGCCCACCCGGTCTCGCGTGCGGCCACAGCCCACGAGCGGTCCCCGACGACGACGGCCCGGGGCGCGACTCTGTGCAGGGCGGCGAGCGCGTCGCCGACGAGGGTCTTCAGCGAGTCGGCCTCGATCTTCGACTGGCGGCCGTAGGGGACGTCGACGACCGCGGCGTCGGCGGCGTCGGCGGCGAGCGGGAGTCGCGTCGCGTCGCCGCGACAGACCGCGGCTGGCGCGTCCGGCGCGAACGCCCGGAGGTTCCGGCGGGTGCCCGCGACCATCTTCGACTGGGCGTCGACGCCGACGACCCGCGCACCGACGAGCGCGCCCTCGAGGAGCAGGCCGCCGGTGCCACACATCGGGTCGAGCAGCGTCGCCCCGGGGCGAGCGCCGGCGACGTTCACCAGCGCGCGGGCGAGCAGCGGGTCCATGCTCCCGGGCTGGACGAACGGCCGGTCGCTGGGCTTGCGGTCGCCGAAGGCCCGCTCGCTCTCGTGGGTCAGCCACCCGAGCGCACACACACCACCGGCGCTCCCGTCGCCGTCGCCGGAGTCGGAACCCCCGCCGTCGCCGTGGTCGCCGCTCTCGCCGTCGCTCTCGGGCGGGCCCGCGAAGAGCGCCCGGAGTTCGTGGTCGGGGTCGTCCAGGTCGACGCGCAGGCCGCGGTCGACGAGCACGTCGCCGAGTTCGCGCTCGGCGCGCTGGGTGTCGACGCCCGTCGTCGAGCGCACGTCGACCGCCCGCACCGCGACCGACCCCGCCCGGTCGACCGCCGACGCTCGCAGGAGCGCCGCGGCGCTCTCGACGCTCGGGTCGGTCGTCCCGAGCAGTTCGCTCGCCCGCCGGGTGAAAGCGAGGCCGTCCAGGCGGTCGGTGACTGCTCGCGCGGTGGCGAGGCCGGCACCGACCACCTCGACACCGGTCGCGGCGCTCCCGGCCTCGCAGGCCGCGAAGGCGTCGTCCTGCCCGGCGAGTTCGAGGACGTACACGCCCGGGAGTCGCTCCGCGCCGGGCAAGAACCCTCCGGTGACACGCCGAACGGCCCCCCGAGTCGGTCCTCTGGACCGGGCCGCGCCCGGCAGTGTCACACCCCCACCGGACCGGTCAACTCGCCGACCGATCCCTCGGCGCACGTGACCTGTCAGGACGACCCATGAAAGTTTATATAGTTTAAATACGTCGCTTAAATTGATACATGGCCGACCCCAAAGAGACTATCAACATAGAAAACGTCGTGGCTTCGACCGGGATCGGGCAGGAGCTCGACCTCCAGAGCGTGGCGATGGACCTGGAGGGTGCCGATTACGACCCCGAGCAGTTCCCCGGACTCGTCTACCGCACGCAGGAACCCAAGTCGGCGGCGCTCATCTTCCGGTCGGGCAAGATCGTCTGTACCGGTGCGAAAAGTACCGACGACGTCCACGAGAGTCTCCGCATCGTCTTCGACAAGCTGCGCGACCTGCAGATCCAGGTCGACGACGACCCCGAGATCGTCGTCCAGAACATCGTCACCTCCGCGGACCTGGGGCGCAACCTCAACCTCAACGCCATCGCTATCGGGCTCGGGCTGGAGAACATCGAGTACGAACCCGAGCAGTTCCCCGGGCTCGTCTACCGGCTGGACGACCCCGACGTCGTCGCGCTGCTCTTTGGCTCGGGCAAGCTCGTCATCACCGGCGGCAAACAGCCCGAGGACGCCGAGGAGGCCGTCGACAAGATCGTCTCCCGCCTCGAGGAGCTCGGTCTCCTGGAATAGCGCCGTCGAGAACGGTCCCGCGTCCGGATACCCACTTTCGCCGGCGACGCCCCGCCAGCCGCCGCGTCGCCTACAGGTCCCGCGAGTTCGACAGGTCCCGCAACAGCTCCCCGCACTCGCACTCGCGGTCGTCGGGCGACTCGACGCGCCTGCCACACGCCGGGCACTCGTACTGCTCCGATTCAGGAACGGTCACGTTCGGTCTCATGAACGCTACAACGTCTGCCATCTCCGGTTATAAGTCAATCCCTATTACATTTGTAAGTGTATTAGTGGATGTCCGTCCAATCGGTCGCGTTCCCGCGGTTCGGTCCACTCAGGTTTATATTCCGCCCCGTGTCAGCACCTGACATCCAGTATCGCGTTTGTTTTCCGGCGAAAAACAGGATCTTCGAGGATTAATCGGAGGATTCGTGGACAGGCGTTTCACGTAGTCCGTGACGGGGACGACTTCGGGGGACCGAGCGGCGACCGGAAATAACAGGAGCCAAGCACCGCGAGGCCCGAGAACCGGCATGCTCCAGGCCAGTCCGGACCCGACGGGCGGCGGCGTGCTCGCGGTGGTGGTCACCTTCCTGGTCGCGTGGGTGTTCTACGCCGTGACGCTGCACCTCGCCGCGACGTTCTTTATTGGGGACGTCCCGAGCCAGCGGGCCGCCTACGCTGGCGCGGCGCCGGCAGCCGTCTCCATCCTCCTGAGTCGGTGGGGGCTGGAGGGGGTCGCGTTCGTCTCGCCGAGTCTCGGCGTCGCCGTCGTCCTGCTGGCGACGCTGGTCGCCGACGCCATCGCCATCAGCTCCGTCTACCGGGTCTCCTGGAAGCCGACGGCCGCGCTGACGCTGTTGCACCTGGCATTCGCTGCGGTGGTGGGTATCGCGCTCAACAACGTCTTCGGGCTGGTCTGAGACGGACTGCTGTCAGTCGTTTCCACATCGACCGCCCGCAGTCGGACGGTCGTCGCGGGACGCAGTGACAGCAGTCCCTCCGAATCGCGGGTCACTCCACCAGCCGTTCGATCTCGGTGACGAGCACGTCGCTGGCGCCCACCTGCCTGAGCGCGTTGATCGTCTCGAAGACCTCGCGCTCGTCGACGACAGCGTGGACCGCCACGTCGTCCTTTCCGGCGATGTCCATGACGGTGGGACCGCCCATCCCCGGGAGGACGTCCTCGACGTCGTCGAGGCGCTCCCCGGGGACGTTCATCATCAGGTAGCGCTTCCCCTCGGCCGCGAGCACGGACTCGAGGGCCATCCGGACCTGCCGGACCTTCTCGTCGTCGGCGACGTCCCCGCGGGCGAACAGTCGGACCGACGACGCCAGGACGTCCGCGACCTCGGCGAGGCGGTTCATCCGGAGCGTGGTGCCCGTGGAAGTGATGTCGACGATGGCGTCGGCGATATCGACGTGAGGGGTGAGTTCGGTCGCACCCGACACTTCGACGACGTCGACGTCGACGCCGTGCTCTTCGAAGAAACGCCGCGTCACGTTCGGGAACTCGGTGGCGACGGTCCCGCCCGCCAGGTCCTCGACGGCGGCGATGTCGCCCTCCTCGGGCGCCGCGAGGACGAGCCGGCAGGTCCCGAATTCGAGGTCGAGCAGGTCTACGAGGTCGACCTCGGCCTCGCGGGCCTGGTCGAGGCCGGTGATACCGACGGCGGCGGCGCCGTCGGCGACGTACTCGGGGATGTCGCTGGCACGCGCGTACAGCACCGTCACGTCGGGGTCGACCGTCTCGGCGTACAGTTTGCGGTCGGCGCCGTCGACGACGTGCAACCCCGCGCGGTCCAGGAGATCCACCGCGGGGTCGTGCAGGCGACCCTTGTTGGGGACGGCGATGCGCATACCCCGTCTGGGGCGCCCCCGGGCAACTGTCTTTCCCTCTCCCCCCGACCACCAGTTTTATCGCCCGATGCGCGATACCCGGAGCCATGTATTCGCTCGATGCCGACCGCCCGACCGACCCCGAGACGGCGACCGTCGCCGTCGTCGGCGGCGGGAGTCGCAACTGGGGTCGCGTCCTCGCCAACGACCTCGCCCGGACGGGCGACCTCGCGGGGACCGTCCGCCTCTACGACGTCGACCCCGAGAGCGCCCGGCGCAACGTCGAACTGGGCGAGCGCTTCCTCGACCACCCCGACGCCGTCGGGGACTGGACCTACGAGGCCGTCGACTCGCTGGCGGCCGCTCTCTCGGGCGCGGACTTCGTGGTCTGTTCGACCCAGGACCCGCCCGGGGAGACGTTCGTCCACGACCTGGAGATCCCTGCGGAGTACGGCATCCAACAGACCGTCGGCGACACCGTCGGTCCCGGCGGCGCCTTCCGGGCGCTCCGGGCCATCCCCCAGTACCGGGAGGTCGCGGCCGCCGTCCGGGAGCACTGCCCGGACGCGTGGGTGCTCAACTACACCAACCCGATGACCGTCTGCACCCGGACCCTCTCCGAGGAGTACCCCGAGATCAACGCCATCGGGCTCTGTCACGAGGTGTACCACACGCAGGGGTGGCTGGCCGACCTCGTCGAACGCCACCTCGGGGTCGAGCGCCCGGACAGCGACGCGATCGACCTCGACGTCACCGGCGTCAACCACTTCACCTGGGTCGACCGGGCGCGCTGGAACGGCCACGACCTCCTCGAACTCGTCGACGCCGAACTGGCCGAGCGCGACCCCGGCGAGCGCTTCGCGGCCGGCGACAACCGCGTCGCCGACGCGTCGGTCTTCGTCGACAACAACGAGGTAACCCTGGACCTCTACGACCGGTTCGGCGTCCTGCCGGCGGCCGGCGACCGCCACCTCGTCGAGTTCGTCCCCTGGTACCTCGCCGTCGACGAGCGCCCCGCGATCAACCGGTGGGGCATCCGCTTCACGCCGGCCGAGTACCGCGCCGACCACTGGGACCGCGGCCGCAGGGAGCGCGAAGCGCTCCTCTCGGGCGAGCAGGCGGTCGAACTCGAAGAGTCGGGCGAGAAACTCGTCGACATCATGCGGGCGCTGGCCGGCCTCGGCCCGCTGAAGACGAACGTCAACACGGTCAACCGCGGGCAGGCGCCGGACCTCCCGAAGGGCGCCGTCGTCGAGACCAACGCCCTCGTGACCGGCGACACCGTGACGCCCCTGACCGCGAGCCCGCTGCCCGAGACCGTCCGCACGCACGTCGACCGCCACGTCTCCAACCAGGAGACGCTCGTCGAGGCCGGCTTTGCCGGCGACCTGGATCTGGCCTTCGAGGCGTTCTGTAACGACCCGCTCGTCACCCTGGACCCCCACGACGCCCGCGACCTGTTCGCCGACCTCGTCGCGGCCGAACGCCCCTACCTCACCGACTACGACCTCGACGGGGCAAGCGTGCTGGACGGCCGGGACGTCTGATACTGTCGGACACAAGTTCGTGAACGGGCGATCCGCTGTTCGGGGCTGAACCGTCACAAAAACCCCGAAACAGTCATCGAACGGTGGCATTGCCTGTGTCCGACAGTATGAGGAGCGGTTCCCGCCGACTCGTGCGGTATATTTGCGGTGTGGTGTTGCCGCCGGCGGTGGCGCGCGCTGTCGCGGCGTTCATGCCGCGACAGCATCGTGCGAGGGATGAGGAGCGCAGCGTAGCGAGCACCGCAATCGGGTGGGGAGGGTCGTGGCCTGCGGTTGCTGTGTGGTGCGGTCCTGGCGGATTGAAAGGGCGAGACGCGCTCGCGTTCACTGTAGTCGTCTGAGCGGGCACTATCCGAGTGAGCGGAGCGAACGAGGATATCCCGCTCAGCGACCGCGTGCGAGGCGCGACCGCGGGGAGCGCCTCGATGCGAACGGGGAGCGATAGCGACCCGTGAGCGAGCGCGTCGAGGGCTTTCACCGACTGCAGTCGGGATCAATCGCGCTGGTCGATCTTTCTTTCGACCCATTTTCAAACGTATCAACCGATGCACAATCACTCTGCACCTCACCAGTTTCAGGGCCGTTCGGGGAGGAACACGTAGACGCCGGCGCCGACGCCGGTGATCGCCGCCAGCAGGTAAAAGGAGACGTCGAACAGACCGGCGTCGGCCATGTAACCGACGACGGTCGAACCGAACGAACCGACGATAAAAAAGCCGGTCCGGAGCGCTCCCCAGGCGGTCCCCTGGACGTCGTCGGGGAGCAGGTCGACGATGTAGGCGTTCGAGACGGGGCCGATGCTCATCCGGACGCCGACCAGCGCCCCGACAGTCGCGAGCGCGAGTCGCCCCTCCACGAGGGGCAGGGCCGCCAGCGGAACGACGCTGACGGCGCCGATGCCGACGAGCACGCGGGGAGTGCCAAAGCGGTCGGCGAGACCGCCGCCGACGAACTGCGAGGCGGCACCGACCAGGAAGAGGACGCCCAGCACGGCGCCGGCAGTCCCCTGAGAGAAGCCACCGACCTGGGTGAGGTAGGTGGTGAGAAAAGCCGTCGCGGCCTGGAAGGCAAAGAGCATGAGCGTCGCGCCGGCGACGGCGAGCGCGATCCGGCGGTTCCGGACGGCGCCCGCCGCGGCGCGAACCGCGCTGGCCATCGAGTGGGTCCCGCCGTCCGGGGCGGCGTCGTCGGCGTCGGGTCCGCCGGTGGCGTCACTCTCCGCCGACGCGCTCGGTCCGCGCCGGACCCGGGTGTCCGGGACGGCCCACCAGATGGCGACGGCCGCGAGCACCAGGAGGGGCGCGACGACGCCGATGGCCGTCCGCCAGCCCACGAAGCCGACGGCCACGCCGGCGGCCGCCGGCAGGACGGCGGCGCCGACGCTGCCGGCCGCGAGCATCACCCCGAATGCGGCGCCGTCGTTGTCGTCGTAGGTCTTCGAGATGACGGTCCCGCGGGGCGGCCCGTAGAGACCGCTCCCGAGACCGAACACGCCCGTCGCGAGGACGAACAGCGCGAACGTCGGCGTGAAGACGTAGCTGACCAGCCCCGCGGCCGAGACGAGCAGCGCCGCGGCGAGCAACACCCGCTCGCCCAGCCGGTCGGCGAAATACCCCGCGGGAAACTGCATGACCGCGTAGGTCACCCACAGGACGGTGACCGCGAGGCCCGCCTCCGAGGACGAGACGGTGAAGTCGTCGGTGATCGTCGGCAGGATCCCGGGGACGACAAAGCGCATCCCGAGGACGAGAAACCAGCCGACTGCGACGGAGGCGAGCAGCCAGCCGCGGCCGTCCCCGCGGAGGCCGGCGGCCGCTCGCGACAGGCGACCCTGTTCGGACATTCGGTACCCGCGATAGGTACTTGCGCCGAAAGACGCTGACGGTCGACCACCCGCCGTGCCGGTAGTCGAGCGCCCGAGAGGGAGCTGTCATCCTCACAAACGCTTTCATCGTCGCGCGTCGCCCGTCGCACATGTCCGCCCTCCCCCCATCTCGCGGTCCAGGCCGGACGCGCCCGCTCGGTGTCGTCTCCGTTCCGGCGGTCGACGACGCACTCGTCGCGCTCCTCGCGGCGGGCGTCGGAGTCGTGGGGCTGTGGGCCGGCCAGCGGCGAGTGATACGGACCGTTGTACCCATTTTCGGCGATGCCGCCGACGTATGGGCGAGTCACGGCCCGATGCGTTCACCGTGGTTCGCGACGGCGGTAACGAAGTACAACGGTCCGTATGAGACGAGACGACACAGTCGTCATGTTCAGGGTGTAGAGTGGACGGTGGCGGTGGCGCGCGCCGTCGAGGGTTCCATGCCGAGACGGCGTCGCGCGAGGGCTTTCGTCGCTTGCAGGTGAGTCCGGTGTGACTGCCGGTCACGTTTCTGTCTCGTGCCCTCGTTCTGAAAGTACTGTTACACACGCACATCCGAGTGGGCGGCTGTTCGCGACCAGTAGATTCACCCGGACCCCTGCCGAACCCGGGAGCATGAGCGAACTCCTCGTTGCGGGCGGGCAGGTGCTCCGGCCGGACATGACCGTCGAGCGCGCGGACGTCCTCGTCGACCAGGAGGCGGGCGAGATACGCGGCGTCGACGACCCCGGCGCGTTCGGCGCCGACGACGAACTCGACGCCGCCGGCGGACTGGTCGTCCCCGGGCTGGTCAACGCCCACACGCACGTCGCGATGACGCTGTTGCGGGGATACGCAGACGACAAACCGCTGGACCGGTGGCTCCGGGAGGACGTCTGGCCGGTCGAAGCCGAACTCACCCCCGAGGACGTCCGCGTCGGCGCGGAACTGGGCCTCGTCGAGATGGTCAGGTCAGGGACGACCGCGCTGTCGGACATGTACTTCCACGTCCCGGAGATCGCCGACGCGGTCGAGGCGGTCGGCGTCCGGGCGGTGCTGGGCCACACCGCCATCACGGTCGCCAAAGACGACGACGACGCCCGGGCGGACATGCAGGAGAGCCTGGACGTGGCACAGGAACTCGACGGCGCTGCCGACGGGCGGGTCGCGACGACCTTCCAGCCCCACTCGCTGACCACCGTGGGCGAGGAGTACCTCCGGGAGTTCGTCCCGCAGGCCCGGGAGGCGGACCTCCCGATCCACTTCCACGCCAACGAGACGACCGACGAGGTCGACCCCATCGTCGACGAGCACGGCGTCCGCCCGCTCGAATACGCCGACGACGTGGGACTGCTCGGCGCGGACACGTTCGTCGCCCACGGCGTCCACGTCGACGAAAGCGAGATCGAGTTGCTCGCCGAGACCGGCACGGGCGTCGCTCACTGCCCGGCCTCGAACATGAAACTCGCGAGCGGGATGGCGCCGGTCCAGCGCTACCGCGAGGCCGGCGTCACCGTCGGGATCGGCACGGACGGCCCGGCCTCGAACAACGACCTGGACATGTTCGACGAGGTCCGGGACGCCGCGATGCTCGGCAAACTCGCCGCGGACGACGCCAGCGCCGTCCCCGCGGCCGCGGCGGTCGAGATGGCCACGCAGGGCGGCGCCGACCTGCTGGGCATCGACGGCGGTCGCATCGAGGCGGGACGGGTCGCGGACCTGGCGGTCGTCGACCTCGACAGGCCCCACCTGACGCCGGCCCACGACCTCGTGAGTCACCTCGCCTACGCCGCCCGCGGGAGCGACGTGCGCCACACCGTCTGTGACGGCCAGGTGCTCGTGCGCGGCCGTGCCGTGGTCGGTGTCGACGAGCGCGCGGTCCGCGAGCGGGCGAGCGAACACGCTCACGAACTGATCACGCGGGCCGAAAGCGGCGATTGAACCGGGCAAACCGGGAGTCACGCCCTCGCCGCACCGGCGATGGCGGACGTGGAAATAACGCCGGTTTCAGCGCTTCTGAGTCGGGATTCTTCTCGTCGATACCCGATCAATCGGCGTTAAATCGGCGTTAAATCGCCCCAAATCGGGGTGAGGGTCGGGTGGGTCTTTTTAATAGGGGTTCGATGTGAGTCACGTATGCAAACGAAGGTACTCGCACTGACCCTGGCCGTCGTCACAGTCGGCGCCGTCGTCGGCCCGGCCGCGGCCGTGACGTCGGCAGCTGACGCGGGGAACACCGACCTGGCCGTCGACGTCGCGCAGGACGACGGCGTCACGGTGACAGTGACGGACAACGGGACGGGCGTCGGGAGCGCGTCCGTCGAGGTGGCGACGGTCGACCAGAACGCCACCTACAACGGGACGGGTAATCACACGACCGGGGAGAACGGCACGGTATCGCTACCGTCGCCGACCGAACACGTCGAGGTGTCGGTGACGGCGACGTACGAGGGCGAGACTGCGACGACGACCGCGGTCCTCCAGGCCGGCGAGAACTCGACCTACGAGAACTTCGGCCAGAGCATCTCGACGTACGTCGCGATACTCAACTTCAGCTCGCTGAGCGGACCGCCGGGCCACTACGTCGCCTCGTTCGCCGTCTCGAACAACCCCGGTAACGCACCCGAACACGCCGGCCCGCCCGAGAACCGCACTGACGGCAACGAAAACGGCCCGCCGGACCACGCCGGTCCGCCCGA
>JAZKRZ010000017.1:0-27824 GCA_036626395.1 Haloarculaceae archaeon
GCGCTCCCTGCGGATACCACTTCAGTATCTGCAAAGCGCGTCGTGGAAACGGGAACCCCCACCCTCAACGAAGCCACGCTAGTGGCTGAGTAGGGTGGGGTAGTTCACTGTGTGGCCGGGTTCCCATCGCGTCGCCGCCGAATACTTCGAAGACCACGCACTGGAAACGGTGGGCGGGAAACCGGACAACTCCCAGGTGCCCGCGGTCGGCGAGGAGGCCGGCGAGTGGGACTACGACGACCTGCTGTGGAACCAGTACGACCCCTACGAGGTCTCCGGACCGGCGGGGACGGTCGTTTTCTGGCACTCGAAACCCACCCACAACGCCGGGATCAACGTCGGCGAGGACGTCCGGATGGCCGCGATCACCCGGTTCCGGCGGGAGGACCAGGGCGAGATCGAACGCGACGACGCGACGAATCTCTTCGCGTACTGGCCGGCGATGGAGGGCGTCCCGCTCGTCGCGGGCGGCGAGCAGGCCACGACCGACGGCGATTCGTGACCGAACGACTGACTATCGACGGATGATTCTCACCACGAGACGGGTCCCCGAGTCGGCCGGCGTTCGTCGAAACACACATTAGCGCATCGGCGATAGCCCGAAGTATGCCGTGCCCGCACCGTTCGCATGGGCAGGACGACGAGGGTGAGTCCACACGCCGGCGCTTCCTGAAGGCGGCGGTGGCCGCCGGCGGTGCGTCGGCACTGTCGGCCTGTCTCGACGTCGAAACTGGGGCCACCACCCCCGAGCAGGACCTCTCGCAGTTTCCCCGCGGCCCCGAGACCCTCGATTCCCTCCCCGAGCGCCAGCACGCCTGGCAGGATTTTTTCATCCACGACCGCTTCGGCAACACCGTCTTCCCCAAGCACAACACCCTCCTGCTGCTGGACTACGTCGGCGAGTCGCCGCCCACCGCCGAGGAACGTCAGCAGGTCGAAGGAGCGTTCCGTACCCTGGAGCGGGCGTTCCAGCGGGGGACCTCCGGCGAGAGCAACGCCATCCACCACGACGGCCTCCTCTTCACGATGGGCTACGCACCCAGTTACTTCGAGGGGTTCGGCGCCGACCTGCCGCCGAGCCTCGACCTGCCGACGCCCCGGGAGTTGCTCGACGAACTCGGCGAGGATGAGCCGCGGGCGGACGACTTCGACGCCGCCGTCCACCTCGCCAGCGGGTTCGCGTCCGTGGTACTGGCCAGCGAGGAACACCTCCTCTCGGGGTTCGACCGGCTGAATGGCGTCGAGAGCGAGGGCACGCTCGCTGGGCTCTTCGAACTCGCCGAGCGCCGGCCGGGGTTCATCGACAAGGGCCAACCGGCCCGGGAGTACGACCACCCGGACATCCCCGAGAGCGCGCCGCTCGCGATGGGACTCAAGGGCGGATTCCAGGACAACCTCCCCGACGAGGACCGCGTCACTATCCGGGAGGGACCGTTCGCTGGCGGGACGACCCAGATGGTCTCGCGCGTCGAGTCCGATCTGGACCGCTGGTACGAGGAGGACCGCGAGGACCGCATCAAACAGATGTACACGCCCGACCACACGTCCGAGATGGTCGGCGACGTCGGCGAGGACCTGGCGGGTTTCAGCGGCAAGACGCCCGAACACGTCGAGAAATTGCCCGACGACGCCGAAGACGGCCTGATCGGTCACGGCCAGAAACTCGCACAGGCCCGGACCGACCCCGACGAGGGCTTCGCCACGGTCATCTCCCGGCGCGATTTCAACGGGACCGCCGAACCGTCGCTGCACTTCGACTCCTGGCAACGGGAGATGGCCGACTTCGTGAAAGTGCGAGAGGCGATGAACGGCGAGGAGTTCGCCGACGAGGTCGACTCGGAGAACAACGGGATCCTCGATTACATCGAGGTGACCACCCGCGCCACCTTCCTGATACCGCCCCGCGAGTCCCGGGCGCTGCCCACGCCGAGACCTGACCGATGACCGGGCCGACCGACCGCGACCAGACCGACGACCGGGGTAACCGACCGCTGACCCGCTCACGCTCGCGTCTGGCGCTCGTCACCCTGCTCGCGCTCGTGGTCCTCGGTGGGTGTGTCGCCACGTTCGGCGCGAACGACCGGACCCCCTTCGAGAACGTCGCCAACGAGACCGGCTTTCAGTACCAGACGACGGGCGACAGCGCCGGCAACAGCGACGGCGGCGTCTTCGGGACTGACTACAACCGCGACGGCTGGCCGGACCTCCTCGTCGTCGGCGGCGACGAACCGGTCCTCTTCGAGAACACGAGGGGTGAGTTCGAGCGCGCGGACGTCCTCCCCGAGACGGGCGCGAAACGGCTCAAGTCGGCGGTCTTCTTCGATTACGACAACGACGGCTGGGAGGACCTGCTCCTGATCCCCGCCGAGTCGGAACTGGTCTTCCTCGAGAATACAGGAGGGGGATTCGAGCGCCGGGACGTCGGCCTCTCGCGAACCCTCTCGTGGCCCGACGGCGCCGCGGCGGCCGACTACAACGGCGACGGCTGTCTCGACCTGTTCGTGGTCCAGAACGGCAACTGGGAGCGCACGACCCCGAAGCGGAGTTCCTCGCCGGCGTCCTTCCGCGACAGCGACACCGGCAACCCGAACCTCCTCTTCCGGGGCCACTGTGGCGAGGCGCCCTTCGAGAACGTCACGGGCGAGGCGAACATCACCGGCACCCGCTGGAGCCTCGCGACGAGTTTCACGGACCTCACCGGCGACGGTCGCCCCGACATCCACGTCGCCAACGACTTCAACTACGACAGGATCTACGTCAACCAGGGCGACGGCACGTTCGTCGGCCACGACGTCCCGAACACGAACCGCCACGGCATGGCCTCGGACGTCACCGACGTCAACGGCGACGGCCGGCTGGATATCTTCGTCACCAACATCGAGTGGAAGGACACGACCGGTATCTGGGAACTCAGGAGCGGCCTCGACGTGA
This sequence comes from Haloarculaceae archaeon, assembly GCA_036626395.1. Lineage (GTDB taxonomy): Archaea > Halobacteriota > Halobacteria > Halobacteriales > Haloarculaceae > QS-5-68-33. The sequence continues at coordinate 2,932 of JAZKRZ010000017.1, forward strand.
AAAACCGGGGTAACAACCTCCTGATCAACCGGGGCGACGGCACCTTCGAGGACCGCGCGGCGGAGTACGGGATGCGCGTCACCGACGGCTGGGGGTGGGCCGGTCACCTCTTCGACTTCGACAACGACGGCGACCGCGATTTGGTCCACACGACCAAGTACTACCTCCGCTCGACGAACGAGGAACTCTACCACCCCGAACGCCCCCGACCCACCGTCTTCGAGCGCGTCGGCCCCCGGAACTTCACCGCGCGCAACGCCACCGAACTCGGGTTCGAGCCCTCGGACGGGCGCGGGATGGCACTCCTCGATTACGACCGCGACGGCGCCCTGGAGGCCGCCATCGCAGACACGACCGACCGGTTCAAACTCTACCAGAATCACGCCGCCGACGGGAACTGGCTCCGTGTGCGCGCTCGCGGCACGCCCGACCAGACCGCCGTCGGCGCCCGCGTCCACGTCGCCACCGCGAACGGCACGAAGTTCGACGTGATGAACAGCCAGACCAACTTCTTCTCGCAGGACCCGCGCTGGCTGCACTTCGGTCTCGGGAACGAGTCGGTCCGCCACGTCCGCGTCGTCTTTCCCGACGGCACCGAGCGCACCTACGGGGACGTCGACGCGAACAGCCACGCCGTCCTCTACTACAACGGCACCAGCGAGACGCTCGAATTCGAACGCCCGGGACGAGTCAGCAGTAGTGGTCGGTGTACCGGTCCAGCGTGACCGAGGCGTGGCCGAGTTCGGCGACCGGGTCGGTTGGTTCGTCGTTCTCGAAGAGGAGCCACTCGACGTCCGCGTCGCGGGCGGCCGAGACGACGCCCTCGACGTCGAGGTGCCCCTCGCCGAAGGTGACGAACTCGCCGGTCTCGAAGTCCATGTCCTTGATGTGGACGAGCGTGACGTGGTCGGCGACGTCGCGCAGGAGCGAGGTGGGGTCGGCGCCGCCCGTCCCGGCCCACCCGGCGTCGAGTTCGAACTTCACGCCCGCCGTCTCGGCGACGAGCAACTCGTAGCCCGTCGTCTCGCCAAGGTCAGTGAACTCGTGGGCGTGGTTGTGGTAGTTGAGTCGGAGCCCGTGGTCCGCGAGTCGCTCCGCGAGGTCGGTGAGGCGCTCGGCGGTCGCCGCGACCTTCTCGCGGGTCTCGAAGTGTTCCGGGTCGATCCACATCGCGACGACGTCGTCGGTGTCGAAGTCCTCTGCGGCGGCGACGTGGGCGTCGAGGTCGCTCTCGAGTTCGTCCGGCGTCGTCCCGATGCTCGACACCTCCAGCCCGTGTTCGATGAGTTTCTCGTGGACGGAATCGGTGTTCCCGTCGGTGCCGAGTTCGACCCCCTCGAAGCCCGCGCGGGCGATGCGGTCGAGTTTCGCTTCGAGCGGTTCGTCCAGTTCGCTGACCGTGAAGGGCTGGATGCCGACTCTCATTACTCGCCCTCCGTGGGCCACCCTTATCCGGTTTTGGTCAACCGTCCCGTTCTGCCGGGATCACGGCACCGTAATACGCCAGATGAGCGCCCGTGGCGACCATCGCCGCCCCCACGAGTCGCACCCGATTCGGGGCGCTATCCCGCGGTTCGAATCGGACGTCGAGCACGCGGTCGTAGGCGACCCGGGCCGTCCACAGCAGCACCCCGGGGGCCAGGAGATGCGCCAGTCCCGCCAGAACGAGTCCCACCCCCAGCGGACGGACGAACGGACCGGCCTGTCCCGCGGCGAGCGAGCCTCCCGTCACGATTGGCGACGCTCCGGGGGGATCTTTCGGTGGCTGGGTCACGGCAGTCGTTGGGACGAGCGCGGCTTGTATCCCCCGGTTGCCCCCTGTCGACCCGTTCGCGGCCCTGTCCCGGATGGGAAACGCTATCCGTCGGTCGCGCCGATCGGGGGTATGAAACAGGCGATCGTCGCCCGCGCGGACCTGGGCATGGGCGCAGGGAAACTCGCCGCCCAGGTCGCCCACGCCTCGCTGATGGCCTACGAGGACGCCGAGCGCCGCGACAGGACCGAGTGGAAAGGCAGCGGCCAGAAGAAGGTCGTCCTCAGGGCCGACGGCGAGTCACGGCTGTTCGAACTCGCCGACGAAGCCGAACGCGAGGGGCTCGCCCACGCCGTCGTCCGCGACGCCGGCCACACGCAACTCGAACCGGGCACCGTGACCGCCCTCGCCGTCGGCCCCGCCCCCGACGACCTCGTCGACCGCGTCACCGGCGACCTGCGTCTGTACTAACCGCCCCGCCCGCGTCGCCGCGTCGTCCGACCGGGTGTCACGCTCCCGTCGCTGTCGGCCTACGAGTCGACCGCACGGAGCGAGAACGACAGCGGGACGTGGTCGCCGGGCATCGTCCATCGCCCCCGCTCGTCCGCGACCATGTCGTCCCAGCGACGCCAGAACGAGAACGGGAACTCGTGGACGAACTCGACCCGGAGTCCCGCCGTCGGCCAGCGACCCCGCGACCGTGGCGCCCCACTCCGCGAGGTCCGGGAGCCAGACGAGCACGCCCCGGGAGGCGTAGACCACCTCGAACGACCGGTCGAGGACCGCGGCGGCGTCGGCGCCCTCCCGGGCCAGCGAGAGCGTCTCGAGCCCGTTGTTACACTGGAGGTGTAACAGCGACTGCCCCGTCACGTCCCCGACCTCCTCGCGTTCGTGCTCGAACAGCGTCGAGTCGCCCGCCCGGAACGCCTCGAGCGGGTAACTGCCGACCGCCATCTTTCGGGGCGTGGCGGCGTCCCAGAACCGGCGGTTCGCCTCGACGACGTCTTCCGAGTCCCCGTCCATGCCGGGTCGACGCCACCGACCAGTGTAAACCCCCGTCGTCCTCCGGGTTCTGGATTCCGGGAGCGCCCCCGGGGTCACTGCTCGGCCACACTGCCGTCGTCGTGGCGCCACTCCGGGGGGGTCCACGACTCGCCGCCGCCCGCGTCCGGCGCCGTCTCGCGAAGCACCGCTTCGTCGACCTCGACGCCGAGTCCCGGCCCCTCGGGCAGGTCGAGATATCCGCCGTCCCCGAAGTCGAACGCGCCCGGGTTGGCGACGTAGTCGGGAGGGCCGCCGTCGAGACAGGACTGCTCCTGTATCAGGAAGTTCGGAGCGCAGGCGTCGACCTGGAGACAGGCCGCGAGCGCCACCGGTCCCAGCGGGCAGTGGGGCGCGAGCGCGACATCGTAGGACTCGGCGGCGTCGGCGACCTTCTTCACCTCTGTGATCCCCCCGGCGTGCGAGAGGTCGGGCTGGGCGACGTCGATGGCGTCGGCCTCGAACAGCGGCTTGAAATCCCACCGCGAGAACAGTCGCTCCCCGGTCGCGACCGGCACCGGCGAACTCGCGGCGATCCGCGGGAACGCGTCGTCGTTTTCGGGCGTGACCGGCTCCTCGACGAACAGCGGCTGTGCGTCCTCGATGGCCCGTGCGACGCGGCGAGCCATCGACTTGTGGACCCGACCGTGGAAATCGACCGCGAGATGGCCGTCGTCGCCGACGGCCTCCCGGGCCGCGAGTACCCGCTCACGTGCGTCGGAGACACGCTCGGGCGCCGCCACTCGGCCAAGCGGCTCGTTCACGACGTTCATCTTGAACGCACGAAACCCCCGCTCCATCCCGGACTCGATGTCGTCGGCGACCGCAGCCGGCGTGGCGCCGCCGGTCCACTCGTAGAGCCGGACGCGGTCGCGAGCGCGCCCGCCGAGCAGTTCGTAGGCGGGTGCGCCAAAGCGCTTGCCCTTGATGTCCCACAGCGCCTGGTCGATCCCCGCGATGGCCGACATCAGTACCGGTCCGCCCCGGTAGAACCCGCCCCGGTACATGCGCTGCCAGTGGTGTTCGATCCGTGCGGGGTCCTCGCCCAGCAGATACCCCTCCAGCAGTTCCTCGACGGCCGTCCGCGAGGTGTCGGCGTGGCTCTCCAGGACTGGTTCACCCCACCCCACGAGTCCGTCACTGGTTTCCAGTTTCAGGAGCTGTGACTTCCCGGGCAGTTCGAACAGTTCGTAGTCGGTGACCGCCATGTCCGCCACTGTACGAGCGGCGACTTAACACCTCGCCGGGCTGGGGTCCCCGGGGGCGGTCGCACGCCGGCTCCACCGGCCGGGGACACGACAGCCCTTTACCCTCACCGCCGGACCGGACACACGAACGCAGATGCGCGAGGCCCGTCCGGTCGAGCGGACCGTCGGCATGGAGTACTACGTCAGCGACGCCGACGGCGTCGGCGGTCGCCTCCGGACCGAGCCCGAGGACTTCCGCGTCGAGGAGATCGAGGCGTTCGACCCGGAACCGCTCGAGTCCGACCCCGGCGCCTACCCGCACGTCCTCTGTCGGGTCACCCTCCGTTCGTGGGACACCAACGACTTCGCGAGCGCGCTCTCGGACGCGCTGGGCGTCTCCCGCGAGCGGGTCTCCTGGGCGGGCACGAAAGACAAACACGCCGTCACGACGCAACTGTTCTCGGTCGCCGACGCCGACCCCGACGACCTGCGCGCGGTCGAACTCGGCGACGCCGACGTCGAACTCCTGGGACGAACCGGTCGCAAGATCCTCTTCGGGGACCTGGCGGGCAACGCCTTCGAGATCCGCGTCCGCGACGCCGAGGCGCCCGGGAACGCCCCCGCGGTCACGGCCGACCTCGCGGCCTTCGCGACCGGCGGCGCCGGCGACCCGCTCGAAACCGGCGACGCAACCCAGACGGAGGGGGCGACCGGGACGACGATAGGGGTTCCCAACTACTTCGGCCAGCAACGTTTCGGCAGCGAGCGCCCGGTCACCCACGAGGTCGGCCTCGAGGTCGTCCGCGGGAACTGGAAGGGCGCAGTCCTCGCGTACGTCGGGAACCCACACGAGCGCGAACCCCAGCGCACGCGGGAGGCCCGGACCTACGTCGACGAGACCGAGGACTGGCAGGGCGCACTGGAGCGGTTGCCCGACTGGCTCGGCTACGAGCGCTCGATCTGTCACCGGCTGGTGGAAAACGGGGCCGACGGACCGGCGGCGTTCCGCGACGCGCTCGAAGCGGTCCCCGCGAACCTCCAGCGACTGTTCGTCAACGCCGCCCAGTCGTTCGCGTTCAACCGGACCCTCTCGGCGCGGCTCGACCGCGGCCTGCCCGTCCACGAACCGGTCGCCGGGGACGTCGTCTGTTTCCGGGACGCGGACGCTCCGGACGACTTCCCGTTGCCCGATACCGACCGCATACAGCGCGTCAGCGAGCGCCGCCTCGACACGGTGCGCCGCCACTGCGAGCGCGGCCGGGCGTTCGTCACCGCACCGCTGGTCGGCACCGAGACCGACCTCGCCGACGGCGAACCCGGCGCGATCGAACGCGACGTCCTCGACGACCTCGGGCTCTCGCCCGCCGACTTCGACCTGCCGGGCGAGTTCCACTCCGAGGGAACCCGACGGGCGATACTCCTGCGGACCGACCTGCGGATCGACCGGGACGGCGACGCCCTCGGGTTCGACTTCGCGCTCCCGAAGGGGGCCTACGCTACGGTCGTCCTCCGGGAGTATCTGAAGACGGACCCCGGCGACCTCTGAGCGGCGGCACGGGCGCAGGTCCTCTCTCCGGCCCCGGACGTATTTCTGTGTCCCGACGGTACGGTCCCGTGTATGCCGAGTTCAGTCGATCGAACGGAGACCCGCTCGGACCTCACGCTGCGCGGCGAGTTCGACGAATGCGAACTCTGTCGCGAACGGACCCGGTGTTTCGAGCGGTTCGACCTCGTGGTCTGTCGCGACCGCGAGGCCGACCTCCTCCCGGGACGGTCCCTGCTCTGAGCCGGGAGTGAGGGGCGTCGCGGGAACGCCATGCAGACTTCCGAGGACCTGGGGTGGTCGCCGACGGCCCAGGCTGAAACGACCGCTTGACCCTCGGGAAAGCGTTTGTGTCGACGGTGGCTACCGGCGTGTATGCGCCGTCGCGAGTTCCTCGCAGGCGTCAGCGGGTTCGCCGCGCTCGGCGTCACCGAGCAGGTCTACCGCCGGTGGCCCCTCCGTGACGCGCTGGCTCACGCCGGCGACGCCACGGAGGTCCGCGTCGAGACGAGGCCCTGGCGGTCACGTACGACGGTGCTACGTTCCGGATCGGCACCGAGAAACGCGACGGCTGACGGCGAAGCGAACCGTCCCGCTTATCCTCGCGAATCGACTAGCGACACCCGATGGAATGTCGGCGCTGTGGCGCCCCGCTGGACCGGCCGGGCGATTACTGCCTTGTCTGTCGCTCGGAGAACGCCGACGCGGTCGTCCTCGAACTCGACCGCGAGCGGGCCCGCGTCACGACGCTCGTCGACGAGCGCGTCGTCGGTGCCCGCGAGGTCACTACGACGCCCGAGGAGGGCGGCGAAACCGGCGTCGTCGAACTCCGGAACTTCGCGGGGCTGGTCGCCGACGAGGTCCGGCGCAAGCGCCCCGACGAGGTGTACGCGACGGGCGACCGCGAGGTGCTCCGGGCGGTACGCGACCAGCTCCGCTACGAGTTCTACCGCGTCGAGGACGACGACCCCGTCGCCGCGGTTATCGAGCGCCAGGGCGAGGCACCGCTCGACGTCGTCGACGCCGCACCGAGCGAGAAGATCGGCGGCAGTCACTCGACGCTCGTCGGCGGCCGCGACGGCCAGCGCGCCGTCTACACCGCCGCGGGCCACCCCCATGTCAAGAAGGTGATACCGGGCCCCATCGACGCCGGCGGTTCCGGGTCCCGGTCGGGCGTCCGTGCCAAGGCCACTCGCGCCGACGCCAACGGCAACGTCCGGATGCTCCTCCGCGACGGCTCCAGCGTCCAGGAGAACCGCATCGTCACGACCGCCCGCGAGAAAGACCTCGGCGAGGTCGTCCGGGCGGACCTCAACGAGGCGCTGCGCGAGGCCGACCTGCAGGAGTAACACTCCGCGAGGGGGCGGCTCCCGGCGGTCTCACTCGACGCGGACCGAGACGAACAACCCCTCGCCGACCGGGAGGACGGCCGTCTCGAAGTCTTCGGCCCCGCGAACGTGACGGTAGTAGTCGGCGATTCCCGCCAGTTCCGCGTTGCCGCCTGGCGACCCGCCCCGGACCACCGCATCGAGGTCCGCGGGGTCGAAGCCGGGGTCCCCCGAGGAGTGGAGGACGTTGTCCGCGACGACGGCGCCACCGACCGGCACCTTCTCGCGGACGGCCTCGAAGCCCTCGACGTAGCGGTGGTTCTCGTGGTCGAGCAGCGCGAGGTCGACCGCGCCGTCGTAGGCGCCGACGAGGTCGACGGCGTCGCCCAGTTCGAAGCGTGCGCGGTCGGCGTAGCCGCCCCGCTCGAAGTACTCGCGGGCGTCGTCGAGTTCGCCCTCGTCGACTTCGGTGAGCACGACCTCGCCCTCGGGGCCGACGACGGGCGCGACCCAGTAGGCCGAGTAGCCAAAGCCGGAACCGAACTCGACGACCGCCTCGGCGCCGGTCAGGCGGGCGAGGAGTCTGAGGACGCTCCCCACCTCGTGCCCGACGGTCGGGAACCCCTCGCGGTCGGCGCGGGCTTCCATCTCGACGAGGACGGGGTCGTCGCTCGGGGCCGTCGGCGAGTCGACGGCGGCCAGCGTCGAGAGCAGGTCGTCGACCGCGGTGGTGTGCAGGAGTGACATACTCCGGGTGTGGGCACCCGTGTACATAGGTCTCCACCCGAACCCGGTCGGTCCCGCTGCTCACGGCTCCTGTCGGTCGTCGTTCGCGTTCCCGTGACCTCGCTTCGCTCGGTCCCGCTGCTCGCGGGTCGTTCCTCGCCGCCCGCCTTTACGAGGCGCGAGCGAAGCGAGCGTCTCGCAGCCAACTCGCAGGGTTTATACGCGCCAGTGCCGGACACAGTGACACTATGGCCGAACGAGGAGAAACCGGCAGCGCCGGACGGTTCGGGGCGCGCTACGGGCGCGTCTCGCGTCGTCGGGTCGCCGAGATCGAGGGCGAAATGCGCGACGACCACGAGTGCCCCGAGTGTGGCAGGGACCGCGTCGACCGCGACGGCACCGGCATCTGGGAGTGTGGCTACTGCGGGTACACGTTCACCGGCGGCGCCTACAGCCCCCAGACGCCCGGCGGTCGCACCGTCACCCGGTCGATCCGCGCCGTACTCGCCGACGACGACGACGAATGAGTTACCGCTGCTCCCGCTGCAAGCGCGACGTCGAACTCGACGAGTACGGCGGCGTCCGCTGTCCGTACTGTGGCCACCGCGTCCTCCTCAAGGAACGCAGCCGCGACGTCAAGACCGTCGACGTCGAGTGACCCCGTCCCGCGCTCCGGCCGACGCACCCGTGGCCCACGACCACCGGTCCGTTCTCGAGTTCGACTACCCCGACGCCGAGCGCGCGGCCCGCGTCGCCCGGAGCGTCCGCGTCGAAGCCGGCGACATCGACGGCGACCGCACGAGCGTCGCGGTCGACCGCGACGGCGCCACCGTCGCCGTCACCGTCACCGCCGCCGACCTCGTCGCCATGCGGGCCGGCCTCACCACCTGGACCGCGCTCGTCTCCGTCGCCGAGGACTGTGGTCGCGCTGTCGCCTGATACGGACCGTTGTACCCATTTTTGGCGATGCTGTCGACGTATGGGCGAGCTACGGCCCGATGCGTTCACCGTGGTTCGCGACGGCGGTAACGAATTACAACGGTCCGTATGAACCCGTCTCTTTCCGGAAACGACGCCCGGGGCCGCCCAGGCACTGCCCGGGACCACAAGTTATGAGTCTCGACGTAGTACGTCGTCGGCAATGAACGGGGTCACGACGACGGGGGGCGAACAGTGAGCGAGGTCAGCGAACGGGAGGACCTCGAGGGCGCGCTGCTCGACCAGGTGCTCGCGGCCGTCTCGGACCCGGCGCTGGTCTGTGACGCCGACGGCACCGTCCGCGCCTGGAACGACGCGGCGGCCGACCTGGCGACCACTGGGTCGCTCGCCGGCGCGCCCGTCGACGCGCTCGTCGACTGGCACCACGAGAACCCCATCGACGCGGTAGTCGCCGACGGCGACCGGCGGACGGCACGGGCCTACTTCGAATCCGGGTCCCCCGTCACCGCGACGGCGCGGCCGCTGACCCGCGAGGGAACAGTCGGCGCCGTCGTCACCTTCGAAGACGCCGCGGCGGGGGCCACGGTTCACGAGGACGCCCACCGGGCCAGTCGCGAGCGCCTGGAGACGTTGCTGGAGACACTCCCGGTGGCGATGCTCGTCGTCGACACCGACGGGCGCATCGACCGCGTCCAGGGACTGGACGTCGAGACGCTGGGCTGCGAGCGCGACCGACTCGTCGGCCTCGCGGTCGAGGCGCTCGGTCCCGACCACGGGTCGGTCGTCACGGGCTGCCGGCGCGCGCTGGACGGGCGGGCGAGCAGCGAGACCGTCGCTATCACCGGACGGACCTACGAGGCGTTTTTCGAACCGGTCCGGACCGACGGCGAGGTGACGGGCGCGCTCGTCGCCGCAGTGGACGTCACTGACCGCGAGGCGCGCGAGCGCGAACTGGCCGCGACGAACGAGCGCCTCGACCGCGCGCTGGAGCACACCGGCGCCGGCGTCTGGGAGTGGCACGTCGGAGAGGACCGCATCTACTGGCACGAGATCACGTCGTGCCTGCTCGGCGCCGACCCGGGCGTGGACTACCGGACCCGCGACGAGTTCGCCGCACTCGTCCACCCCGACGACCGCAGTCGCGTCCACGAGGCCGCGACCCGGGCGATAGCGACCGGGGGCGAACTCCGGGTCGAGTTCCGACTCGCAGACGAGCCCGACCGGTGGTTTCTCACTGAGGCGGAACTCCAGCCCGTCGAGGACGGCGCCGACCGACTCGTCGGTACCGTCAGGGACGTCACCGGGCGCAAGGAACGGGAGGCCCAGCTGGTCGAGCGCGAACAGCGCCTCCGGGCGCTCATCGAGAGCAGTCCGGACCCCATCGCGATGAAAGACCTCGATGGGTGCTATCGGGTCGTCAACGAGGCCGCGCTCGAGGGCACCGACTATTCGCGGGCCGAAGTTCGGGGCCGGACCGCCCACGAGGTCTTCGACGACGACATCGCGGAACCGTTCGAACGCCACAGGCGCGCCGTCCTCGAAGACGGGTCCGCCCGGGTCACCGAGGAACGGTTCCCGAGAGCGGACGGCGACCAGCGCATCCGCCTGACCACCGCACCCGTCAGAGGGCCCGAGGGCGACATCCGTGGCACTGTCGCCATCGCGCGCGACATCGCGGAGATAGAGCGACAGCACGCCGCGCTCGAACGCCTGACGGCGGTCCAGGAGGTCGTCCACGAGAGCGTCCGCGCGGTCACCGACGCGACGACGCGCGAGGAGATAGCGGAGCTACTCCCCGAGCGACTCGTGGACTCGGAGTTCTACCAGGCGGCCTGGGTCGGGTCGCGCGACCACTCGACGGGCGAGGTGACCCCCGACCACGTGGCCGGCGGCGACGCCATCCGCGAGTACCTCGCCGAGGTGACAGTCACCGTCGACACGAGCGACAACGGCCAGGGCCCCGGCGGGACGGCCTACCGGTCGGGCGAGGTGCAGGTCACCGACGACGTCCGGTCCGACCCCGCGTTCGAACCGTTCCGGGAGGCCGCGCTCGACCACGGTTTCGAGAGCGTCGCCGTCGTCCCGCTGACACACGGTGCGACGACCCACGGGATCCTCGCGCTGTACACCGAACGGCCGGACGCCTTCGGCGAGCGCGAGGTCGCGGGTTTCGCGACACTCGGCGAGGCCGTCGGGTTCGCGCTCAGCGCCGCGCAACACCGGCGACTCCTCGAAGCCGACAGCGGCCTCGAACTCGAGTTCGAGGTGACCAGCGACGACCCCTTCATGGCCGCCAGCGCGGAGCACGACTGCCGGTTCGTCTTCTCTGACGCCGTCCTCGGACGCGACGGGACCGTCGTCGACTATCTCACCGTCGAGGGCGCGGACCCGCAGCTCGGGAGCGAGGTCGCCCGCGGCTTCGACACGCTCGAGTCGCTACGCCGACTCGACGGTGCGGACGGCCCGCACTTCGAGATGCGCTGGCGCGAGTCCGTCTTCCAGTACCTCGCCGAGGCGGGTGCCCGTGGGATGCACGGCATCATCGAGGAGGGGACCGGCACGATGGTCGTCGAGGCGCCCGGCGACACTGACGTCCGACAGGTCACTGACGCGATGCGCACCCGGTTCGGCGAGGTCGACCTCGTCGCCAAGCGCGAGCGCGAGGAGCGTGACGTCGCGTGGTGGCGCCCCCACGGGGACATCGGCGCGACGTTGACCGACCGCCAGCGCGCCGTCCTCCAGGCCGCCTACTACAGCGGCTACTACGAGTGGCCCCGCGAGACCGACGCCGAGACGCTCGCCGACTCCGTGGGCGTGGCCTCGACCACCCTCCTCCAGCACCTCCGCAAGGGCCACGGTCGCGTCCTCGAAGCGCTGTTCGAGTCCTGACCCCGGCCCGCGCCCCGCGCGCACCGCGTCCGGCCCCTCTCGACCCGACAGCTGATTGATAGCTCCGCCGAACCACCTGACTGCGCGGCCGTCGCGACGGTCACCTGAACCGACAGGTGAGCCCGTCAACAGGACACCTAGACACCTAGGCCCCCCGTTCATGGGGGCAGACACCGTTATCGGGAAGCGAGGAGAGGACATGAGCGAAAAGGAAGAGTCACGGGACGGCATGGACGGCGACGCCGAGTGGAGCGACAGTCGGGACAGCGGCGTTCGTCCGTTCATCGACGACGTGTTCGGGATACTCGCCGACTGGCGTCGCCGGGAAGTCTGTCGGTTCTTCGTCGAGACCGACGCCGACATCGCGTCGGTCGACGACCTCGCGATACTGCTCGCGGGCTGTCGTCCGGACGACGCCAGGGGCACCCCGCCGGCCCACGACGAACTCGTCGCCGCCCTCGAGGAGCGACACCTCCCGCGACTCGATGCCGCCGGCGTCGTCGACTACGACAGCCGGTCGGGCACCGTCCGATACTGGGGCCAGCCCACCCTGGAAAAGTGGCTGGAACACGTCGCCGCCGTCGACGACCGCTGCGCCTGAGGTCCGACCGCCGTCGACGACCCGCCAGTTTCCGGTCGCCGCCACCCCCGCGCCATCGACAATCACACCGGACGGTACTCCTCGGTCTGGCTCTTCGAGTCGCCGGCCGCCGCGCCGGAACCGTCGAGGCCGAAAGCGGGGGTTTTTCACCACGGGTCACGCAATCGGGAGTATGCAGGGTAACCTCCCGCCGGAAGCACAGGAGAAACTCGAGGAACTGCAGGACCTACAGGAGAAGGCCCAGCAGGTCGCCGCACAGAAACAGCAGGCCGAGACACAGCTCCAGGAGTCCGAGACGGCCCTGGAGGAACTCGAGGACATCGACGAGGAGAGCACGATGTACCGCAGCGTCGGCGAACTCCTCGTCGAGACCAGCTACGAGGACGCCGAGGAAGACCTGGAGGAGAAGGTCGACAGCCTCGGACTCCGCGTCGAGACCCTCGAAAAGCAAGAAGAGCGCGTCCAGGAGCAGTTCGAGGAACTCCAGACGGAGCTCCAGAACATGCTCGGCGGCGGTGGCGGCGGCATGGGCGGCCCGCCCGGTGCCGGCGGTCCCGGTGCCGGCGACTGAATGGTCTCGGACGAGACTGTCGTCGAGACGGCCGCGGCGGCAGCGCGTGACGTCGTTTTCTCGCGGTTCGACCGCACCACTGTCGAGGACGTCGACGTGACCGTCACCTTCGAGGACGGCGTTCTGGAGGTCGACGTGTATCTCAACGCGCCGGAGGGACGAGCCGACCCCGAGCGCGTCGCCGACGACGCCGCCCTCGCCGCCCGCGGCGCCGTCGACGACCTGCTGGCCGACGAATAGCGCTCCCGTCGACACCCTCCGCCGACGCAGCCCCGACAGCGACCGGTTCGTGACAGCCGCCGTCGCGTATACACAGTAGTACAGCGCAAACACGGGTCGACCGAGCGGGTGTGACCGGGAACGACGCGGAGACCACAACCTGTTAGCCGCTGGCCCCGCAACGGCCTACACGATGACCGACAGGCCCGGGGGTGGGCGTCTTCGAGCGGGCGGGCGGCGGGCGGCGCGGGCGACGCTCCGGGCGGGACTGCGACTGGGGCCGTGGCCGCTGCTCGTCGCCCTGGCCGGGACCGCCAGCGCCCACTCGGGATCGCTCGGCGGTGCGACCGCCTCCGCGACGGTCCCGACGTGGCTGACCGTCCTCACCGGCGGCGTCGTCGTCGGCGCCACGTTCCTCTTTACGACACTGCTCACCGACCACGACGCGATGCGCGACGTGAACTGGTGGCGGGTCGCCGTGCCGACACCGCCGAGCGTCCGGCGCGCCCTCGTCTGGGTCGGCCGCGCCGTCTCGGTCGGTCTCCTCGCGCTCGTCCTCGTGACCGGCCTGGCGGGGACGACCATCCCCACGCAGAACTTCGCTCTCCTCCTGATCTGGGCGGGGTGGTGGGCCGGCTACACGATGACGACGTACCTCCTCGGGAACACCTGGCCCGCGCTGAATCCCTTCCGGGCGGTCGCGACCGTCCTCCGGCGAGGTCTGGCCGCCGTCTCGGCTCCGACCGGGGCGGTCGAAGGACCCGGGACCGACGGCACCGTCGAGAACGCCGACCGCGGGGGGAGCGACCGGAGCACCGACGGCGGCGTGACGACGGTCGGCCAGCGGGCGCTCACCACACGGACGGTCCCGGAGTCGTGGGGCGTCTGGCCGGCCGTGGTCGGCCTCGTGGCGATGGTCTACGTCGAGGTCGTGAGCCCCATCGGCTCGGACCCGCGGGCGCTCGGGCTGACAGTCGGCGCGTACGCGTTCCTGACGGTCGCCGGCGCGCTGGTCTACGGCGAGTCGTGGTTCGACCGCGTCGACCCGGTGAGCCGCGTCTTCGCCACCTACGGCCGCATCGCGCCCATCCAGCGCGACGCCGACGGCTTCTCGCTTCGCTTGCCCGGCACCGCCGCGACCGAAGACGTGCTCCCGGACCGCCCCGGCGAGACGGAGTTCGTCGTCGCCCTGCTGTGGGTGACAACCTACGACGGCCTCGTCTCGACGCCGCTGTGGGCGCGCCTGCTCACCCCCATCGCCGAGGCTGGCGTGCCAGCCGTACTCGTGTACGTCCTCGTGTTGCTCGCCGGGTTCGGCGTCTTCCTGGGCGTCTACCGGCTGGCAAGCCGGCGGATCCGCGAGCGCGCCGACACGTACGTCGCCGTCGACGAGATCGGACGCTGGTTCGCCCCCGCGCTCGTGCCCATCGCCGCCGGCTATCACGTCGCACACTTCCTCGGCTACTTCCTGACGCTGTCACCGGCGCTCGCGGCGGTCGCCGCCGCGCCCTTCGCTCCGCCGAACACCGTCGCGCTCGTCCTGCCCGACTGGTTCGGGAGCGTCAAACTCGGCTTCGTCCTGCTGGGCCACGTCCTCGCCGTCTGGGTGGCCCACTCGCTGTCCTTCGAGCTGTTTCCGGGCGTCCTCGCCGCGATCCGCAGCCAGGTCCCCTCCGTGATAGTGATGGTCTTTTACACGATGGTGAGCCTCTGGGTGATCACCCAGCCCTACGTCTCGCCGCCGTTCGTCTGATACCCAGGTCCCGACACATGAGCACGCACACGAAACTCCCCGACCCGGCGACCGACGTCCCGTCCGACCAGGAACCCATCGCGACCTGTCCCCACTGCGAGCGCCCCTTCCGGAGCGTCCACGCTCGCGACCTGCACGTCGGCGAACTCCACGAGGACGCCGCGACCGACACGGAGCGAGAGCGCTACGAGCGGGCGCTGGAAACCGAGCGTGACGACCTCTGGTTCTTCCACGCCAAGGCGGTCGTCGCGCTGGGCGTCACCTACTCGACGACTGTCATCCTCTATATGGTCGTGCTCGGCGGCTTCCTGTGACCCTCTCTTTCCCGGGGGGGTCCCTCGGGTCGCTCCGCGCCCTGCGGGAACAGCGCGGCCCCGGCTCCGCCTCGTCCGCGTGAACCGCCCTCGCGCCGGCCGGCCTCAGTACGGCCAGTCACCGGTGATCTGCATGCTCTCGGCGAGGTCCTCGTCTTCGAGTTGCTCGGCGATGTCCTCGGGGTCGCGGTGGTCGATCTCGACGTCGTCGCTGGCGAGGGTGACGACGAGTTCGGCGATGAGAACCGCCTGCTCCCGTAGATTCCGCCGCTCCAGTTTGTCGAGCGTGTCCGCCCGCGTGTGCCCCCAGCCCCGGCCCTCGCCGTCGGTCTCGCTCATGACGTGATAGCCGGGGACGCCCCACTGGACGTAGGGCCAGTGGTCGCTGTGGGGGCCGAGTTTCGGCGAGGTCGTCACCGGGTGGTCGAAGCGGTCGGCGACGCTCTGGGCGGCGTCGTCGAGTTCGTCGAACCCGTGGGTGTACAACGAGAGCGTCCGTCCCCGGACGACGCCGTCGTTGTTGACGATCGCCTTGACCGCGTCGTGGTCGCGGTCGTCCGCGTCCTCGGCCGACCCGCACAGGCCGACCTCCTCGGCGCCGTAGACGAGAGTATGGACGCGGGTGTCCAGGTCGTCTTCGCGGGCGGCGAGCGCGTTCGCCACCTCGACGACGAGTGCGGTCCCGGCGCCGTTGTCGCCGGCCCCCTCGGCGATGTCGTGGGCGTCGACGTGGCTCGTCAGCAGGACCTCCCGGTCCGTCTCGGGCCCCAGGTCGGCGTGGACGTTCTGGCTGACCTCGTCGTCGATTTCGGCCTCGACCCCCACGGTCACGTCCTCGCCCTCGAAGCGGCGGGCGAGGCGCGCGCCGACCTCCTTCGAGACGCCCACAGCAGGGATCTCGCCGATGGGGGCGTCTTCGGTGCCGACGCTGCCCGTGGGCGCGAGACAGCCCTCGACGTGATTGCGGAAGACGAAGGCGGCGGCGCCGGCCTCCACGGCGTGGTAGTACTTCTCCCGGCGGTGGAGAAAGCGGTCGTACCAGTCGGGGACGTTGCTCGCCGCCATCACCACCTTCCCCTCGAGGTCAGCCTCGAAGTCACTGGGGAGGCCGTAACCGACGTCGACCAGTTCGCCCGTCACCTCGCCGGAGGGACTGCGCGGGAGCGCGATACACTCCTGGGTCGTCTCGCCGGCCGCGACGGCGGAATCACCGCGGGCCCAGCCCTGGAGGTCGAACTCCTCGAGGCGGACGTCCCGCGCGCCCGCTGTCTCCAGCGCGTCGCGTGTCGCCTCGGCGCCGTGGCGCTCGCCGTCGCTGCCGGCCATCCGGTCGCCGATGTCGGCCAGGGTCTCGAGGTGGTCCCAGCCCGCGTCGCTCGTGAACGTCTCGCCGATCCACTCGGTCATATCCGGTCGAGGGACGACAGGTGCAAAAAGCCGGGGGCGGCGGCGAACGACGGGGACGGACCGCGTCGTGGATGTCGCTCACGAAGTCGGGGACCTGGGCGGGCAGGTCAACGGGGGGACCCTGGCTCCCGGCGAGTGTTACCGGGTGGCCCGAGACTGTGTACTCGCGGGACGTCGGAGACGAGAATGCCACCGAACGTCGTCGTCTTGCACTCCCACGACACGGGGCGACACGTCGCGCCGTACGGCCACGCCGTTCCCACGCCGAACCTCGACGAGTTCGCCGACGAGAGCCTGCAGTTCCGGCGCGCTCACTCGCCGGCCCCCACCTGTTCGCCGAGTCGCGCCGCTCTGACGACGGGGCTCGCGCCCCACGCGGTCGGGATGACCGGCCTCGTCAACCGCGGGTGGACGATGGACTGCCCGGAGCGCCACCTCGCGACCCTCCTGCGCGAGGCGGGCTACGACACCGCACTCGCCGGCTTCCAGCACGAACACGGGGGACCCGACGCCGACCGCGAACTCGGCTACCGGACGTTCCCGACGGCCGACGGCAGCGACGAGGACGGGGACGGCGGTGCCAGCGACGACCGCGCGACCGCCGCGGCCGCCGCCGAATACGTCAGCGATGCCGACGGCCCCTTCTTCCTCTCGGCGGCGTTTTTCGACACCCACCGGCCGTTTCCCGACGCGGACGAACACGACGTCGACCCCGACGACGTCCGGCCGTTCGGTCCGCTCCCGGACGTGCCGGCCACCCGCGCGGACGTGGCGGGGTTTCACGCCTCGGCCGCCGCGCTCGACGCCCGCATCGGCCGGGTACTCGACGCGCTCGAAGCCGCGGACCTGCTCGACGAGACGCTGGTCGTCTACACGACAGACCACGGGCCGGCGTTCCCGGGGATGAAGTGCACGCTCTCGGACGCCGGCACAGGCGTGGCGCTGCTCGCACGGTTTCCCGACGGTCCCCGCGGTGAGACGACGGACGGACTGGTCTCACACACCGACCTCGTGCCGACGCTCGCCGAGTACCTCGGACTCGACGTCCCGGAAGCCTGGCACGGCGAGTCGTGGCTCGACGCGGTCGGCGACCCCGCGAGCTTCGAGGGGCGCGACGCCGTCTACGAGGAAGTGACCTACCACGCCGCCTACGAACCGATGCGGAGCGTCCGGACCGGCCGGTATCGCTACGTCCGCCGGTTCGACGACTACCCGACCACCGTGCTCCCGAACATCGACGACGGGCCCGCCAAGCGCTTCCTCCGCGACCACGGGCTGGGCGAGCGCGAGCGACCCCGCGAAGCGCTGTACGACCTGTATCACGACCCCGGTGAACAGGACAACCTCGTCGACGACCCCGCTCTGGCCGACGTCCGCGACGACCTGCGCGGGCGCCTCGAAGAGCGGATGCGCGAGACGGCGGACCCGCTGCTGGCGGGGCCCGTGAGCAAACCGCCCGGCGGCGAGGCGAATCCGCAGGACGGTCGCGACCCCGGCGACCCCGAGCGCGAACCCGGGAACGCGCGGTAGCGGACGGAGACCGGAGCGTCCGGGTGTCGGTCACCGGTCGCTCAGGACGACGTCGCTGACGTCGGCGACGCCGGCCCGCCGGACGACCGCGCGTACGAGGTTCTCGGCGCCCGCGAGGTTGTCGGTGTTCCCGTCCAGGACGAGCAGGTCGGCGTCGCGCCCTTCCTCGACGACGCCGCAGTCCAGGCCCGCGATCTCGGCGCCGTTGACCGTCGCCATGCGGAGCACCTCGCGGGCGCTGACGTCGGCGAGTTTGGCGGCGAACTCCATCTCGCGGAACATCGACGGGCTGTTGAGAAAGACGTTGTCCGTCCCCAGCGCGACGGTCGTCCGGTCGGCCAGCTCGGCGATGGGCGGGACGCCCACGCCGGTGACGAGGTTCGAGCGCGGGCACACGACGACGGGTATCTCACTGTCCGCGACCCGGTCGAGGTGCAGTTCCTCGGCCTGGACCATGTGGACGAGGAAGTCGGGGTCGAGGTCCAGCGCGGGATTGATGTCGCTGGCCCGGACCTCGCCGGCGTGGATCCCGAAGAGTTTGTCGGCCCGCGCGGTGGCGTTGCGCTCGCGGGCGAAGTCACCGTCCTCGGCGCCGCTCGCGCCGAAGCCGTCGCTTCGTTCCATCGCGGCTATCTCCTCGCGCCCCAGGATTACGGGCGCGACGTCGAGCCCCTCGGCGGCCGCCTCCAGCGACTCGACTCCATCGACGCCGCCCTCCCTGAAATCGAGGAACGCCGTCGTTCCCGCGGACTCCATGAACTGCAGGGAGCGCCGCATGGCGGCGACTTTCTCCTCGCGGTCGGCGGCCCGGAGGAGCCGGTGTTTCAGTCCGTCCGGCGGTGCCACGAGCCCCTCCAGCGAGAGGCCCTCGCCGGCCTCCTTGGCGATAGAGTCGCCGACGTGGGTGTGGGCGTTGACGAAGGCCGGCAGGATGACGTCTGTACTGCGCGTGGGCCGGGACTGGACCGCCGCTATCTCGCCGTCCTCGACGACGACGCGGCCCTCGACGGGTTCGAACTCCCGTCCAGCGAGGACCGTGCCGTCGAGTATCGTCGGCTCGGTCATTGGTCGTCGTATTCGTGGCTGTCAGTTGAAGCCGTCGGGTCCACACGGGCGTCCTTGACGTCGAGTCGTCCGAACCGTCGGGGACGGCCCGGCACAGCGGTCGGGTCAGTCGAACTCGTCGAGCGTGGCGTGGATCCCCGGACGGACGTCGCGCACGCGGGCGTCCTTGACGTCGAGTCCGAGCGTCCGGACGGCGGCGTCGCCGACTCGGTCGGCGACCTCGTCGGGGGCGTAGACGCCCAGGCGCCACTGGTCGCGCTGGGCGGCCCGCAGTGCCCCGACGAGCGTCGACTGCTCGCCGAGCCGGCGGACCTCGCCGTTGACGAGGACCCGCGTCGTCGACTCGGGCATCGACGGTCGCGAGGGGACGTCGAGCACCACGGCGTCGGGGTCGACGTTCGCCGCGGCCGCGACGTCCGCCTCGAAGGTCCGCACCTCCCCGGGGTCGGCGTCGACCACGTCGTCGGGAACGGCGGTCATCTCCGCCCAGACCGCCCGCTTGTAGAGGTCCCGGCGGTCGAGGCGGTGGGCGAACGCCGCCGTCGCCTCGCACTCGCGCAGTGCCACGCGGAGGTCGTAGTCGTCCATCCGCCGGAGCCCTGTGGCGTCGACTTCCTCGCGGGCGAGCAGGCGCGCGGTGGCTCGCCGGAGCATCGCCTTGCCGATGCGGGCGACGTGGTGGCTGTAGACCGTCGGGTTCATCAGCGCCCGGGCCAGCAGGAGGCTCTCGGCGCTCTGGACGTTGCCCTCGCCGAGCACGAGGTTGCCGTCGACGAA
Organism: Haloarculaceae archaeon; assembly: GCA_036626395.1. Taxonomy (GTDB): domain Archaea; phylum Halobacteriota; class Halobacteria; order Halobacteriales; family Haloarculaceae; genus QS-5-68-33. Next base: position 22,575 of record JAZKRZ010000017.1, read on the forward strand.
CCGCAGCGCGCGGACGAGTCGCTCGGTGTCGATGGTGCCGTAGGGCACGCCGGTGTGGTGGGCGTCGCGCACGAGGTAGTCCATCCGGTCGACGTCGAGTTCGCCCGAGACCAGCTGGCCGAGCTCGCCCCCGCCGGCCACGAGTCCGGCCACGGCGTCGGGGTTCAGCCCGTGGTCGCTGAGGACGCGCGCCACGGGGCCCGACCCGACCAGTTCGTCGACGTCGTCGTGGTACTTGCCGGTGTGGCGGTGGATGATGTCCTCGATGTTGTGGCTGTAGGGGGCGTGCCCGACGTCGTGGAGGAGCGCGGCCGCGCGTACCCGTTCGGCCTGCTGGCCCTCGATGCCCAGATGCGAGAGCGCCCGGTCGGCGAGGTGGACGACGCCGATGGAGTGTTCGAAGCGCGTGTGATTGGCCGACGGGTAGACGAACGTGACGGTCCCGAGCTGGGAGACCCGCCGTAACCGCTGGACCGGCGGCGTGTCGAGCAGCGCCGCCGCGACGCCCTCGACCTCGATGTGGTCGTGGACGCTGTCCTTGATGGTCGTCATGGCGGTGGGTTGGGCCCCACCGGAGTTAAGATTCCGCTCCCGGGTCGCTGGCGAACGTCGCGAGCAGGTCTTTGAGTTCCCCCGCGGTAGCGTTCCCCGACTCGACCGGTTCGCGCGGGTGACGGCCGGTCGACTCGACGGTCTCGATGGCGCGCTCGGGGCCGTAGTCGCGGTCGTGGGCGAGCCAGACGGCGAGCACCTGGCCGGTCCGGCCGAGCCCGTCGAGACAGTGCACGACGACGGACTCGTCTGCGGCGACGGCGTCGTCGAGGAAGGGCAACACTTCGTCGGCGAACAGACGGCGGTCTGCGAGCTTGCAGTCCGGGATCGGGGCGTGCAGAGCCGACTCGAACGTCTCGCGGTAGCGCTCGACGTTCCCGCCGGTGCTGTCCGACTCCCCCCCGGGAAGGAGACAGCACACGTGAGCGACGTCGCGGCGTCGCATGAACGCGACCCAGTCGTCGAGGGCATCGCTGTGACTCGCGGCACTGTGCCACCCCGGACAGCAGGCGCCGTAGACGGCGTCCCCGTCGGGGGCAGCAGGGGCGAACCTGTGCGCAGTAGCGCCCGATTCTTGGTCCTGAATTTCTGGCATCGGCGCTACCTCTCCTCTCATGTCCCACACTCTTGAGCATAGAGGTCCGATTCTCACGCCTGACAACTGGGAACCCCTCGAATCGCACGACCCGAACGGGGTCGCCGGGACCGGACGGTCGACCCGCTGTCGTCGGCGGACTGTCGTAACGGGACCCGGAGACGCCGACCGCCGCGGGCGCAAGGGTTTAGGCCGGGCCTGCACCTACGCGGGGGTATGGTGACGTTTCTCTCGGGCGGGACCGGGACGCCCAAACTCCTCTCGGGGGCGGACGCGGTGTTCGACCCGGCGGCGACGACCGTCGTCGGCAACACCGGCGACGACGTCGAGATCGCCGGGCACCTCGTCTGTCCCGACGTCGACACGGTCCTCTTTCTGCGCGGCGGCGTGCTCGACCGCGAGACCTGGTGGGGCATCGCCGACGACACGGCCGAGACCCACGACGAACTCCACGAACTGGCCGAGCGCGCCGGCCTCGGGAGTGGCCCCCGGTATCTCCCCGACGACCGCCAGACCGCGGGGCGTCGGCTCGCCCGCTGGCGGCGCTTCTCGGGGGTCGCCGAGTTCATGCACATCGGCGACCGCGACCGGGCCGTCCACCTCACGCGCACGGGGCTGATAGACGAGGGCGCGACGCTCACGGAAGCCACCGTTCGCCTGGCCGACGCCTTCGGACTGACCGTCGACCTGCTCCCGATGAGCGACGACCCCGTCGCGACCATCGTCCACACCGACGAGGGACCGATGCACTTCCAGGAGTTCTGGGTCGCCCGCCGGGGCGAACCGGCCATCGAGCGCGTCGAGTTCCGCGGGAGCGACGGCGCGGCGGCGACGACGCCGGTCCTGGAGGCGCTCGGGGACCCCGTAGCCGTCGGCCCGTCCAACCCGATCACGAGTCTCGGGCCGATGCTCGCGCTCGACGGGGTCAGGGCGGCGCTGGCCGAGACGCCCGTCGTCGCGGTGTCGCCGTTCATCGAACACCGCGTGTTCTCCGGGCCGGCCGACGACCTGATGGCCGCCGAGGGGTACGAGCCGAGCACCGCCGGCGTCGCCCGCGCGTACGACTTCGCCGACGCGTTCGTCCTGGACGACGCCGACGGCACCGACCTGGACAGGCCGGTCGTCCGCACCGACACGGCGATCGACGACGCGGCCGACGCCGAACGCGTCGCCCGCGCCGTGCGGGAGGCGCTGGAGGCCGTCTCGTGACCCGCCCGCACGAACCACGCGTCGCGGCCGCGAGTCTCAGCGGCGCGTCCGACGCCGAGTGGGCGCGAGCGGCGGCGCCGTACGTCGACGCGGCGTTTCTCGGCGGCATCGCGCTGGACGAACCAACGCGGGCGGCCGCCCGCGAACTGGTCGCCCGCGACCGCTCGGAGTTCCTGCCCGAGGACCCGGTGGCCTTCGTCGACGACCAGCTCGCGGCGCTGGCCGACGCGCCGCTCGTGGCGGGCGTCAACGTCCGCGCGACCTCGCCGGCGCCCGTTCGCGCGGTGGCTACCGTCTGCGCCGACCGGGACGCGATACTGGAGGTCAACGCTCACTGCCGCCAGGCCGAGATGTGCGCCGCCGGCGCGGGCGAGTCCTTGCTGCGGGACGGCGACCGCCTGTGTGCCTACGTTCGCGTCGCCGCGGGGACGGGCGCGACGGTCAGCGTCAAGGTCCGGACCGAGGTGTCTGGCGTCGACCTGCCCGCGCTCTCGGCGCGGCTCGGCGACGCCGGCGCCGATATCGTCCACGTCGACGCGATGGACTCCGAGCCGGCGGTCGGCGGCGTCGCCGCGGTGACCGACGCGTTCGTCCTCGCGAACAACGGGGTGCGCGACCGCGAGACGGTCGCCGAGTACCTCGCACTCGGCGCCGACGGGGTCAGCGTCGGCCGGCCGAGCGACGACCCTGTCGTGCTGGCGCGGGTCGCGAGCGCAGTCGCCGACTGGTTCGGGGATAGCGAGGCCGACCAGCGGGACGCCTCGGAACGCGAACGGGGAGCGAAGCGACCCGTGAGCCGGGAGAACGACGGCGGCGCCCCGCCAGCCGGGGGGCCGGAACCGTGAGGACCACCGCCGAGAACGCCCAGCTGGCGCTCCTCCTGGAGGTGGCGGGCACGCCCAAGCCGGGCAACGTCGACCGCCACCGCGAGTACCCCGACCTGCGCTTCGAGCACTTCCTGGCGGGAGCGGTCGGTGCCCGCCGGGGGTTGGAACTGGCGGCCGACGGCGAGCGCCTCGGCGCGGCGTTCCTGACCGCTATCGAGGGCATGAGCAACCAGCGCGGGGGCAACACACAGTTCGGCGCGGTCCTGCTGACGACGCCGCTCGTGGTCGCGGCGGGCCGGGGTGACCTCTCGCCGGCGGGCGCGTCGGCCGCCGTGAGCGAGAGCACGGTCGCGGACGCCGCGGACTTCTACCGGGCGTTCGAACACGTCGACGTCGCGGTCGATGACCCGCCCGAGGGGATGGAACCGCTGGACGTCCGCCGCGGCGAGGCGGCCGTCCCGGCCGTAGAAGCGCGCGGGCTTACGCTCGAAGATATCATGGAACGGTCGGCCGAGCGCGACGGCGTCGCCCGCGAGTGGGTCGGCGGTTTCGAGCGGAGTTTCGCGGCCGCCGACGCCGTCGCCGACCGCGAGGGACCGGTGACCGACCGTGCCGCAGACGTCTTCCAAGACCTGCTGGCCGAGGCGGTCGACACCTTCGTCGTCGTCCAGCACGGCCGCGAGACCGCAGAGCGGGTCACCGAGCGCGCCCGGGCCGCCCGCGACGGCGAACTCGACCCCGAGGCGCTTGCCGAGGAGTTCGTCGCCGAGGGGATCAACCCCGGTACTACGGCCGACACCGTCGCGGCGGGGCTGTTCGTCGCGCTCGAACGGGGGCTGGCGGTGTGACCGGGGGTTCACTGTGGCCCGTCGAACTCCGGGGGGTCACCGAGTCGGTCGTGACGACCGAGGGGCCGAACGGACGGTGGAACGTCGCGGCGCTGGGACTGCACGCTCCCGGAGAGTCGGGCGAACCCGGAGCGGCGGCAGTCACGGCCCGCACGTACGGCCGGACGCGCACCCGTCGAAATTTCGAGGCGCGCAGCGAGGGGTACGTCCAGTTCACGCGCGACCCCCTCGATTTCACCGAGGCGGCGCTGGCGATCCGCGAGGAGGACGACCCGCTGCTCGCGAGCGCCGACGCCTGGGTGCGCGTGGCGGTGCACGAGGTAGCGAGAGCCGAGGAGGGAGGGACCCCCGTCGTCACCTGGGCACTCGACCCCGTGGAGGCCGGCGTCGAACGCGAGACGGTCCCGACCACGAACCGGGGATTCGGGGCGGTGGTCGAGGTGACCGTCGCGGCCTCGCGGCTGGGCGTCGACGCCTACGACCAGGGGGAGTTGCGCGAACGGCTGGCCTACTTCGCGGAGGTCGTCGAGACGTGTGGCGGCCCCCGCGAGCACGAGGCGCTCGCACGGGCGCGAGAACTCGTCGACGCGGACTTTTGACCGCGAGGTGCGGTTTGGGCCTTCCGTTCCTCCTGTGTAGGTGCCGCGCAGACCCTATCCCCGCTTGAATCCCAGCAGGAAGCCGCCGGTGAACCCGGCGCTGACGGGGATAACCGACAGGAAACTCGCTATCAGGCTCGGGGGCTGGTTGGCGGTGGCGGCGTCGGTCGCGGCCGTGCTGGCGTTGACGAGGCCGGCCGAGAGGCGCTCCCAGTCGACGATCAGGATATCGCGGGATTCGAGGAACTTGAACAGCGCGAGTTGGACGCCGACGAGCACGGCGATGATCTTCGCGACCTTCTTGGCTGCGAACCCGATGAGACCGCCGATCACCGCGCCCGTCCCGAGTTCCAGCCCGATCTGCTGTAGTCCGAACTCCACCATACTCGATGGGGACACGGCCGGCTATCAAGGCTCTTGTGGGTGCGCCGACGGGTGGACCGTCGGATGGTAGCCCGGGCCAAGGTTCATATCGATGGCACGCTAACCGTGGTGTATGGACTGTCGGGTTGTCGTCGAGGCCGCCGTCCCCGTCTACGACGTGGAAACGGCCGACGAGGCGGTTCGGATCGCCATCTCGAAGACCGGCGAGATGCTCAACCCGGACCTCAACTACGTCG